>NZ_JAOPXV010000046.1 GCF_025964975.1 Nocardioides sp.
GACCAGGGAGGAGGAGAGCGAGTCGCGAAGGTCAAGGTGGCCTCGCTCGGCCCACGCGTCGACGACGTCGGCCAGGGCGGCCGCGCTGGTCCGGCCAGTCGTGTCCACGCGGACGTCGGCGTCGTCCGGTTCCTCGTACGGCGACGAGATGCCGGTGAACTCCGGGATCTCGCCACGGCGGGCCTTGGCGTACAGGCCCTTGCGGTCGCGTCGCTCGCACTCCTCGAGCGGGGTGGCAACGTGCACGAGGAAGAAGGCGCCGCCGGCCGACTCGACCATCGCGCGCACGTCGGCACGCGTCTCGGCGAAGGGTGCGATGGGGCTGCAGACGGCCAGACCGCCGTGGCGAGAGATCTCGGCCGCCACCCAGCCGATGCGCCGGATGTTGGTCTCCCGGTCCTCCTTGGAGAAGCTGAGGCCGGCGGACAGCTGGCGGCGTACGACGTCTCCGTCCAGGCTGGTGACGCTCCGCACCCCCTGCTCGAGCACGCGGTCTGTCAGGGCACGGGCGAGGGTGGACTTTCCGCTGCCGGACAGGCCGGTGAAGAACAGCACCAGACCCTGCTCGTCGGGCGCGGGCTCGTCCCGGTCGACGACCTCCGCAATCGCGTCGGGGTAGGTGCCCTCGCTGTCCGTCAGCGCGTGCACCGGGTCACCGCCGGCGTAGTTCGCGAGCACCTGCAGCCCCAGCGCGTGATCGGCCTCGGGCTCGCCGTGCGCGGCGAGGGGTACGGCGACCACGGCTGCGTCCGGGAGCAGGTCGGCCGCCGCCAGGGTGGCCCGGACCAGCGCGACCGGCGACAGGACGGGGGTGCCGTGTCCGGCGAGCGCGACCAGGACGACGGGTCCCAGTCGGCGTACCTCATCCAGGTCGGCGGCGGTGAGGGCGTCGGTGACCGGCACCAACGTGCGGCCGGCGTATCGCTCACGCACCTGCTGGGGGCTGAGGTGGAGGCGGCGGAAGGGTCCGAACTGGGCGTGCGTCAGGCTGGTGACGGCTCCGCTGCGCGGGGCGAGCAGGGCGAGGGGCAGCCCCTCGGGGTCGACCAGCTCGATCTCGTCCTCGTCCGCGAGTGCCTCGGGGAGCTGGATGGTCACCACGCTGCCCGGGTCGTTGAAGCCGGTCAGGGGGAGCAGTGCCCCGGTGCTCAGGAGCTCGAGGTCGTCGAGCTCGCGGGGGCTGGGACAGTGTTGGGCCGGGGACACGGGTCAATCCTGCCAGTCGCGGGCCCGTGACCTAGCCTGCAGCCATGTCGAGTCCAGTGGTGGTAGCAGAGATCGTGCGCTCCGGCTTCGTGGAGGGCCATCACTACGGATCGGTGGTGGCCCTCGACGCGACCGGTGAGGTCGACTGGTCGGTCGGCGTGGTGGACCAGCCGATGCTGCCGCGCTCGTGCAACAAGCCGATCCAGGCCCTCGCGATGGTGCGGGCAGGACTCTCGTTGCCGCCCGAGCTGCTCGCGCTCGCCTGTGCGTCCCACTCCGGCGAGACCTTCCACGTCGAGGGAGCCCGCCGCATCCTCGAGTCGGCTGGCCTGACGGAGTCGGCCCTCCAAACGCCGCCGGACTATCCCCTCGACGACGCGGCCCGCGAAGCGGTGATCCGTGCGGGCGGCGACAAGAGCTCGATCCTGATGAACTGCTCGGGCAAGCACGCGGCGATGCTGGCGACCTGCGTGGTCAACGGCTGGTCGATCGACGACTACCTCGAACCCGCCCACCCGCTGCAGCAGGCGATCGCGGCGACCTTCGCCGAGCTCACCGGTGAACCCGTCGACACCGTCGCGGTCGACGGGTGCGGCGCCCCCCTGCTGTCCACCTCACTGATCGGGCTCGCGCGCGCCTTCGGTGCGCTGGCGGTCGCGACGAGTGGCCCGGAGCGGCTGGTTGCCGACGCGATCCGTAGCCACCCTGCCCAGGTCTCGGGGACGACCCGCGACGAGCTCACCCTCCTGACCGCCATCCCCGGCTCCATCGGCAAGGCCGGCGCCGAGTCCTGCTACGCGCTTGCGCTACCTGATGGCCGGTCGTTCGCCCTGAAGACGGACGACGGGGCCCCGCGGGTCCGGCCGGTGCTGATGGCGGCGGCGCTCGAGCGCTCCGGGGTCCTCGACGACGAAGGCGTCGACGCTGACGCCGTACGCCGCACCGGCGCTTTGGTGCTTCTCGGTGGTGGCCGCCCGGTCGGCGAGATCCGCGCCTGCCTGTGAGGTGTGGGCAGGGTCACGCTAACTGAGTTTGCATTCTGCTAACAAGTGTTAGCACTATGGAGGCATGGCCAAGGGCAACAAGGACGGGAAGACCGTCGTCGAGTCTCTCGGCAACTTCCTCAAGGAGCAGCGGCTCGCGTCGCGCCTCTCCCTGCGGCAGCTCGCCGAGCAGGTCGGCGTCAGCAATCCCTACCTCAGCCAGATAGAGCGCCGTCTGCGACGCCCCTCGGCAGAAGTCCTCAACCAGATCGCCAAGGCGCTGCGCATCTCGGCCGAACAGCTCTACATCCAGGCCGGGATCGTCAGCCCGGAGGCGCACGGCGTCACGGTCGAGCTCGCGATCCTCGCCGACACCGGTCTCACCGAGCGTCAGAAGCAGTCCTTGCTCGACGTGTACGCGTCCTTCCTCGCACTCAACGCGGGGCAGGGGCATGACCCATCACCCCTTCACAAGGAGTAACGACATGGCCACCACCAAGACCCGCACCAAGTTCGACATCAGGACCGAGGCCCGCAAGCCCCTCTACGCCGGCGTCGGCATGACCGACCTCGCCGTCGAGAAGGTGCGCGACCTCGTCACCGAGACGCAGACCCGCCTGACGAGCGTCCAGAAGACGGCCACCAACCCCAAGGCCCTGCGCGAGCAGGCCGTGACCGTCGTCGGCTCCCGCGTCGACGCCCTCGCCAAGGACGCCTTGGCCTACCGCGCTGCCATCGAGGCCCGCGTCGCCGAGCTGCAGACCGAGGCCAAGGGCTACCCGGCCCGGGTCTCGAGCCTGGTCGACGAGAACGTCAACTACGCCGCCGACGCGTTCATCGACCTGGTGGAGCGCGGCGAGACCCTCGTCGGCCGCATCCGCCGCCAGAAGTCGACCAAGGACACCGTGGCGTCGGCCCGGACCACCGTGGCGAAGGCCAAGACCACCAACACGCAGGCGCGCAAGACGTCGACCGCGGCCACCAAGACGGCCAAGACGGCTGTCAAGAAGGCCACCGACACCGCCAAGAAGACGAACACCAAGCCGGCGACCAAGAGGGCTGCGGCGACCAAGTCGTCCGCGAAGGCCACGGTCACCACCGCCAAGAACACGGCCGAGAACGCCGTCAAGGCCGTCAGCGACGCTGCCCAGAAGGTCGGCGACTGACGTTCCGTGCCGAGACGCTCCGTCTCGACCCGCTTCAACGAGGCCCCCGGCACTGCCGGGGGCTTCGGCATGTTCGGGGCTCAGCGGGTGCTGGTGACCTCGGCCAGCGCGGGCCGCGTGTCGGCGACGTAGACCAGGGCCGCGATGAGGAACGCGAGGCTGATGAGGTTGAGCGGACGGGCCCCCATCAACATGAGCTGCGCGACGAAGCCGAGTCCCAGCCCGATCGCCCAGCCGACCTTGTTGCCACGGCTGGCGGCCGGGTAGGCCTCAGCGGGGAAGGAGATGGCGCTGATGAAGGCGAAAGCCTTGACCGCCAGCATCGCCAGAACCGCCACCAGGTAGCCGTAGGCCTCCAGCTCGAAGAAGAACACCGCTCCACCCTACGTCTCCGGGGGTCGCATAGGGTGAGACGTCAATCAGCACAGGACGGGGCACGCATGTCGATGGAGTCGGAAGACCGACCGTGGGGCTCGTGGCACGTCATCGATGAGGGTGAGGGCTACAAGGTCAAGCGCATCCATGTCAGTCCCGGGCAGCGGTTGTCCTACCAGACGCACGAGCACCGCTCGGAGCACTGGGTCGTCATCGCTGGTACGGCGACCTGCGTGATCGACGGCGAGACGACGGTCGCGAAGGCGGGCTACTCGGTCGACATCGCCCAGGGTGCCGCGCACCGCATCACGAACATGCACGACGACGAGCTCGTGATCATCGAGGTCCAGCGAGGCTCCTACACCGGCGAGGACGACATCTGCCGGCTCGAGGACGACTACGGCCGCACCGGCTGATCCTGAGTCCGGGCGTCGGCAGTTCGACGGCGCCGAGCGCGGGCCCGGGCGCGTCGGCCGCGAACTGCCGACGTCGGGTCTAGGCCGACCCGCGGGTGCGCGTGCGGACGATCTGGATCAACGCGGCCCGGACGTAGGCAGGGTCGTGCATGACCTCCGCCCACGTGAACCGGACCACGACTTCGATCAACTGCTGGTGTGTCACCTGGCCCTCTCAGAGAGCCGAGTCAGCCACGCACAGCGCCGTGGCACTGTCATAGGCGCGGGCGCAGGCGACGACCGTGGGGACGCGACGGGTCACGTGTCCAGCCATTTCACGCGGTGCGAGGTCCTGCCAGTGCACCTCAAGGTCCCCGACTGGCTTGCGCGAGCCCCGCGAGACCGTGATGCACGGGCGAGTCTTTGGTTCCCTGAGCTTCCAGCCCCAGTGCAACGCCGCCGTCAGATGGGACGCGACCCCGCCTGCTGCGATGGCTTGTCGTCGTACTTCGCGGAGGTCTGCGAGAGCGTAGAGATCGCGTCGTACCCGGCTGACTCGTGCCTCAGCGAGAGCAACGTCGAGCTGGGTCGCGGCCGAGTGTCTCTTTGAGCTCCGTCCAGCTCGCAACCCCACCCCGGGCTCGCAGGGCTTGCACCACGTCGTCCACCGGCCCAGCCTGCCCCCGGTCGTGGGTTCGTCCGCTCCGCTCATCCACAGCCCTGGCGTCGCCAGTTCGACGTCCTCGACGGGTTGCCCAGCCGCGCCCGGCAGGCCGAGCCGTCAACTGCAGACGTCAGGCCTCAGCCGGCGAGGTAGCGGTCGAGAGCGCTGAGGGCGTCCTCGGGCTCGAAGCCCGTGGCGCGGATCTTCGACAGCGACATGACCGACTGCAGTGGCCGGGGGGCGAAGGGGCCGCCCTTGTCGAGCACGCCTGCGGCGTACTCCGCTGTCGTGGTCTCCGAGACGTCTGAGGCTGATCGGCCCGAGCGGGTGAAGACCTCGCGGGCGATCTCGGCCCAGGACATCGGGGCTCCGGCGTTGGACACGTTGTAGATGCCGAAGGGGGCATCGGTGTCGATGAGGTGCCGGGTGGCGCGGGCGAGCTCGTCGGCGAAGGTGAGGCGCCCGACCTGGTCGGAGACCACGCTCGGCGAGACGCCGTTCGACGCCAGGGAGGTCATCGTGCGGACGAAGTTCTTGCCCTCGCCGATCACCCAGGAGGTGCGGACGACGTAGTGCCGGGGCGCGGTGCCCACGGCGATATCGCCGGCGGCCTTCGCCTGCGCGTAGACGCCCAGGGGCGAGAGGGGCTCGTCCTCGGTGTGCTCCTCGGCGGTGCCGTCGAAGACGTATTCGGACGAGTAGTGCACCAGCGTGGCGCCGTGCTCGCGGGCCAGGCGGGCCAGGGTGGCGGGGGCGGTCGCGTTGGCAGCCCAGGCCGTACGCCGGCCGTCGGCGGTCTCTGCCGCGTCGACGGCGGTGTAGGCGGCGGCGTTGAGCACCACGGCGTAGTCGTGCCACGGCAGCTCGGCCACGGCCGCTGCGTCGGTGAGGTCGAGCACGGTGACGCCGTCGCCCTCGACGATGTCCACGAGGTCGGAGTCACCGAACTCGGCCTGCAGCGCCCGGCCGACCTGACCCAGCGCCCCGACGATGAGCGCCTTCTTCGGCGCGATCGCGGTGGACGGGTCGAGGGAGGGGTTGTTCTGGTCCTTGTCGGAGATGATCGCCTCGGTCAGCGGGATGGGCCAGTCGATGGCACAAGCCGCGTCGTCGAGGGCCAGGGCGGGGTAGGTGATGCCGGGACGCCAGTGCTGGTTGACCAGATAGGTGTAGGCCGTCGCGTCCTCGAGCACCTGATAGCTGTTGCCGACGCCGCGCGGGACGAAGACGGCCACCGAGGTGTCCATCTCCAGGGTGAAGGTCGCCCCGAAGGTCTCGCCCTCGCGCATGTCGACCCACGCGCCGAAGATCCGCCCCGTCGCCAGGGAGACGAACTTGTCCCAGGGCTCGGTGTGGATCCCGCGGGTGACTCCACGCTCGGCATTGAACGAGACGTTGTTCTGCACCGGGCCGAAATCGGGCAGGCCGAGATCGACCATCTTCTGTCGCTGCCAGTTCTCCTTGAAGAACCCGCGGGAGTCGTCGCGGCGGTCGAGCCGGAGGACGACCAGGCCCGGGATCGCGGTCTTCTCGAGTCGAGGCAGTGTCTCGAGGGAGGGCGGCGTGCTCACTACTGGCCCTTCTGGGCGTAGGTCGCCTCGACCGCTTCCTTCGCCGGACGCCACCAGT
>NZ_JAOPXV010000036.1 GCF_025964975.1 Nocardioides sp.
AGCTCCATCCCGAGCAACCAGGTCGGCCACACCGAGAGCACTCCGACGCGGTGGTGCGGTCCTTGGCTCAGGCCCCCGCCGCCGTGTTCTCGCTGCGCTGACTTTTGCAGGTTTTCGCAGTGCAAAGACCTGCAGCGTGATCCGCTGGCTGGTCAACCACTTTGTGTTGCACACTTATGCAGGTGGTCGACCACCCCACATTTGGGAGACCACCAGGGTGATGCTGACAACCCCATCGGGAGCGGTCTGCATCTCGCCAGATGGGGAAGATCTCGGGACTTCCTCAACTGGTGAGTATGCAGGCCGTTCCTGCATTTCCCCCCTCAGAGCTCGCGAGCTCCGGGGAACGTCTCGGGGGGCCCACCGAGCACGATGCGGGCCTGCGCGGCCTCGCTCAGCGCGGAGATCGCCCAGTCGCGGTCCGCGCCCGTGGTGTGGGCGACCTGCGCGGCGTACACCTCTGCGCAGCGTTCTTCGATCCGTTGTGCGTGCCTGCGTACGGCGACAGCAGTGCGCAACGGCGCCGGCAGGTCGTAGGTCGGCTCCGCTGCGACGGGTGTGGCGCCGCGGTCGGCGAGGAGCAGCGTGAGCTGGTCGCGCCGGGCGCGGTGAGCCCGGTAGAGCGAGGAGATGGCCCCGAACAGCTGTGGCTCGCTCGACTGAGAGGTGTGGGCGCCCGCGTCGCCGTACAGGAAGATCGCGGCGTGCTCGGCGGCGAGGGTCGTCTGGAGCGATGCGATCGTGCTCACGTGAGCAACCGCTGTCTGATGGCGGCCGACATGCTGGCCAGGGCCCGCGCCAGGTCGCCGCTGGCCGCCTGGCGGGCGCCGTCGGCCAACGTGTCGGCCAGGAGCGCCTCCTGCGCCAGCAGGCGCTGACGGGCCCGCGGCGCGTCGACGGCTGGGCCAGGGTCCTGGAGCGGCTCCCCGACGGAGCCGTCGTCGAGCACCTCGAGGTGAGCGGCATGGAGTTCTCGCCACGGCGCCAGCTCGGGGCCGAGACGGCGTTGGGCGTCCTGCACCACCTCGAGCGAGGACACCATCTGCAGGATCGCCGTGCGGGCGGAGGCGACGACCTCGGCGTCCGGCACGGGCCCGGGGGGCGGAGTCTGCGGGGGAGTGGCCGACGGGGGGTCCAGCTCACACGCGCCCAGCGCCGCAGGTGCGGCCACCGCGAGCGAGATGGCCGCTCGCCGCGACGTGACGACGCGCAAGGTGGACACGAGCGTGACCCTAACTCGGCGGTCGGCACACCGTCTCGGAGCGGCTATCGTTGCGGCAACAACAGCACAAGGAGGTCGCACGATCGTGAGCAGCGCCAAACAGGACGCCACCAGGGATCGCATCGAGGCGGAGGTCACCGAGCCACTTCGCGTCATGGACCTCGACGTCGAGGCCGTGGAGCTGACCTCGGCGGGAAAGCGCCGCGTGCTGCGCATCGCCATCGACAAGGACGGCGGGGTGACGCTCGACGATGTTGCCGATGCCACCCGCGAGGTCTCCCGCGTGCTCGACGACTCCGACGTGCTCGGCGAGCTGCCCTACACGCTCGAGGTCACGTCTCGCGGGGTCGATCGACCGCTCACGCTCCCGCGCCACTGGCGCCGCAACGAGGACCGGCTGGTCAGGGTCACGCTCGTCGAGGGCGACGAGATGACCGGCCGCATCCTCGCCTCCACCGATGACCACGTGACGCTCGACATCGAGGGCGAGAGCCGCGACATCCGCTACGCCGACGTCGCCAAGGCACTGGTCCAGGTGGAGTTCAACCGCAAGAAGCGCAACGACAGCGAGGACGCCTGATGGACATCGACCTGAGCATCCTGAGGATGCTCGAACGCGAGAAGGAGATCTCCTTCGACGTGCTCGTGGAGGCGATCGAGCAGGCGCTGCTCACCGCCTACCTCAAGAGCCCCGGCGCGGGGGAGCACGCCCGCGTCGTCCTGGATCGCAAGACCGGCCACGTGCGCGTGCTGGCGCGTGACGTCGCCGAGGACGGCACCGCGAGCGAGGAGTACGAGGACACTCCCGAGGACTTCGGCCGGATCGCCGCCACCACCGCGAAGCAGATCATGCTGCAGCGGCTGCGTGACGCCGAGGACGACATCCGGTTCGGCGAGTTCTCCGGCAAGGAGGGCGACATCGTGTCCGGGATCATCCAGCAGGGCCGCAGCCCCGGCGACGTGATGGTCGATCTCGGCAAGATCGAGGCGAACCTGCCGCTCGGCGAGCGCGTGCCCGGCGAGGAGTACACCCACGGCGACCGCATCAAGTGCCTGGTCATCTCGGTGCGCAAGGGCATGCGGGGCCCGCAGATCACGCTGTCGCGGAGCCACCCCACGTTGGTCAAGAAGCTCTTCGCCCTCGAGGTGCCGGAGATCGCCGACGGGACCGTGGAGATCGCCGGCATCGCCCGCGAGGCCGGTCACCGCAGCAAGATCGCCGTGCACACCTCCGTCCCGGGCGTCAACGCCAAGGGCGCCTGCATCGGGCCGATGGGTCAGCGGGTGCGCAACGTGATGGCCGAGCTGTACGGCGAGAAGATCGACATCGTGGACTGGTCGGAGGACCCGGCCGAGCTGGTGGGACACGCACTCTCCCCCGCGCGGGTGAGCTCGGTGGAGATCGTCGACCTGGCAGCCAGGTCGTGCCGAGTCGTCGTACCCGACTTCCAGCTCTCCCTCGCCATCGGCAAGGAGGGCCAGAACGCCCGCCTCGCCGCTCGACTGACCGGGTGGCGCATCGACATCAGGTCCGACGAGGCGCCGGCGCCGGTCGACGACGAGTGAGGCTCGGGACCGCCCGGGCGCGGGACACGGTTCGGCCCTGACCTCGCCATTCGGGGAATCGCTGCGGACGCGATAGAGTTCCCGATGGTGGATTCCTTGACCGAGAGCCCTGCCGGTGTGCCTGTGCGCACCTGCGTCGGCTGTCGGGCCAGAGCCGCCAAGAGCGAGTTGCTACGAGTCGTCGTCGGCTCGGACGCCCAGGGCCAGCCGGCCGTGTGCCCCGATCCACGCGGCACGGCACCGGGCCGGGGGGCGCACCTGCATCCCACGGCACAGTGTTATGACCTCGCGGTTCGTCGGCGGGCTTTCCCCCGGGCCTTGCGCCTCGGGGCAGGGCCGGCCAGCACACCGGTGAGGGATTACCTCGACTCGCTCGCAGAACAGCAGCACCAGGACCAGTAGCCAGACCCACCGACCAGAAGCTGGAGCAGCAGCTCATGAGCACTCGATGAGTACTTTCCGATGAGTTTGCACCACTAGCGTCTCCGTTCGCCCTCCTTCTGGGTTGACGGAACCAGAAGGAGCGTAGTTTCACGTGGCCAAGACCCGAGTCCATGAACTCGCCAAAGAGTTCAACGTCGAGAGCAAGTTCGTTCTCGAGAAGCTCAAGGAAATGGGTGAGTTCGTCAAGTCGGCATCGTCGACTGTCGAGCCTCCCGTCGAGATGCGCTTCAAGAAGCAGTACGGCGAAGAGCTGAAGGCGTCCTCCGCCGCAGCGCCCGCCGCCGAACCCGCGTCGTCCGATGCAGCCGCAGCCAAGAAGCCCGGCGCCCGGCCCGGCCCCAAGCCCGGCCCCAAGCAGGCCAGTGCCCCCGTCGAGGAGCCGGCCGTCGAGCAGGCTCCCGTCGTGGAGCCCACCCCTGCCGCGGAGCCGCAGGCAACCCAGGCACCGGCCCCGGTGGTCGACGAGACCGACGGTCCCGCCGAGCCCGAGGCTCCGGCCGCCGAGGCCCCGAAGGCGCCTGCCCCCCGTCCCGGTGCCCGTCCGGGCGCGCCGCGTCCCGGCAACAACCCCTTCGCTCCGAGCCAGGGGATGGGCCGCCGACCGGCGCCCGCCCCCAGCGCTGAGCCAGCTGCGCCCAGCGCCGACCAGCGTCCGCCGCGCCCAGCGGCCGCTCGCGAGGGCGGAGCCCCCGCGCGTCCCGGTATGCCGCGCCCCAACCCCGCGATGATGCCGAAGTCGCCCGCTGCCTTCGGCGGCGGCGCCGGTGGTCGTGGTGGCCCCGGTGGTGCTCCCGGTCGTGGTGGCCCCGGTGGTGCTCCCGGTCGCGGTGGCCCCGGTGGTGCTCCCGGTCGCGGTGGCCCCGGTGGTGCACCCGGTCGCGGCGCACCCGGTGGTGCCCCCGGCGGTGCTCCGGGCCGTCCCGGCGGCTTCGGGCCGCCCGCCAGCGGTCGTCCGGGCCAGCGTCCGGGCCAGCGCGGTCAGACCCAGGGTGCCTTCGGTCGCCCCGGTGGTCCGTCGCGCCGTGGACGCAAGAGCAAGCGCGCCCGTCGTCAGGAGTTCGAGGCCATGGAGGCCCCGACGATTGGTGGCGTGCGCGTCCGCAAGGGCAACGGCGAGACCGTTCGTCTGCCCCGTGGCGCCTCGCTGACCGACTTTGCCGAGCGCATCAACGTCGACGCTGCTGCGTTGGTGCAGATGCTGTTCTCCCTCGGTGAGATGGTCACGGCCACCCAGTCGGTCGGCGACGAGACGTTCGAGCTGCTCGGCGAGGAGCTCAACTACGTCGTCCAGGTCGTCTCGCCCGAGGACGAGGACCGCGAGCTCCTCGAAACCTTCGACCTCGAGTTCGGCGCCGATGAGGGCGACGAGGAAGACCTCGTCATCCGTCCGCCGGTCGTCACGGTCATGGGTCACGTCGACCACGGAAAGACCAAGCTCCTCGACGCCTTGCGCAACGCCAACGTCGGGGCGGAGGAGGCCGGTGGCATCACCCAGCACTTCGGTGCCTACCAGGTCCACACCGAGGTCGACGGCTGCGACCGTCGCTTCACCCTCTTCG
>NZ_JAOPXV010000091.1 GCF_025964975.1 Nocardioides sp.
TAAAGGCCGCGACCGACGCTGGCGCAGTCGCGGCCGGCAAAGTCGGCGAAGTGCAGTCGGTGCACGTCATCCCGCGCCCGCACGAGGAGGTCGAAGCGATCCTTATGAAGCTCCCTGCCCCGCCCAACAAGTGACCGGACCGACACGGAACTTCTGAGTAGAACCCCTGAGCAGGGAGGAACCCCATGACCGCGTCAGTGGCTGCATCGGCCGTCGACTGGGACGCTGACCTTGCCGGCCTCGCCGAGGCGCGGCGCAAGGCGATCGCTGCGCGCCGGGCGTTCGAGGCTTTCGCCGACGCCGACCAGGCCGACCTCGATCGCATCGTCGCCGCCATGTCGGCTGCGGCCTCGGCTGCCAGTGAGGAGCTGGCCCGCCTCGCAGTCGATGAAACCGGCTACGGCGTGTACGAGGACAAGGTCCTCAAGAACCGATACAACGCCGACTTCGTCGCCGAGTCGATGGAGGGCATGCGCACCAAGGGTGTCCTGTGGGTCGACGAGCCCGGACGCATGACAGCCATCGGAAGCCCCGTCGGCGTGATCGCCGCCATCATCCCGGTCACCAACCCGACGTCCACCGTCATCTTCAAGTGCCTCGCAGCGGTGAAGGCCGGGAACGCGATCGTCAACGCGCCCCACCCGAGGGCCGTGAAGTGCTGCACACGTGCCGCCGAGATCATGTCGGAGGCAGCCGTGGCCGCCGGTGCACCCGAGGGCCTCATCTCGTGCCTCGAGCACGCCAGCATCGCGACGACTGCGGAGCTCATGCAGCACGCGGCGGTGTCCCTCGTCCTGGCCACCGGTGGCGCCGGCATGGTGGCTGCGGCCTACCGCTCCGGCAAACCCACGCTGGCCGTCGGCGCGGGGAACGTCCCTGTCTACGTTGATGAGTCCGTCCCCGACGTGGCCGAGGCCTCCCAGATGATCATCACGTCCAAGGCCTTCGACAACGGCACGGCGTGCGTCGCCGAGCAGAGCGTCGTCCTGGATGCCAGCATCGCCGAGGCGTTCCTCGCCGCCGGCAAGGAGCGCGGGCTCTTCCTCCTCGAGCAGTCGGACCAGCAACGCCTCAGCGACGTCCTCTTCGACGCACGAGGCGGCCTGCGTCCGGAGGCAGTCGGTCAGTCGGCCATCAACCTCGCCGGTCGAATGGGAATCACTGTTCCAGCCGACACCCGCGTGCTCGGCGCAGAGCTGACATGGGTCGGCCCGAAGATCCCGCTGTCGGCCGAGATCCTCGGCCCCGTACTGACGTTCTACCGCACACGTTCTCTCGACGAGGCCTTCGAGCGCTGCCGCGAGATCCTCGCCTTCGGCGGCGAAGGACACACCCTCGGCCTGCACGCGTCCAACGACACGGTGATCGCACGCATGTCGGCCTTGCCGGCATCCAGGATTCCGATCAACACCCCGTCCCTGTTCGGCGGCATGGGCTACAGCACGTCGATCGGGGCATCGTTCATGCTGGGTACGGGTACATGGAGCGGGTCCATGGTGTCCGACAACGTCAGTGCCCTCCACCTCATCAACATCAAGCGGGTCGCCTTCGAGGTGCGCCCGTGGCGAGACCTCTATAGCGGCGATGCCGCCGCGCGGAGACCCCGGTGATCTCGGTGGCACTCGACGTCGACGCCGTCCTGGCCGAGGCGGCAGCACGAACCGGCGAGCCACTGGCTGACCCCACAGGTCCTCTCTCCTTCGGGGTAGACCTGGGCACGGCCACCGTGGTCATCGTGGCGGTGGACTCGTTCGGTGTTCCCGTCTACGTCAACGCCGTACGGCGTGAGGTGGTGCGCGACGGGATCGTCGTCGACTTCCAAGGAGCCGTCGAGGCTGTGCGGGAACTCCGCGACGAAGCGGCGGCGGTCCTCGGCGTCGTACCCGAATCCGCGGCCACTGCGTTCCCACCAGGCGTCTCGGAAGCCGACTCACGGGCATGCCGCTTCGTCCTCGAGCAGGCCGGTCTCGAGTGTCGGGCCCTCATCGACGAGGTCACAGCCGCCCAGACGCTGCTCAGGTTGAGCGACGGGGTCGTCGCCGACATCGGCGGCGGATCGACGGGTGTGGGCACCTACGTCGCGGGAGAGCTGGTGGAGCTGGGCGACCTCCCCGGAGGCGGACACCACCTGAACCTGATCCTCGCCGGGTCGCTGGGGATCGACATCCAGGTGGCCGAGCGACTCAAGCGCGAGGAGGGCGCCGCCCACCTCCCGGCCATTCGACCTGGGATCGAGCGCATCGCCCACAACATTGGGCGCCTCATCCCGGCGGGGGCCGACGGACCGATCCACCTGGTCGGAGGAGCGCTCATGACCACGGGCGCCGGCCGGATCGTGGAGAACTACCTCGGGCGGACCGTCGTCGAGCACCCGCACTCGATGCTCGTCACACCGCTCGGTATCGCGCTCAGCCCCTGACACACGAATCGAGATGAGAGCCAGATGTCGAACTTCCAGCTCCGAACCTATGCCTTCATCGACCGGATGCAGCCACAGTCGGCGTCGCACGTCGCGGCCACGTGTCAGGGCGATGTTCCGATCGCCGGCATGGCCGAGCTGTTCATCGAGGTGGCTCCCGGGAACGAGATCTTCCGCGTGATGGACATCGCCCTCAAGGCGGCGGACGTGCGTCCCGCACTCCAGATCGTCGAGCGCGAGTTCGGGCTCCTCGAGATCCATGCTGCCAGCCAGGCCGAGGTGCTGGCCGCTGGAGAGGCCGTGCTGGAACACCTGCAGCTCACTGAAGCCGATCGGGTGAAACCCCAGATCGCATCGGCCCAGTTCGTCACCAACGTCAGTCCCTACCAGGCCCAGCTCATCAACAAGTGGCGCAAGGGCAGCCTCCTCATGCCGGGAAGCAGCCTGTTCGTCCTGGAGGTGTCCCCGGCGGCGTACGCGACCCTCGCGGCCAACGAGGCGGAGAAGGCGGCCAACATCACCGTCGTGGAGGTCCGGGCGGTCGGGCGCTTCGGCCGTGTGTTCTTGTCGGGCACGGAGAGTGAGGTCAGC
>NZ_JAOPXV010000094.1 GCF_025964975.1 Nocardioides sp.
CTGCGCAACTTCGCCCGGGGCGAGGCCTACCTCCAGGAGGCGCCGACCCTGTGGGACGTCACCTTCCAGACGGCGGTCGCCCAGGCCGAGCTCGAGGCACGTGACTACCCCGGCGCCTATCACCGCGTCGCCTTCCACCAGCCTGACGGCGAGCCGCTCCACATCGAGACCACCCGGCCGGAGCTGATTCCCAGCGTCGTCGCGCTGATCGCCCACCCGGACGACGAGCGCTACCAACCGCTCTTCGGCACGACCGTCACCAGCCCGGTCTTCGGCGTCGAGGTCCCCGTCCTGGCCCACCCGGCGGCCGAGCCCGACAAGGGAGCCGGCATCGCGATGTGCTGCACCTTCGGTGACCTCACCGACGTGATGTGGTGGCGCGAGCTCGACCTCCCCGTCCGCACGCTGATCGGTCGCGACGGGCGGATGCTCCGCGAGACGCCCGAGTGGCTGTCGGGCGAGAGCGCTGCTGCGGCGTACGAAGAGCTCAAGGGCAAGACGACCTTCAGTGCCCGTGAGGCCGTGGTCGCCGCGCTGCGCGAGTCGGGAGACCTCGACGGCGAGCCGAAGGCGACCCAGCGGATGGCGAACTTCTACGAGAAGGGCGACAAGCCGCTCGAGATCGTCGCGACGCGTCAGTGGTACGTCCGCAACGGTGGCCGCGAGGCCGACGTGCGCACCGAGATGCTCGAGCGCGCCGACGAGATCACCTGGATCCCGGCCCACATGAAGCACCGCTACGACAACTGGGTGGGCGGCCTGAACGGCGACTGGTTGATCTCGCGCCAGCGGTTCTTCGGCGTGCCGTTCCCCGTCTGGTACCCCCTCGACGACGCCGGCGACCCCGACTACGACCACCCGCTGCTGCCCCGGGAGGACGCACTGCCGGTCGACCCGTCCACGCAGGCACCGGAGGGCTACGACGAGTCGCAACGCGGCGAGCCCGGCGGCTTCATGGGCGACCCCGACGTGATGGACACCTGGGCGACGTCGTCGCTGACCCCTCAGCTCGCCGGCGGCTGGCTGGGCGACGAGGACCTGTTCGCGCGTGTCTTCCCCTACGACCTGTGCACCCACGCGCACGACATCATCCGCACCTGGCTCTTCAGCCGGGTCGTGCGTGCGCACTTCGAGCAGCACGCTGCTCCGTGGACGCACGCGATGATCTCCGGATTCATCGTCGACCCCGACCGCAAGAAGATGTCGAAGTCCAAGGGCAACGTGGTCGTGCCGACCGAGATCCTCGACAAGTACGGCGCCGACGCGGTCCGTTGGCGGGCCGCCCTCGGCCGCCCCGGGGCGGACTCGCCCTTCGACGAGTCGCAGATGAAGGTCGGGCGACGCCTGGCGATGAAGGTTCTCAACGCCTCGAAGTTCGTGCTCGGCAACGTCGGGGCGTCCTCGCTCGACCACTTCGCCGTCAGTGCGCCCATCGACTGCGCGCTGCTCGGGCGGCTCGAGGTCGTGGTCGGCAGGGCCACGGATGCCTTCGAGGCCTACGACTACACGACCGCGCTCGAGGTGACCGAGAAGTTCTTCTGGGAGTTCTGCGACGACTACCTCGAGCTGGTCAAGGAACGGGCGTACGACGAGGACGGCGGCCTGGCCACGGAATCAGCCCGCGCCGCGCTGGCCATCGCCCTGCACGTCCAGCTCCGGCTGCTCGCACCCTTCATGCCCTACGTCACCGAAGAGGTGTGGTCGTGGTGGCAGGAGGGCTCGATCCACCGGGCGCCCTGGCCGACCTCGGCCGACCTGGGCGCGGCGGCAGCCGCCGATCCGTCCGCGATCTCGGCCGTGGCTGCTGCGCTCATGGGGGTTCGCGGCGCCAAGTCGAAGGCCAAGGTGTCGATGAAGGCGGAGCTCTCGCGCGTGGAGATCAGTGGTCCCCCGGCCCTGCTCGCCGGCGTCGAGTCCGCGGCTGACGACCTGCGTCGCGCCGGCAAGATCACCGGCGACCTGGTGTTCACCCCGGACGCCGACGCCCAGGAGATCTCGGTGTCCGCCGAGCTTGCCGAGGTCTCCGAGCCCACACCCTCCTGACGCTGAGGTGCCCCGGCCGTGGATCACGGCCGGGGCACCTCAGAGGCACGAGCTGAGCTTGAGCCTCAGGCCGACTTCTTCTTCTTCGACTCCGACTCGTGGGGCACCAGCGTCGGGGCGACATCGTTGTCGACGACATCACGGGTGATGATCACCTTGGCGATGTCGTCGCGCGAGGGCACCTCGTACATGACGTGGAGCAACACCTCTTCGATGATCGCCCGCAGGCCGCGCGCGCCGGTGCCGCGTTCGAGGGCCCGGTCGGCGATGGAGGTGATGGCGTCCTCGGTGAACTCGAGCTCCACGCCGTCGAGGTCGAAGAGCTTCTGGTACTGCTTCACCAAGGCGTTGCGGGGCTCGGTCAGGATCTGGACGAGCGCCTCGTTGTCCAGCTTGGTGACGCTGGCGATCAGGGGCAGCCGGCCGATGAACTCGGGGATCAGACCGAACTTCGTGAGGTCCTCGGGTCGCACGAGCGCCATCAGGTCGTCGGCTTCGCGTTCGGCCTCGCCGCGCACGTCAGCGGTGAAGCCGAGGGTCTTCTTGCCCACGCGCTGCTCGACGATGCCCTCGAGGCCGGCGAACGCGCCGCCCACGATGAACAGGATGTTGGTGGTGTCGATCTGGATGAACTCCTGGTGCGGGTGCTTGCGCCCGCCCTGCGGAGGGACCGACGCCGTGGTGCCCTCGAGCATCTTCAGCAACGCCTGCTGGACGCCCTCACCCGAGACGTCGCGGGTGATCGACGGGTTCTCCGCCTTGCGGGCCACCTTGTCGATCTCGTCGATGTAGATGATCCCCGTCTCGGCTTTCTTGACGTCGTAGTCAGCGGCCTGGATCAGCTTGAGCAGGATGTTCTCGACGTCCTCGCCGACATAGCCCGCCTCGGTCAGCGCCGTGGCGTCCGCGATCGCGAAGGGCACGTTGAGCATCCGGGCCAGGGTCTGCGCGAGATAGGTCTTGCCGCATCCGGTCGGTCCGATGACCAGGATGTTGGACTTGGCGACCTCGACGATCTCGTCCTTGTTGTGCTTGCCGCTGACGGGTTGGAGCCCGGCCTGGATGCGCTTGTAGTGGTTGTAGACGGCCACCGCGAGCGCCTTCTTGGCGTGTTCCTGCCCAATGACGTAGGCGTTGAGGAACTCGAAGATCTCCCGCGGCTTGGGCAGCTCGTCCAGGCTGACCTCGCCACCGTCGGCGAGCTCCTCCTCGATGATCTCGTTGCACAGCTCGATGCACTCATCGCAGATGTAGACGTTGGGGCCAGCGATGAGCTTCTTGACCTGCTTTTGGCTCTTGCCGCAGAAGTTGCACTTCAGCAGGTCGCCACCGTCACCGATTCGAGCCACGGGTGTTTCCTCCGGTCCTGCCGGGTCGGACTCCCGGCCTCGCAAACTCCTCGACGGTACCCCGTGCTGCAGTCCCGCGGGGTGCAGACACGAAAGCCCGTCGCTGGCTCTTCGTCATCTGAGTGGGTCGCACGCTCAGCCGAGCGCCGGCACGCCCTTGCGGGACTCGAGCACCGCGTCGATGAGGCCGTATTCGACGGCTCCCTCAGCGGTCAGGATCTTGTCGCGCTCGATGTCGCGGCTGACCTGCTCGATGTCCTTGCCGCTGTGGTCGGAGATCATCTTCTCGAGCAGCTCGCGCATGCGGAGGATCTCGTTGGCCTGGATCTCGATGTCGGAAGTCTGCCCGAAGGTGCCCTCGGTGTAGGGCTGGTGGATCAGGATCCGGCTGTTGGGCAGAGCCAACCGCTTGCCGGGGGTGCCGGCCGCCAGCAGGATCGCCGCAGCGGAGGCTGCCTGGCCAAGGCACACGGTCTGCACGTCGGGCTTGATGAAGCGCATCGTGTCGTAGATCGCGGTGAGCGCCGTGAACGAGCCACCGGGCGAGTTGATGTAGATGCTGATGTCCTGGTCGGGGTTCATCGACTCCAGGCACAACAGCTGGGCCATCACCGCGTTGGCGACGTCATCGCTGATCGGCGTGCCGAGGAAGATGATGCGGTCCTCGAACAGCTTGCCGTAGGGGTCGATGCGACGGAAGCCGTAGGACGTCCGCTCTTCCCACTGGGGAATGTAGTAGTTCACGTCTCAGTCCTTGTCTGACGAGTTGGCGCGGGCGGGTCGGCCTTCATCGGCGGCCTCACGGGCGTTGGTGACCACGCGGTCGACCAAGCCGTATTCCACTGCCTGCTCGGCGGTGAACCAGCGATCGCGGTCGGCGTCGGCGACGACCTGCTCGACCGACTGACCGGTGTGCTGGGCGATCAGGTCGAGCAGCACCTTCTTGATGTGGAGCGACTGCTGGGCCTGGATCTTGATGTCGGAGGCGGAACCACCCATGCCGGACGAGGGCTGGTGCATCATGATCCGCGCGTGCGGCAGGGCGTATCGTTTGCCCTCGGTGCCGGCACACAGCAGGAACTGGCCCATCGAGGCCGCGAGGCCCATGCCCACGGTGGCGACGTCGTTGGGGATGTAGTTCATCGTGTCGTAGATCGCCATGCCGGCGTCGACCGAACCGCCGGGCGAGTTGATGTGCAGGAAGATGTCGGCTTCCGGGTCCTCCGCGGAGAGCAGCAGGAGCTGCGCGCAGATGGCGTTGGCGTTCTGGTCGCGCACCTCGGAGCCGAGGAAGATGATCCGCTCGCGAAGCAGTCGCTGGTAGATGTGGTCGTCGAGGCCGTAGCTCGGGGCGCCGCCGTTCATCTCGGGCGGGGCAGCCATGCCAACGTGGGCTGGATTGGAGTTCTGGTTCACGCAAGCGACACTAGCCCGAAGCACCGACACTTCCACGCGATCGCCACCCCTGTTCGCCCACAGCGCACAGCGCCGTGTCGGCCGCGCTCACCCGGAGCCGGACGGGGCCCACAACAGGCTCAGGCCAGCCACTTCCGCAACGCAGCCGCCACCCCGGCGTCGTTGAGCAGGTCGAAGTGGTGCCCGCGCAGGTGGAGTACCTCGCCGTCCGGGAACAGGTTGCGCCCCCCACGATCGCGACCGTAGGCGGATGCCTGGCGGACCAGGACGTCGCCGAAGAACGCTCCCACCGGGTGTCGTGGTGAGGCCGTCAGGGTCGCCGAGACGAGCCGGTAGCGGGCGTGGGGCAATGGCGCGAAGTCCTCGTCGAGCCCCAGGATCAGGTCTTCGACCCCTGCGGCCCGCTGGTCCAGCACGCGCCCGAAACCTGCCAGCTCCGGCAGCCTTCCCAGCAGCTGGCTGCCTTGCTTGACCCCGCTCGCGAGGGGGGCTCCCAGGTGGGGGGTGCCGAGGGTGACGACGTCACTGACCCGATCGCGCCACGTCCACTCGCCGCTCACGGCGGTGGCGGCCCGGATGACCAGCCCACCCATCGAGTGACCGATCAGTGCCACCCGGGTGACGTCCGTCGGCCAGCTCACGACGAGGGTCTCCAGCAGGCCCGCCAGGGCTGCTCCGTTGGTCCGCACGGGGAGGCCGGTGTTGGCGCGGAGCATGACCGGCGTCCACCCCAGGTCGGCCAGCTCCTCGGCGTACGTCGTGCCACGTTGCGCCCGCCCACGACGCCAGTAGGCGTCGTTCTCGCACAGGCCGTGCAGGAACACCGCGACCTGTCCCCCCGCCGCGGGGTATGCCGCAGCGAGCCCGTCACGCGTCAGCGGCACGTCCCGGTCGTCGACCCGGGGCGCCATGGTGATCGCCAGGCGCGGTCGCTCCTGCTCCAGACGGTCGCCGATCAGGCCGTTGACCGCCGACCGCACGAAGCGGGACCGGTGTCCTGTCTCCATCACGGGACCGGCCCCGGTCCGCGCGACCATGTCGAGACCAGCGGTGAGCCCCCGCATCGACAGGCCCACCCCGCGATAGACCGAGCCGGCGACGACGCGGTGGCCGTGCCCGGCCACGACGCTGGACAGGCCGAGCGGCCGGTCGAGGAAGCCGTGTGCCCGGTCCACCCAGGCGAGGTGCGTGTCCCGAGCCGTGTCCACGAGCACCTCGTCGGCCACCTGTGCCAGGAGCGCCAGGGCGTCGAGGAGACCGGGCTCGGTGCGGCTGGACTGGCGGGTGGACATGCGCGCAGCGTATCGGCGCGGTGGACACATGTTCACCTGCCGCGCGTGTGCTCTTGACCCCATGCTGCGGGTGACGTTGCGGGGGGCTGGCCTTCCTACAGCAACATAGGGGACTGGTGAGACGCTGCTGTTCGGGCGTTCCCCGCACCACGCCGTGCCGGAGGAGGACCCCGACGAGGCCCTTCGGGTCACCGCGCTGGCACTCCCCCGCTGCGCTCCGCACGTCTCGAGGCTCCTGGGCGAGCTCGAGATCGGCGAAGAGCTCGCCCGCCTGCGCTGGCACGGCGCCGGGGAGACCCAGGTGTCCAGCCTCTTCGACGCACCGGGGGGAGCACGACGGGTGACGCTGGTCGAAGGCATGTCACTCCTCCTGGACGAGGGGGAGAACGCGTTGATCGTCATGCGCGGGCGCCAGACGGCTCGAGACGCCTTCGACGACCT
This sequence comes from Nocardioides sp., assembly GCF_025964975.1. Lineage (GTDB taxonomy): Bacteria > Actinomycetota > Actinomycetes > Propionibacteriales > Nocardioidaceae > Nocardioides. Next base: position 6,542 of record NZ_JAOPXV010000094.1, read on the forward strand.
CTCGATCGTCGTGGACGTGGCCACGTCCACTCCGACACCGGCCGAGCGCATGCGCTCCGAGGTGGATGAGGACCTCGACGCGACGGCGACGGCACCCTCGCCGGGCCTGCTCCCCACTCGCGTGAGTGATACGCCGCACTCGCCCTCGCCGAGCCCGGCTGACCGGCACCGACGACTATCCGCGACCACCCTCCAACCGCGAGATCTACGAGCGGGTGCTCCACTGGCACGGCTACGCATGGAACCTCGAGCGTGCCCAGCGGGTCGACGACGCCATCCGCGCCCTCTCGTCGCTGGCCTTCAGCGCCAAGGACGACCCGTTGCGAGCCGGCGCCGGTCGTGCCCAGGACGTCCGGTTCGCCGTCGGACAGGGTGGAGCCCAGTGACCAGATGTCGTCCGCGGCGGTCGGCGCATGGCCGTCGAGGACCTGCGGGGACGCGTGGCGGTAGGTGAACGTCTCGACCGAGCCCGTGTGCTCGGAGTCCGCCAGTCGCGCGATCCCGAAGTCCGCCAGCACCCGCGACGTGGGCAGGACGAGCACGTTCTGGGGCTTCACGTCGCGGTGGAGGACGCCACGGCCGTGGGCGAAGGACAACGCATCGGCCAGCACCAGGCCGACCCGGACGACCTCCTCGACCGGCAATGGCCCGAGCTGCTTGAGCCGGTCGTGCAGGGTGCCGTCGGGACAGAACTCCATCACGATGGCCGGCCGTCCGGACCCCGTGATGCCCGTCGCCAGCACGGTCACGATGTTGGGGTGCTGACGGCCCAGCACGAGGGTGATCTCCACCTCGCGAGCGAACCGCGCTGCACGCACCTCGTCGGCGACGTTCAGGGCCTTGATCGCGGCTTCTCGACCCAGGGAGTTCTCCCGCGCGTGATAGACGACCGAGCCGCCGCCGACCCCGATCTCGCGGAGGTCTGAGTAGCCGACCAGGGAGTCGGAACAGGCTCGGCAGCGGTTGGCGCAGGCGGCTTCCACGCGGCGTGGCCTGAGCCATCCCCCGTCATGTCGCCGCCCCGCCTCCCGTTGCGTTGCCTGTCGGACTCAGTCCTCTTCGACGACCTCGGTGTCGCTGCCCGCGGCGTCGTCGGCGGGCTCGGCGATCGTACCGTCCGGGCGCAGGTTGGCGAGCTCCACCACGTTGCCGGAGGCATCGGTGACTTCGGCCGACTCGACCAGCGTCGCCAGCGCCTTGCCCCGCAGGATCTCCTGGACCATGTCAGGGATGTGGTTGTGCTCGAACATGTGGTTGGCGAACTCCTGCGGGTCCTGGCCGGACTGCTGCGCGCGGCGGACGAGGTGGGTCGACAGGTCCTGCTGGTCGACGCCGATCTCCTCCTTCTTGGCGATCGCGTCGAGGATGAACTGCGCGGCGACGGCGTCGCGGACCCGGCGGTCCAGGTCGGCCTCGAACTCCTCGGTGGTCTGTCCCTCGTCCTCGAGGTACTTCTCCATGGTCAGGCCGGCGTACATGAGCTGCTGCTCGACGTTCTGCCGACGCGCGTTGAGCTCGTCGGTGACCATCGTCTCGGGCAGCGGGACGGCGACCTTCTCGAGGAGGGCCTCCAGCACGGCGTCGCGGGCGGCAGCAGCCTGCTCGAGGCGCTTGCCCCGACCCAGGCGCTCCCTGACATCGGCGACCAGCTCGTCCACGGTGTCGAACTCGGAGGCCATCTGGGCGAACTCCTCGTCCAGCTCGGGGAGCTCCTGCTGCTGGACGGCGGTCACCTTGACCGTGACCTCGACGTCCTCGCCGACCAGGTCGCCGCCGACGAGCTGCGAGGCGAAGGACTTCTCGTCGCCTGCGCTCATCCCCACCAGGGCCTCGTCGAGGCCCTCGAGCATGCCGCCGCGACCGACCTTGTAGGACATGCCGCTGACGTCGCCGCCCTCGATCGCCTCGCCGTCCTGCACGGCGGTCAGGTCGATGGTGACGAAGTCGTCCTCGCCGGCTGCGCGCTCCACGTCGACCAGGGTGCCGAAGCGCTCACGCAGCGCCTGGACCTGCTCGTCGACCTCGGCGTCGGTGACCTCGACGTCCTCGACCTTCGCCTCGAGGGCGGAGTAGTCGGGGAGCTCGAAGTCCGGCTTGACGTCGACCTCGGCGGTGAACTCGAGGGCGGTGTTGTCCTCGAACTTCGTGACCTCGATCTCGGGCTGAGCGAGCGGCTCGAGCGAGTTCTCCTGCATGGCCTCGGCGTACTTCTGCGGGACGATCTCGTTGATCGCCTCGTCGAGCACGACGCCGCGGCCGACCTGACGGTCGATGACCGCCGGCGGGACCTTGCCGCGACGGAAGCCGGGGACGTTGATCTGCTGCGCGATCTTCTTGTACGCCTTGTCGAGGCTCGGCTTGAGCTCCTCGAAGGGCACCTCGATGGTCAGCTTGGCCCGGGTCGGGCTCAAGTTCTCGACGGCGCTCTTCACAGGTGGTCTCCTTTGTTGTCTTCGGTGCCCAGCGGGCCGGGCGTTGCACATGTCAGTCGGGGCGACAGGACTCGAACCTGCGGTCTCCTGCTCCCAAAGCAGGCGCGCTAGCCACTACGCTACGCCCCGCCAAGTGGGTCAGAAGCGCCCGAGATCGGGCGCTTCTGACTCCCTTGGAGCGGATGACGGGAATCGAACCCGCGTAATCAGTTTGGAAGACTGGAGCTCTACCATTGAGCTACATCCGCGTTGCGCTCACCGGTCCCGGCGCTCAGGGCGGCACGGGCACGATTTGCGCGTTGTCATGGTGCCACATCGGGCGTGATCGGCCACAACCGAGCCTCAGCGTCGGTGCACCAGCAGCAACGCCCGGTCATCCTTGCGCGACCCGATCGACTCGATGATCCGGGTCGCCCCTCCGACGTACTCGCCCCTCAGCAGCTGTTCGGCCTGACCCAACATCTTGTCGACGCCGAGACTGATGTCGCGCGTCCGCGTCTCCACCATCCCGTCGGTGTAGAGGAGCAGCGCGTCTCCCGAGCGCATGATCCCCGCAGCAGGTTCGTACGCCGCCTCATCGATCAGCCCCAGCAACGGGCCCTCCGCCGTGATCACTGACCACCGGCCCGACCCGGCAGCGCGGAGCGCCGCGGGCGGGTGGCCGGCCGACCGGATCTGGAACCTGCCCGTCTCGAGCTCGAGGGAGAGATGGACCGCGCTAGCGAAGCCTTCGTCCCAGTCCTGGCGGATCAGGAAGTCGTTGGCCGCCTCGAGGAAGTCCTCCGGTGCCAGCGCGCCGAGCAGACCGCCGAGCGCCCCGGAAAGCAGCAGAGCACGGGTTCCCGCGGCCTCGCCCTTGCCCGAGACGTCGACCACCGCCACCTCGAGCCGGTTGCCCTTGCGGATCGCCACCACGAAGTCACCGGCGAACGGAGTCCCCCCCGCCGAGCGGAGCTCGCTCTCGACGTGCCAGCTCCCCGGAAGTCCCGGGATCCCTCCCTGGCGAAGGATGCGGTCCCGCAGGTCCACCAGCATCAGCTCACCCCGCAGCCCGGCGACCCCGAGGCGCGAACGGTGGAAGCTCGAGAGCACGACCCCGATGCAGAGGCCGGCGACGATGAGGGCGCTGATGAAGATGCGCCCCGTGATCGCGCTCTGGAAGGCCACGGCAACGGCCAGGACCAGCAACGTCACCAGGACGAAGAACGGCAGCTGACGCGGACCGAGGAGCAGGTTGGCGAGGGCGAGTGGCACCAGCAAGGCAGCCAGCGGCATCACCTCAGGGGCCTGCCAGATCAGGACGCCCACGGCGGCGTTCAGCGTCAGGAGCGCGAACAGCATGCGGGATTCGCGCGGCAAGAATCCCTGCAGCGCAGCGGTGAGCCTTCTGCCGCGTGGGGCTGGCGACGTCACTCGCCCTCCCGGCGTGATGTCTGTTTCTGCGGTGGGTCTCGTAGGGGGCTCATCCTAGGCCGCGGGAGCGGAAACGCGGCTGACACCGGGGGCACCAGAAGATGTTTCTTCCGCCCAGCGCGCCGGTACGGATCGCAGCGCCACACACCAGGCAAGGAGCTGCGGTGCGCCGGTAGACGTAGACCTCGCCGCCGTGATCGTCGGTGCGTGCCGGTCGACCCATCGCTTCGGGGGTGTGCTCGGGTCGGACGGTGTCGATCCGGTTGTGCACCACCCCCTGGCGCATGAGGTCGCCGAGGTCGGCCCAGAGGGCGCGCCACTGGCTGACTCGCAGCGTCTGGCCGGGTCGCAGTGGATGGATGCGGTGGCGGAACAGCACCTCGGCGCGATACACGTTGCCGACGCCGGCCAGCACCTGCTGGTCCATCAGGAGCTCACCGATGGACCGGTGGCTGGCCTTGATCCGCCGCCAGGCCCGTTCCGGGTCCGCGTCGTCGCGGAGCGGGTCCGGCCCGAGGCGCGCGAGGATCTCGTCGCGACGGCTCGGGCCGACGAGCTCGCACTGGATGGCGCCGCGCAGGTCGGCGTACGCGTCCTCGTCAGCGGTGACGATGCGCAGCCGCACCTGACCCACCGGAGGCGGGACCTCGGCGACGTCCGGGTGGACGTCGAAGGCGCCGATCAGGCCGAGGTGGACGTGGACGAAGTGGTCGTGCTCGAACTCGATGAACAGGTGCTTGCCGGCGGAGTCGGCGCCCACGAACCTGGTGCCGTCCACCACGGCGGCGTCGGCGGCAAACTTCCCCTGGGGGCTCCCGGCGTGGACCAACCTGCCTGCGAAGGCAGCTTCGAGATCGTCGGCGAGTCTCCTGAGGGTGTGTCCCTCAGGCACCCGCTGGGTCCTCCGCGGTGCCCTGGAACGCCGACTCGGGGAGCGGCGGCATCTCCTTGCTCTGGTCGTACCTCGCAATCTGGGCGATGCGCCGCACGTGCCGCTCGTCGTTGCTGAACGGCGTGGTGAGGAAGACCTCGATGAAGCGGGTCATGTCCTCCACCGTGTGCATGCGCCCACCGACCGACACCACGTTGGCGTCGTTGTGCTCCCGCGCCAGCACCGCGGTCTCCTCGGACCAGGCGAGCGCGCACCGGACGCCCTCGACCTTGTTGGCCGCGATCTGCTCGCCGTTGCCGGAGCCGCCGATGACGACCCCGAGGCTGTCCAGACCCTCGGCCCGGTCGCCGGCCACCCCCTCACCCGCGCGCAGGCAGAAGACGGGGTAGTCGTCGACGGCGTCGTGGACGAAGGGTCCGTGGTCGACCGGCTCGTAGCCGTGGTCGACCAGCCAGGTCATCAGGTGGTCCTTGAGCTCGAGGCCGGCATGGTCGGAGCCGAGGTGTACGCGCATTGGTCCAGTCTTGCAGGGCGGGGAGTGATCAGGACAGGTGCTGGTCGATGAACGCTGCGCCCTGCCTCAGCAGGGGCTCGGCCGCCGCGAACTCCGGATGCCGCCAGAAGCCGTGGGTCTGGCCGAGGCACCTCACCCCCACCGTCGCCACACCTGTCTCGGCGATCCGGCGCGCCAGCTCCTCCCCCTCGTCTCGCAGCGGGTCGTGCTCGGCAGTCGCGACGAACGTCGGCGGCAGCGTGTGGAGGTTGGTGGCGTTGAGGGGCGCCACGTCCGGGTGGGTCCAGTCCGACTCGGCGGCGTACTGCTCCCAGTACCAGCGCGCCTCCCGGGGCTCGAAGCCGCTCTCTTGGCCGACGGTGTAGGACGCGAAGCTCGCCGTCGGGTCGAGGAACGGGTAGATGAGCACGACCGCTCCGAAGAACCCCGGGTTGCGCAGCGCGGCGACCAGGGCCAGGTTGGCGCCGGCGGAGTCGCCGTGTGCGGCGTACGACGCTGACGGCCCCTCACGCCGGAGCCAGCCGATGACCGTGTCGACGTCGTCGGGCGCCGCCGGGAACGGGTGCTCGGGAGGCTTGCGGTAGCCGACGCTCAGCACCCGGCGGCGAGCACGGTTGGCCAGTCGCCGGCAGACAGCGTCGTGGACGTCGATGTCATTGAGGACGAAGCCGCCGCCGTGCAGGTGCACGATCACGCCCTCCCGGGCGTCCTCGGGGGTGAAGAGCCGGCACGGGACCCCGTGGGCGTCGAGGTCGGTGGCGATCGCCACCTCCTCGCGGGACTGCTTCAGGTTGAAGCGCCGCACCTTCTCCCGGTGGGCCGCGAGGTCAAAGCCCTCAGCCCGGAAGTCGGTCGGAGTGTCAGCCTCGACGGCCGCACGGACCTCGGGGTACATCACGATGCGTCCGCCTCAGCGGGCCATCAGGGCGTCGAGGCCCACGGCGACGGCTGCGGCCACGCGGAAGTCCACCCGGCTGTCCGCGACGGTCACGTTGTAGCGGTCGCCGATCGACATCCGGCGCTCGACCGAGAACAGCGTCTTGCCCTGCGGGTCGAGGAAGTCGAAGTGGATGGGCAGAAACGAGAGATCGGTGAAGCGGCGCACAAGACCGACCAGCTGGCTGCGCTCCTGGCCGGTGCCGGCGAAGCCCGCGCCCTCGACGTGGAAGGTGGAGCGCAACAACGAGGCTCCGAAGTCCTTCTTGAAGAAGCCGATCTGCTGACCGGACTCGTCGGTGATGTCGTAGCCGGAGCCGAGGTCCATCACCTTGCGGGCCTTGAAGCCGAAGACCGGCCGCGACTTCCCGGCGTCGGAGTAGAAGGTCACCTGCTCCTTGAACGCCATCCGCTTCTGCTCGGCCAGCGCCAGCATGCGCACCGGGTTGAAGGACTGGTCCGATTCGGAGATCTCGTAGCGGTTCACCATCATCGTCAGCTTCTGCTTCACGACGAAGAAGGGGACGTGCATGGGGGCGGCGGGTTGGTCGGTCACGGCCTGAGCCTAGCCACTGCGTCGCCGCAGCTGCTTCTCGAACCACCAGCCGGCGTCAGGGTTGGCGTTGTAGTCGTCGATCTCGACATATCCCGTCGCCCGGTAGAGACCGATGGCCGGCTCCATGTCGCGGCCAGTGTCCAGGCGGGCAGCCCGGGCCCCCAGGGCCACCCCGGCCTCCTCGAGCTCACCCAGCAGCCGGCGGGCCAGCCCCGCCCCGCGCGCCGACGGGTCGACGTACATCCGCTTGATCTCGCACACGTCGGGTGACAGCAGGCGCACACCTCCGCACGCGACGGCCTCGTCCCCGCGCTCGGTCGAACGCCAGCCGACCAGCCATGCACCCTGCGGGGGCGCTAGCTGGGCTGGCGTCACTCCCCCGGACCACCCGTGGTTGAGCGTCACCCCCAGCGACACCAGCTCTGCTTCGTACGCCGCAAGCAGGCGCCCGGACTCGGGCGAGTCCGACGCGGCCGGCCGCAGGATGACCTCAGCCAAGCCTCGCCAGCTCCTCGTCGACGACCGACGGGTCGAGCTTGGTGAAGACCGGCGTCGGCTTGTCTACCTTGGCCCCCACGGCGACGGGACGCGACTCCCAGGCCGGCGTCGCGGTGTAGTCGCCGGTGATCACTGGGTAGGAGACCAGACCGGCCCCGTTGTCGGGGTCGAGCTCGTCGACCTGGTCGACTCGCGGCATCGGAATCAGCTCCCCCTCACCACCCAGGATGAGGTGCACCTTGTTGGCGGCGTGCGGCAGGAACGGCGACAGCAGGAGGTTGCAGTCGGACACACATTGCGCGGCCACGTGCAGCACGGTCGCGAGCCGGTCGCGCTGGGACTCGTCCTTCATCTTGTAGGGCTCGGTGACGGTGACGTACTTGTTGACCTCGCCCACGATCCGCATCGCCTCGCTCGTGGCGGCGCGCAACCGGTGCCGGCCGAGCAGGTCACCCACCGAGTCGAAGCCTCCGCGCACGGCGGCGAGCACGTCCTCGTCGACGGGCTCGAGGGCCGACGCCGCCGGGATCTCGCCGAAGCTCTTGGCGATCATCGTCGCCGTGCGGTTGACGAGGTTGCCCCAGCCCGCCACCAGCTCGGAGTTGTTGCGGGTCACGAAGTCGGCCCAGGTGAAGGCGGCGTCCGAGGTCTCCGGTCCGGCGGCGCAGATGTAGTAGCGCAGCGCGTCCGGGCCGTAGCGCGCCAGGAAGTCGCCCACGTAGATCACGTGACCTCGCGACGTGGAGAACTGCTGGTCGCCCATCGTCAGATATTCCGAGGAGACCACCTCGGTAGGCAGGTTGAGCACGCCGTAGTCCCCGGGAGTGCCGCCGCGGGCGCCCTTGCCGTTGTACGCCAGCAGCTCGGCGGGCCAGATCTGCGAGTGAAAGACGATGTTGTCCTTGCCCATGAAGTAGTAGGACAGGGCCTCGGGGTCGTTCCACCAGGCGCGCCAGGCCTCCGGGTCGTCGGAGCGCCTGGCCCACTCGATCGAGGCCGACAGGTAGCCGATGACGGCGTCGAACCAGACGTAGAGGCGCTTGGTCGGCTGGTCCTCCCAGCCCGGGACCGGGATGCCCCAGTCGATGTCGCGTGTCATCGCGCGCGGCCGGATCTCCTTGAGGATGTTCTGGCTGAACTTGATGACGTTGGGCCGCCACGTGCTCGACGCCTCTCGCTCGTCGAGCCACCCCCCAAGGGCGTCAGCCAGCGCGGGCAGGTCGAGGAAGTAGTGCTGGGTGTCAATGAACTCCGGCGTCTCGCCGTTGATCTTCGACCGCGGGTTGATCAGGTCGGTCGCGTCCAGCTGGTTGCCACAGTTGTCGCACTGGTCGCCGCGCGCATCGGCGTACTTGCAGATCGGGCAGGTGCCCTCGATGTAGCGGTCGGGCAGGGTCCGACCCGTCGACGGGCTGATCGCGGACTTCGTGGTCTGCTCGACCATGTAGCCGTTGCGCAGGACCGTGGAGAACATCTCCTGGACGACGCCGTAGTGGTTGCCGGTGGTGGTGCGGGTGAAGAGGTCGTAGGAGAGGCCGAGGTCCAGCAGGTCGGTCACGATGACCGCGTTGTTCTTGTCGGCCAGGTCCTTGGCGCTCACGCCCTCCTTGTCGGCGGTGACCAGGATCGGCGTGCCGTGCTCGTCGGTGCCCGAGACCATGAGGACGTCGTGACCGGCCATCCGCATGAACCGACTGAAGACGTCGGAGGGCACACCGAAACCGGCCACGTGGCCGATGTGGCGCGGGCCGTTGGCATACGGCCAGGCAACTGCGGAGAGGACATGGGTCATGCGGGGAATCCTAGTGAGCGCCCGCCACTCGAATTCACCAGTGGCTAGCGTGGGACCCATGGGGACACTGATCGCCGAGGACCTGCTGCTGCTCCTGCTCGACGACGAGACCGGCGCACTGGCCGCCTCCGACAGGATCCGACCGCTCCTCGGCGGAGCCCTGCTCATCGAGCTGGCTCTCGCCGAGCGCGTGGTGGTCGCCGACAAGGCCCACCTGTGGAGTACGCCGAAGGTGACGGTCGTCGACGGCCCGGGAGCCGACGACCCGTTGCTTGCGGCAGCGCTGGACACCATCGGCACGAAGGATCGCAGCGCGCAGGATCTGGTCGACCGGCTCGGCAAGGGAACCAGGGAGGCACTGCTCGCCCGCCTCACCGAGCGCGGACTGATCCGACCGGTGAAGGGGAAGGTCCTGGGACTGTTCCCGCGCACGACCTGGCCGGCGACGGACCGCACGCACGAGGCGCGAGTCCGTGAACGGCTCCACGGCACGCTGGTGCAGGGGCTGAGCACGGACGAGCGCACCTCGGCGCTGGTCGCCCTGCTCGCCTCGATCGATCACGCGCACAAGGTCGTCGACCGTGGAGACCTCCCGGCCCGCGAGGTGAGGCGACGGGCCGAGGAGATCGCGGAAGGGGCCTGGGCGGCCAAGGCCGTCAGGGACGCCGTGGTCGCGGCCCAGGCCGCGCTGACGGCAGCCGTCGTCGCCAGCACTGCCGCCACCGCGGGCGGCAGCTGAGCCGTCGGCCGTGCGCGCCCGCGGCGGTAGGCGGTGCACGGCCAGCGTCGCCTCCGTGAAGACCCTGATCGCGGAAGACCTGCTGCTTTCTCCTGCTCGACGACGAGTCGGGCCGGCTCGCTGTCCCCACCCAAGGTCCAGCCACTGCTGAGCGGTGCCGTGCTGATCGAGCTCGCCATGATGGAGCGGATCGCAATGCCCGAGAAGCCCGGCCGCTCGAGGCGGGGTATGTCGAAGGTCGGGTGGAGTACGGCGAAGGTGACAGTCCTGGACGGACCGGTGGTCGACGACCCGTTGCTCGCGACGGCCCTCGCCGCCATCGCCGAGAGACCGCGCTACGCCGCGCAACTCATCGGGCAGCTGGGCAAGGGGACCAAGGACGCCCTGCTCGAGCGGCTCAGCCAGCGGGAGCTCGTCCGCCCGGTCGAGGACAAGGTGTGGGGGCTCTTCCCGCGCACCACCTGGCCGGCGATCGAGCGGACGCACGAGCCCGCGGTCCGAGAGCAGGTGCATGGTGTCCTGGGCCTGAGCCCCGACGAGCGCACCTCGGTGATCATCTCGCTGCTATCCGGGATGATCACGCTCAGTACTGCGTCGTACGCGGTGAACTCACGGTTCGCGAGATCAAGCGACGGGCTGAGGATGTCGCACGCGCATGCATGGCCCGGGCCGTCGACGATCAGGCCGACGCAGGACGGGCTGTGACGGTGGCAGCCCTCGTAGCAAGCACGAGGGCCGCCACCGCAGACGTCAGCGCCCCCGACGACGTCAGCTGAAGTCGAGGTCTCCGGTGCGGCTGCGCTTGAGCTCGTAGAAGTACGGGAACTTCGCCAGCGCCACCGCGCCGTCCCACATCTCGCCGGCTTCCTCGCCGCGCGGGATCTTGGACAGGACCGGGCCGAAGAACGCCGAACCGTTGATGTGGATCGTCGGGGTGCCGACGTCGTCGCCGACGGCGTCCATGCCCTCGTGGTGGCTCTTCGCCACGGCGGCGTCGAGTGACTCGTCGTCCCAGGCGTCGATGAGGTCCGCGGAGAGACCGACGTCAGCGAGGGACGCCGCGACCATCTCGCGGTCGAGCTCCTCGCCGTTGTTGTGACGACGGGTCCCGATCGCGGTGTACCACTCGCCGAGGGTGGCGCTGTCGTGCTCCTGCGCGATCTTGATCGCGACGCGGACGGGCTTCTCCTTGCCGGCGAGCATCTCGCGGTAGCCCTCGGGGATGTCCTTGTCCTTGTTGAGGTAGGCGAGCGACATGACGTGCCACTGCACCTCGATGTCACGCACCTTCTCGACCTCGCCGATCCAGCGTGAGGTGATCCAGGCGAAGGGACAGAGGGGGTCGAACCAGAAGTCAGCAGTAGCCATGACAGACCCAAGTGCGTCCCGGGCGTCCCTATTCCCCTCCACCGGTGGCAGGATGCCCCGCATGCCTGGAACCAATCTGACGCGGGACGAAGCAGCCACTCGCGCCGCCCTCCTGGACGTCACGTCCTACGCCATCGACCTCGACCTCACCACGGGTGACACGACCTTCGCGTCGACCACCACCCTGGCCTTCACGAGCCGTGAGGTCGGAGCCGCGACGTTCGCCGACCTGGACGGCGCAGAAGTCCGCGAGATCACTCTCAACGGTCGCAGTCTCGACGTCACCGAGGTGTACGCCGACAGCCGCATCGTGCTGGACGACCTGCAGTCCGACAACGTGCTGGTCGTGAGCGCCGACTGCCCCTACTCCAACACCGGGGAGGGACTGCACCGGTTCGTGGACCCCGCTGATGACCGGGTCTACCTCTACAGCCAGTTCGAGGTGCCGGACGCGCGCCGCGTCTTCACCACCTTCGAGCAGCCGGACCTCAAGTCCGTGTTCACCTTCAACGTCACCGCACCGAGCCACTGGAAGGTGGTCTCCACCTCGCCCACCCCGGCTCCGAGCGACCTCGGGGACGGCCGGTCCGTGTGGAACTTCCCGGTCACCGAGCGGATGTCGACGTACATCACCGCCGTCGTGGCGGGCGAGTACCACGAGGTCCTCGACACCTACGAGGGCAAGTACGGCACCATCCCGCTGGGTCACTACTGCCGGCAGTCGCTCGCGGACCACATGGACACCGACGTGCTCGTCGAGCTGACCAAGCAGAGCTTCGAGTTCTTCGAGGAGAAGTTCGACTACCCCTACCCGTTTCACAAGTACGACCAGCTCTACGTGCCGGAATACAACATGGGCGCGATGGAGAACGCAGGCTGTGTGACGCTGCGCGACGAATACCTTCCCCGCTCGCGGCAGGCCCGGTCGTTCTTCGAGTTCCGCGCCTCGGTCATCACCCACGAGATGGCGCACATGTGGTTCGGCGACCTCGTCACCATGAAGTGGTGGGACGACCTCTGGCTCAACGAGTCCTTCGCCGAGTGGGCGTGCTACTGGTGCGAGGCCGAGGCGACCGAGTACACCGACGCGTGGACCGGCTTCGCCAACGCTCGCAAGCAGACGGGCTACCGCGCCGACCAGCTGCCCTCGACGCACCCGATCGCCGCGGACAACGTCGACCTGCGCGCCGTCGAGGTCAACTTCGACATGATCACCTACGCCAAGGGCGCCTCGGTGCTCAAGCAGCTCGTCGCCTGGGTCGGTCTGGACGCGTTCGTCACCGGGATCCGTCAATACTTCAAGGACCACGCCTTCGGCAACACCGAGTTCTCCGACCTGCTGTCGGCGCTGGAGAAGTCGTCGGGTCGCGAGCTGGACTCCTGGGCACAGGAGTGGCTCCAGACCGCGGGCGTCAACACGCTGGCGCCCGTCTTCGAGCTCGACGACGACGGCAACTACGCGTCGTTCTCCATCGCCCAGACCGCGCACCCGGACTGGCCCACCCTGCGCCGCCACCGCCTCGGCATCGGCCTGTACGACGACGTCGACGGGCGCCTGGTCCGCCGCGAATACCTCGAGGTCGACGTCGAGGGTGCTGCCACCGGCGTCTCCGAGCTCGTGGGCACCGCCCAGCCTGCCCTCCTGCTACTGAACGACGAGGACCACGCCTACGCCAAGATCCGCCTGGACGAGCGCTCGCTCGCAACGGTGATCGCCGACCTGTCCAGCGTCGAGGACTCGCTGGCGCGCGCCCTGGTGTGGGGCGCCGCATGGGACATGACCCGGGACGCCGAGATGGCGGCCACCGACTGGGTGCGTCTGGTGCTGGCCAACATCGGCTCCGAGACCGACCCCTGGGGCGTCACCAGGATCCCGGCCATGGCCGCCACGGCCGTCCACCGGTTCAGCCACCCCGACAGGCGCGACGCCCTCAAAGCGGAGTGGGAGCGGGGCATGCGGCAGCTCATGCTCGACGCGGCTCCGGGCAGCGACCAGCAGCTGACCTTCGCCCGTACGTTCTTCGGAGCGGCCAGGAGTAACAGCGCCCTCGTCGAGCTCGCGGCGATCCTGGACGGCTCGTTCGTCATCGAAGGCCTGGCCATCGACCAGGACCTCCGGTGGGCGCTCATCATCGCCCTGGCGCGGACGGGTCGCTTCGGCGATGCCGAGATCGACGCGGAGCTGGCGCTCGACAAGACGATCGAGGGCAAGGAGAAGGCAGCGGCAGCGCGTGTCGCGCAGCCCACCGCGGAAGCCAAGGCCGCCGGCTGGTCAGCCATCCTCGACCCGGCCACCCCCAACGAGACGTCGAGCCAGATGGTGCTGTCGATCTTCCGGTCCGACCAGGACGAGGTCGTGGCGCCCTACGTCGAGAAGTTCCTCGCGGCCGCGGACACCGTGATCGACGACCTGGGCTTCCACAAGGCCCGGGAGGTCCTCGAGTACGGCTTCCCACTCGCCGTCGGCTCCCGCGAGGTGGTCGCCCGGCTCGACGAGTGGCTCGCCGACACCAACGCGCCCAAGGGTGCGGTCCGCTTCGTGGGTGAGGCTCGCGACGACATCGCCCGAGCCCTCGCTGCCCAGGAGCGCGACGCCAGCTAGAGCTGCGGCGCCGTCACGGCGTCAGCACGTCCGGTCGTCAGACGCCAGCATGCAGGGTGTTCTGCGGCCGGGCGTGCTCGGCCAGCATCGACAGCCCGCGCTTGAGGCCACCCACGAAGTCGTTCTCCGCGAAGGCTGTCTGCATGGCGATCACGGACAGCTCGACCTCGCGGTCGGTCAGGTGCCGGCGAACCACGGTCCCGGTGACGACCTCGATCAGCCGTGCCGAGCGGTCGACCAGCACGAGCACGCTTCGGTCGGGCGCCACCAAGGCGGCGTGGAGACGCTCGGCGTGGTCCCGGGAGTCGCCCTGCGCGTTGCCGAGGAAAAGAGAGAACTCGAAGCGGCACGTCTGCTCGGCCGCACGGATGGCCTTGTCGAGCTCGGTGCGGTCGCGGGAGCTGAGCTCACCAGCTGCCACGGGCTCCACCTGTCTCGCTACGTCCGGCGTCGCCAGCGGTGAGTTCCTTGGTGCCCGGACGCGGTCCGCCGAGCCAGTGGTCCTCGACATCATCGTGGGCGGGCGAGACGTCCTCCCCGCGGGCGAGGGCCGGCAGGTAGACGGCAGCGGTGATCAGCACGAACAGGAGGATCGGCACGCCCGCCAGCAGCAGGAGTGCCTGGAGGGTGTCGATCTCCTGGACCGTGCCCCAGCCCTCGGCCGCGTCCGCATGGGCAGGGCCAGCGAGCAGCGCCAGACCCAGCGCGGCTGTCGGGAGACTGGCACGCACGGCGTGCCGGGCGGTGACGGAGGTGGAGTGGGTGATCACGGGACACAGGATATCGCCATCCTCTGACGTTCGCGGCGGCCGTGCCCCGCACCGGGCTCACGTGGCGACGGCCAACATCAGGGTCCGGCCCGGCAGTCGCCATACTGGCGGGCATGCTTTCGCTCTCCGAGTCCTGCGCCGAAGACGAATCCATCTGTGAGTGGGTCTGGACCGAGACCGGCAACCAGGGGCTCGCCACCGTCGCCGACTGGTTCGTCGGCAACCCGCTGGCGATCCTCGGTCTCCTGCTTCTCGGACTGACGATTCGCTGGGTCCTGCACCGGCTCATCGATCGGGTGGTCAAGCGGGCCGAGGTCGGGATGTTGCCCGACCGGCTCAGCCGTGCCGTCACGGGCGGCAAGGTGGGCACCGCCCTCAACCTCAACGAGACGGCCGGCTCCGACCGCCGCGTGCAGCGCGCGCAGACCATGGGCACGCTGCTGAAGAGCATCGTCACCGGCGTCGTGCTCGCGATCGTGGTGACGATGATGCTCAGCGAGATCGGTGTCGACATCGCGCCCGTCATCGCGAGCGCAGGGATCCTGGGCGTGGCGCTGGGCTTCGGCGCCCAGAGCCTGGTCTCGGACTTCCTGTCCGGCATCTTCATGATCTTCGAGGACCAGTACGGCGTGGGCGACGAGGTGGACCTCGGGGAAGCGATCGGGACCGTCGAGGCCGTCAGCCTGCGTGTGACGCGGCTGCGCGACGTCAACGGCACGGTCTGGTACGTGCGCAACGGCGAGATCCTCCGCGTGGGCAACATGAGCCAGAACTGGGCCCGCACCGTGCTCGACATCAGTGTCGCCTACGGCGAGGACATCGCCCGGGTGCAGCGCGTGCTCGCCGACGTCGCGCACGACCTCTGGGAGGACGAGGACTTCGAGGGCCGAGTGATCGAGGAGCCGTCGGTCTGGGGCGTGCAGGACCTCACCCCCGATGCCGTGGTGCTGCGGGTCGCCCTCAAGACGGCCCCGCTCGAGCAGTGGAAGGTCGCCCGCGAGCTGCGTCGGCGGCTCAAGACGGCCTTCGAGGAGAACGGCATCGAGATCCCGTTCCCGCAGCGCTCTCTCTGGCTGCCCACCGAGCCCGAGGGCCCGGCCCAGCCCGTGCTCGACACCGC
>NZ_JAOPXV010000114.1 GCF_025964975.1 Nocardioides sp.
AACCGGTCTCGGCGGTGTCGGTGCGGATCCAGTAGGACAGGTTGGTCGTCTGGCGGGGGCGGGGTGGTGCAGGTGGCCTCACCCGATGGGCCAATGTCGAGTGGATGTCGCACTCCGGCGAGACGTACATCGACACGTTTCCCGCTGACAGGGTGCGCCCGGGCGAGGCCAGGAGCGCGCCCTCAGTGCCGGCTCCGCGAGGTCCCGCTCTCGGAACGCTAGTCCGGACGAAGAGGCGAGCGACCGACGGAGTTCGCGCCGACCACCCTTTGAGCTGGCGTGCCTCGACATCGCGGGTTTGGTGGTGAAGGGTGCGACCTGGCACCAGGAGAACTCTCGGAACACCGGGTGCGGCGCGACCCGTCACCCGTTCCCGGATCTCAGCATCCGCCAACTTGAGGCTGCCTCTCCGTGACCGCTCACCCCCGGCCACCGCTGACGACGACGGAACCTCCGCTGGACCTGTGGCGGATCCTTGCTGCCGCGGACGCCGCTTCACCTGTGGACGCTGTCGAGGTGGTGGCGGCCGAGCTGGGGGAGGCGTTCGGCGCTGAGGCAGTCTCCTTCATGATCGCCGACATGGGCGGGCGGGCCCTGGTTCGGCTGGCACATGTCACGTCCGCGACCAGCGCCGCGGGTGTGCGCCGCGACGAGGGGGAGTCCGCGACCACCATCCCCTACGACGGTGGTCCGGCAGAGCAGACGCTCCGGACGCAGACCGTTCAGGTGCTACGCCCGGGGGACGTCCACGGCACCCCGGGCCGATGGAGGTGCTCGCACCGGTGACCGAGCGCGGTGACGTCATGGGCCTGCTCGAGATGACCCTGGCAGACGAACCCAGCGCCGAAGTCCTGTCGACCGTGGCTCGGGTGGGACACCTGCTGTCCTACGCCGTCAGCGCCCACCGCCGTCACACCGACTTGTTCGACTGGGCGGAACGAAGCCGTCCCTTCACGCTGTCGGCTGAGATCCAGCACCGCCTCCTTCCGTTGTCCCGAACGTGTGAAGCGGCCGCGTTCACGCTCGTCGGCTGGCTGGAGCCGGCTGTCAGCATCGGTGGCGACACCTTCGACTACAGCCTGGCCCGCGACGTCCTGCACCTGTCCCTGACGGACGCGATGGGCCATGGCGTCGCCTCGGCCCTCACCGCCACCGTCGGCCTCGCCAGCCTGCGCGGGAGCCGACGGGTGGGAGCTCACTTGATCGACTCAGTGCAGGACGCGAACACAGCGCTGTGTCGCCACGCGCCCCGTTCAGGCGCGGACGACTTTGCCACCGGGATCGTCGGTCGGGTCGACCTCACGACCGGGATCCTCGAGGTCGTCAACGCGGGGCACGTCGTGCCGTACCTCGTTCGGTCAGGACGCGTCTCGGAGCTCGACCTGCCGGCCGATCTTCGGTTGGGGATGTTCGAGGAGACGGAATACAGCAGCACCCAGGTTGCCCTCGTCCCAGGTGACCGGCTGGTGTTCGTCACCGATGGGATGACCGAGCGGCACGGCTCTGCGGTCGACCTCCCGGCAATCCTCGAGCGGACGCAACCGTCCCACCCGCGCGAGGCAGTACGCCACATGGCCGACAAGGCCCTCGAGGCCGCAGGACACCAGCTGGCCGACGACGCGACGATCCTGTGCCTTGACTGGTACGGCGACCACGGTGCCCCCGGTCGCTCAGCAGTCGCCGGTGCCGATCCTGGACTCGCCAGCGAGCCCCTCGGCTGATCGGGACGGACATGCACCACAATGTGCGCGGGCCGGAGCAGTGCCCACGGTGATCGTCCGACCGAGGGCTGAGAGAGGTTCCCCCACATGCGCGCAATCCTGCTCAGCAGCGGGCTGGCGGTGATCTTCTCCCTGCTGGGGACCCGACTCGCGATCGGGTGGTTCACGACCCACGGGTTCGGCCAACCGATCCGCGACGACGGCCCGACGACCCACCACGTCAAGCGGGGCACCCCCACCATGGGCGGGTTGGTGATCCTGTTCAGTGCGACTGCGGCGTACCTCGCAGCGACGTTGTTGACGGGAGGGCGGCCCAGCGCCAGCGCCTGGCTTCTTGCGCTCCTGTTCTTCGGTTGCGGAGCCATCGGGTTCCTCGACGACTTCATCAAGGTCTACCAGCAGCACAACGCGGGGCTCAGCAGCCGAGGCAAGATCATCGGACAGACCACCGTGGCGCTCGCTTTCGGCATCTTGGCCACCCGGCTCTTCGCCGACGAGCGAGGCATCAGGCCTGCCTCGCAGTACATCTCCACGACGCACGACTGGGGGATCAAGCTGCCCCTGGTCGTGGTCCTGCTGGTGATTTGGTTCATCGTCACCGCGACGTCCAATGCCACCAACCTCACCGACGGCGCCGACGGCCTGCTCGCCGGTACCTCGGCCATGGTGTTCACCGCCTACATCATCGTGAACGTCTGGCAGAGCAACCAGCTGTGCGGGTCGTCGAGGCCAACCGTCGTCGAGTCCCAGTGCTACCAGGTCCGCGACCCCCTCGACCTGGCGGTCTTCGCGGCCGCCATCGCTGCCGCGTGCATCGGCTTCCTGTGGTGGAACGCCAAGCCCGCCCAGATCATCATGGGTGATGTCGGTTCTCTCGCCATCGGGGGAGCCCTGGCCGGACTGGCGATCATGTCTCGCACCGAGCTCCTGATGGTCGTCATCGCCGGACTGTTCGTGTTCGAGACGGTGTGTGTGCTGCTCCAGATGAGCTACTTCAAACTCACCAGGCGGATCACCGGCACCGGGCGTCGCATCTTCCGGATCGCTCCTATCCACCACCACTTCGAGCACCTGGGCTGGGACGAGGTGACCGTGGTCATCCGCTTCTGGATCATCGCGGGCCTGTGCGTCGCGGCCGGACTCGGGCTCTTCTACGCCGACTGGCTCAGCTGAGCGGCCCTCTGGGGTGTTGTAAGCAGGCAGTGCTCGTCGCCCGGTGACGTCCGCAGACCTCTATACCGTCAACGAGACGGGCATCCGGATGCGGACGGTCGTCCCGACATCGCGCAGCGAGGTCACGTCTATCTCGGCGCCGTGTGCCTCGACGATGCCACGGACGACGGCCAGGCCGAGCCCGGCTCCGGGCGTGGCCAGGGCCTGCGCCTCGCGGGTGCGGAAGAAGGGGTCGAACAGCTCCAGGTGCTCGTCCTCGCGGATCCCGACGCCGGTGTCGGCGACCTCGAACACGACGTCGTCGTCCTCGCGGACGATCGAGAACGTGATCGAGCCCCCGTCCGGGGTGAACTTCACCGAGTTGCTCAGCAGGTGGCGGATGGCGCGCTCGAGCTGGGCGACGTCGCCGTACACGCTCGGGAGGTCGTCGGCGACGATCAGGTCGGCCTGGAGCCGGCGGCCACGGAGAAGCGGCTGGAGCGACTTCCACGCTCGAATGCCCGGCGCTGTGGCGTCGAGGACCGAGCGCTCCAGGGCGGCAGGACCCTGGGCCTCGAGGCTCGAGAGGTTCAGGAGGTCCTCCACCAGGTGGAGCAGCCGCTTGCCGTTGCTGTCCACCCGGTCCAGCAGCCGCTCCTGATCGGAGGTGAGGTCACCGGCGGCACCGTCGGTGAGCAGCTCGGTGAAACCGAGGATGCTCGTCACCGGGGTGCGCAGCTCGTGGCTGGCAGTGGCGATGAAGTCGTGCCGTGCGCGGTCGAGCTCGAGGAGGCGGTCGACGGCGTCGGCCTGCTTGCCGATGACGTCGTGGAGTGCAGCCTCGGTCTGGTGGTGGGCGGTCACGTCGTTGCCGACCAGGACATATCCGTCGTTCTCGCCGCGGGCGTCGTGCAGCATCGTGAGACGGATGGACAGGATCCGCTGGGAGCCGAGATCGTTCTCGACGATCCACTCTCCCGAGCCGATCTGCTCGAGCGGAGCCCCCGGGTTCACGTCACCGTCGGCGGCGTCATCGGTCTCCGCGGGCAAGGCAGGCACCGCAGGCACCGCGTGCCGGAAGAGCTTGGGAAGGTGGTGGAGCTTCCAGGTGCCGACGAGCTCGGCAGAAGTGGCTCCGAGCATGGCTTCGGCGGCCTGGTTGACGACTGTGACGGTGCCGTCCCGGTCTGCGGCGATGAAGCCGGTGTGGGCGGCACCGTCGATGGCCTGGGCGAGACGTGCTCGGGCCCTCTCCACGTCGCGGTTGCGGAGCCGTAGGGCGAGATCGGTCTCGACGGATGCCGCCAGGTCGTGGAGCGTCGCGATCTGCTCGGGCGTCCACCTGACTACGCGGCGCTGCACCACGCACAGCGAACCCAGGACCACACCGTCCGGGTCGTGCAACGGCACTCCCGCATAGGCCAGCACACCGAACTGCTGCACCGATGGGCTGATGCTCAGGACGGGATGCTCGCGGACGTCCTCCACGATCAGGGGCGCGTCGTTGATCACGACGTACTGGCAGAACGAGTGCGACAGCGGCATGTGTCGCGGGGTGTCGACCTCGTCAGGCAGACCGAAGGCACCGGGATAGACCTGGTGACCGTCCGCGACCAGGGACACTGTCGAGACCGGAGCGCCGAGAAAGCTCGCTGCCAAGCGGGTCAAGCGATCCAGCGACGGGTCTTTCCGTACGTCCAGCAGGCCGGTCTCGACCAGTCGGCGCAGCCGTCGGGGGTCGCTGATCCGGCCTTCGGTGTCCACGAAGGACAAAGGCTGATCCGAGTCCCCGGCCACAGTCCACCCCCTCGCGAGTGTTTACTACGTAAAGTGGACCACGGATGTGCCGCTGCCGGGGGCGAAGTGGCGATTTCCGCGCAAACCCGTCTCGGGCCTGCAGCCGCCTCAGACGTGGCGCTCGAGGGTGGCTCTGGTGTGCTCGACGACCGCCTCGCGGAGCATCGTGCCGCCCCCGTTGACGATCGAGATGGCGAAGCCGTCCCACATCGCGCGCAGACGATCCGAAAGTGCGTCGGCGTCGGTGATGCCCGGGAGCCACGCCCGCAGGAGGGCCACCAGGTCGCGGTGCCAGCCGGCGTCGAGCTCGCCCTGGGCCGAGGCGAGCTCGGGGTCGTACGGCGCACGCGCCCACAGCTCCAGCCAGAGCAACCAGCGGGGGTCCCGGTCGTCCAGTGGGAGGTAGACCTCCGCGAAGGCGAGGACCGCCGCGAGGCTGCCTTCACCCGCGGCCGCCTGCTCCACCAGCGGCGCACGCTGCACGGCGTACTGCTGCTCGCTCCAGCGGAGGGTCTCCAGCAGGAGACCGTCACGAGTGCCGAAGTAGTAGAGGAGATGACCGCCGCTGGTGCCCAGTCGTGCTGCGAGCGACGCCATGGTGACCGTCCCGAGCCCCTGCTCGCCGATCATCGCCAGCGCTGCCTCGAGCACCTGTTCCCGCGGGCGGTCCATACGTCGGTTGGTTCGTGCGCGCGCCATCGATCCCCCTCTCGCTGGGTGTCGTGCCGAAAGATCTCAGACGGGGGTTGACTGTAGCCGTCATCTGAGCCACTTTGGCTATTGTTTGTACGGCGTTCAAACGCGCGTACTGAGCGAACCCACGAGGAGACCCGAGACATGGCACGCTATGGCGCCCAGTACGGACCGGACATCACGTTCCTCGGCGTCGACCGTTGCGACTGGACCGACCCCTCGACGTACGAGGGTGCCGACGTCGTCATCCTGGGAGCACCGTTCGACGGTGGCACCTCGCACCGCTCGGGCACCCGCTTCGGCCCGCAGTTCATCCGGCAGACCTGCTACCTCGGTCATGGCGGCTCGCGGCCCTCGCTGGCGATGCGCGTCGACCCGCTGCAGGACCTGAAGGTGCTGGACGCGGGCGACGTCGAGATGTTCTCCGGCGACGCGGAGCGGTCGGTGTGTGACCTGCAGGAGGCGGTGTACGCCGTGACCAGCGGCGGCGCGATCCCTCTCGTCCTTGGCGGCGACCACACCATCGCCTGGCCCGACGCAGCTGGCGTCGCGCAGCACTACGGTGCCGGCCGGGTCTCGATGATCCACGTCGACGCGCACGCCGACACCGGCGACATCGAGTTCGGCTCCCTCATCGGTCACGGCCAGCCGATGCGCCGGCTGATCGAGTCGGGTGCGCTGCGCGGCGACCGGTTCCTCCAGGTCGGCCTCCGGGGCTACTGGCCCGGACCGGAGACGCTGGACTGGATGGCCGAGCAAGGCATGCGCTCCTACGAGATGACCGAGATCGTGCACCGAGGGCTGCGCGAGTGCCTGGACGAGGCGTCGGTCATCGCAACCGACGAGTGCGACGGCGTGTTCCTGTCCATCGACATCGACGTCTGCGACCCCGGGCACGCACCCGGGACGGGTACGCCCGAACCGGGCGGGCTCACGGCCCGCGAGCTGCTCGACTCCGTGCGACGCCTGGCCTACGAGCTGCCCGTGGTCGGCATCGACGTCGTCGAGGTCTCGCCGCCGTACGACCATGCCGAGATCACCTCGTTCCTCGCCAACCGGGTCGTGCTGGAGGCGTTGTCGGGCATCGCTCGCCGTCGACGCGACCATGGGGACGGCACCACCTGGGACCCGTCCCTTCCGCTCCTGGCGGGCCGGCCGACGGCCTCGGACGCCGGAAAGAGGGCCGATGAGCACCCATGACGTGATCGTGATCGGCGCCGGGGCGACCGGTCTTACGGCCGCCTGGCGGCTGCACCGGGCGGGCTTCGACGTCCTGGTCCTCGAGGCGCGCAACCGCGTGGGCGGGCGGCTCCGCACCGACGAGGTCACGACCACGGGCGAGCCCGCGCTCTTCGAGGTGGGCGGTCAATGGGTGTCCCCGGACCAGGACGCGCTGCTGGAACTGCTAGAGGAGCTGGGGCTCGCTACCTTCCAGCGCCACCGCGACGGCGACTCGGTCTACGTGGCCCCCGACGGTGAGCGTCGCCGGTTCGACCGCGATCTGCCTGTCCCGGAGACCACCCGGGCAGCGATCGGCCGGCTGACCGAGGACCTCGACGCGCTGTCGGCCGACATGGACCCCGAGCGTCCCTGGGCGTTGTCCGGGGCCCGGGACCTCGACCAGATCTCGTTCCGGGCGTGGCTGGAGCAGCGGTGCGACGACCCGGAAGCCCGCGACATCATCGCGCTCTACGTCGGCCCGGCGATGCTCACCAAGCCGGCGCACTCGTTCTCGGCGCTCCAGGCCGTCCTCATGGCGGCCAGCGCCGGTGGCTTCAGCCACCTCGTCGACGCCGACTTCATCCTCGACCGGCGCGTCGTCGGCGGCTTGCAGTCCGTCCCCCTCGAGCTCGCCCGCCGCCTCGGTGACCGGGTGCTTCTGTCGCAGGACGTGTCCCGGGTGGACTGGACCGAGGACGGCGCCACCGTGCACGTCGGGGACCAGCGCCATCACGCCCGCCGGGCGCTCGTGGCCGTGCCGCCCACGGTCGTGGAGCGGATCCGGTTCGCCCCCGAGCTTCCCAGCGAGCAGCGGCGGGCGCGCGAGCACCAGTCGTTCGGCCTCGTTCTCAAGGTGCAGGCGATGTATGCCGACCCGTTCTGGCGCGACGAGGGTCTGAGCGGGACCGGCTTCGGTCCCCATCTCGACATGCACGAGGTCTACGACAACACGCCCCAGGGAGAGTCCCGGGGCGTGCTCGTCGGGTTCGTCTCCGATCTCAAGGCAGACCGGCTCGTACGACTCGACGCCGACGAGCGCCGCGCCCGGGTCCTCGATTCGATGGCGTCGTTCTTCGGCGAGCGCGCCCGCCACCCGCAGGCCTACCTCGAGAGCGACTGGCACGACCAGGAGCTGACGGGCGGCGCCTACGGCAGCAGCTTCGACCTGGGCAGCCTCACCCGCTACGGGCCAGTGCTGCGCGACGCGGTGGGCCCGCTCTCGTTCGGCAGCAGCGACGTCGCAGGCCTCGGCTTCCAGCACGTGGACGGTGCCGTCCGCGTCGGTGGCGAGCTCGCGGATGCAGTGCTGAGATCGACCTGACGACCCATTCATCATCGACACCACCTGAGCACCTGACAGATCGGAAGGACCTGCGATGACCGAGTACGCCGTGCTGAACCCCGCCACCGGAGAGCTCGTGGAGAGCTACCCGACTGCCACCGACGCCGAGGTGGCCGCTGCCGTGCAGAGCGCGGGTGCCGCCTACGACACGTGGGGACGCACCTCGACGGTGGCCCAGCGCACGGCCCTGCTCACGCGGGTCGCCGAGCTGCACCGCGAGCGCAGCGACGAGCTGTCCGCGGCCATGGTCGAGGAGATGGGCAAGCCCCTCCGCGACGCCGAGGGCGAGGTCGACTTCGCCGCCAGCATCTACGACTACTACGCCGCCAACGCCGAGCAGTTCCTCGCCGACGAGGAGCTGACCCTGTCGGAGGGCGAGGGGACAGCCATCATCCGGCGTGCCCCGGTAGGCGTGCTCCTGGGCATCATGCCGTGGAACTTCCCTGCCTATCAGGTGGCCAGGTTCGCTGCGCCCAACCTCGCGACCGGCAACACCATCGTGCTCAAGCACGCGCCGCAGTGCCCCCGCTCGGCTGCGCTCCTGCAGCAGCTCTTCCTGGACGCGGGCTTCCCCGAGGGCGCGTACGTCAACGTCTACGCGGCCAACGAGCAGGTGGAGTCGATCATCGCCGACCCCCGCGTCCAAGGGGTCTCCCTGACGGGCTCGGAGCGTGCCGGGGCGGCGGTCGCCGAGATCGCCGGCCGCCACCTCAAGAAGGTCGTGCTCGAGCTCGGCGGCTCCGACCCGTTCCTGGTCCTGGGCGGCGCCGACCTCGGACCCGTCGTGGAGGCGGCGGTGGCTGCGCGCATGGAGAACACCGGCCAGGCCTGCAACGCCGGCAAGCGCTTCATCGTGGTCGACGACGTCTACGAGGCCTTCGTCGCCCGCTTCACCGACGCCCTTCTCGAGGCGTCACCGGGCTCGCCCCTCTCGTCCTCAGCAGCCGCCGACAACCTCTCGGGCCAGGTGGACTCGGCCCTCGCCGGTGGTGCGACGCTGGCGTCGGCAGGGGGGCGCAGCGGCGCGTTCTTCCCGACCGGTGTCCTCACCGGCGTCGGGAGCGACAACCCGGCCTACCACCAGGAGCTCTTCGGCCCGGTCGCGATGGTGTTCCGCGCGGCCGACGAGGACGACGCCGTCCGGCTGGCCAACGACACGCCGTACGGCCTGGGTTCCTACGTCTTCACCGACGATCCCGAGCAGGCACAGCGGGTGGCCGACCGGATCGACGCGGGCATGGTCTTCGTCAACGGCGTCGGGCTCGATGCTGCGGAGCTGCCGTTCGGCGGGGTGAAGCGCTCCGGCTTCGGACGCGAGCTCGGCCGCTTCGGCATGGAGGAGTTCGTCAACAAGAAGCTCATCCGCACCGCACGCTGACTCGCCGCACCACCGACCGCACGAGGAGAAGGACCATCCCATGACCGATCTGTCCGCCGACGCCGACAACGGCGTCGACCAGCACCGGCTGCTCGTCACCGAGCTCCCCGGCCCCCGGTCGCGCGACCTGATGGAGCGCAAGCTCGCGGCTGTTGCCGCAGGTGTCGGCACCACGATGCCGGTGTTCG
>NZ_JAOPXV010000133.1 GCF_025964975.1 Nocardioides sp.
GCGTACGACAGCCCGGTGCTCTCGGACCGCGAGCTCAGGAAGCGCCGCAAGAAGGGCGACGCCGAGCCGGGCCAGGACTACGGCATCGACCTGTTCGCCGACGCGCCCACCGAGGTCACCCCGGCTATTCCCACGGGTCCCGACGCCGTGGCCGACACCGGCCCGGTCGAGCCGCCGCCCCACACCCCGCTCCCGCAGCGGGTGGAGCAGCTCGCCCTGTCCGGTGACATCACCTACTCCCTGCCCGACAACTCCTCGCTCAAGCCGGGGTCGGTGCACAAGGCCCGCTCCAAGGCCAGCGACGCGGTGGTCGAGCGGCTGATGCAGGTGATGGAGGAGTTCGCCATCGACGCCACCGTCACGGGCTACACGCGCGGACCGACGGTGACCCGCTACGAGTTCGAGCTCGGCCCCGCGGTGAAGGTCGAGAAGGTGACCGCGCTGGGCAAGAACATCGCCTACCCCGACGCCTCGGCCGACGTCCGGATCCTGTCGCCGATCCCCGGCAAGTCCGCGATCGGCATCGAGATCCCGAACACCGACAAGGAGATCGTCTCCCTGGGCGACGTGCTCCGCTCCAACACTGCCCGCTCGGACCACCACCCGATGGTGGCCGGTCTCGGCAAGGACGTCGAGGGCGGCTTCGTGGTCGCCAACATGGCCAAGATGCCGCACCTGCTGGTGGCCGGCGCGACCGGCTCCGGCAAGTCGTCGTTCATCAACTCACTCATCACCTCGGTCCTGATGCGGTCGACGCCCGACGAGGTGCGGATGATCATGATCGACCCCAAGCGGGTCGAGCTGAACGCCTACGAGGGTGTCCCGCACCTGATCACCCCGATCATCACCAACCCCAAGAAGGCCGCGGAGGCGCTGGCCTGGGTGGTCCGCGAGATGGACATGCGCTACGACGACCTGGCGAACTTCGGGTTCCGTCACGTCGACGACTTCAACAAGGCCGTGCGGGCCGGCAAGGTCGAGGTGCCGCCCGGGAGCGAGCGCAAGCTGGCGCCGTACCCCTATCTCCTGGTGATCGTCGACGAGCTGGCCGACCTCATGATGGTCGCCCCGCGCGACGTCGAGGACGCCATCGTCCGGATCACCCAGCTCGCCCGAGCCGCCGGAATCCACCTGGTACTGGCGACCCAGCGGCCCTCGGTCGACGTGGTCACCGGGTTGATCAAGGCCAACGTGCCGTCCAGGCTGGCGTTCGCCACCTCGAGCCTCGGCGACAGCCGGGTCATCCTCGACCAGCCGGGCGCCGAGAAGCTGGTGGGCCAGGGTGACGGGCTCTTCCTGCCGATGGGCTCCAGCAAGCCCGTGCGCGTGCAGGGGTCCTGGGTCACCGAGGCGGAGATCCAGCAGGTGGTCAACCACTGCAAGGCGCAGCTCGAGCCCACCTACATCGAGGACGTCACCGCGCCGCAGGCCGCCAAGCGCGAGCTCGACGACGACATCGGCAACGACATGGAGCTCGTCATCCAGGCCATCGAGCTGGTCGTCTCGACCCAGTTCGGTTCGACCTCGATGCTCCAGCGCAAGCTGCGTGTCGGCTTCGCCAAGGCGGGGCGCCTGATGGACATCCTCGAGAGCCGAGGGGTCGTCGGCCCCAGCGAGGGTTCGAAGGCTCGCGACGTGCTGGTGAAGCCGGACGAGATCGACGCTGTGATCGCCACTTTGGAGGGGGACGCGTGATGGGTGCTGCTGAGCTCTACGAGGAGTCGGGCGGCCTCGAGACGTCCGAGCCGAGCCACGAGGCGCTGTCCCTGACACCCGATGCTGTCGAGGTACGCCGCAACGCGGGCCTCGCGGCCGGTCTGGGGGCCCTCGCCTCGGCGCTCGCCATCGCCTATCTCGCGCGTGCCGTCGGCGGCGGGGGAGCACTCGACAGCGTGCTCGCCGTGGCGATGGGACTTCTCGGCGGCTACTGGCTGCTCACCTTCTTCGACGCCCGCGCTCCCCTGCTCGTCGCCGACGCGCACGGCGTGCGGATCCGGCTCGGGCGTACCTGGCGCGGGCTGCCGTGGAGTGCGGTCCAGCACGTCGAGCACACGCCGCGCCGAGGGCTGCTGCGCGACGGCCGGCTGGCCGTCCACCCGCACAACGAGGAGAAGATCCTCGCCGAGCTCGACGGCGCCAGCCGTCGCCGCGCTGTCCTGTCGATGCGTCTGCACGGCGCGCCCTTCGCGCTTCCTCTCGGCCTCTCGACCCGAGTCGTCGCAGCGGGTGACGACGTGGGCGCCGCGATCGACCGCGTGGCGGCAGCGACCGGAGCCGTGGTCGTCCTCGACGCCGACGAGCCCGAGCTGCACGACACAGAGCCCCCGGCGGACCCCGACGAGCCGGGCACCCACCCGACGTGGCGGGACCCGCGGCCGCTCCTGGCAGCTGCCATCGCGAAGCTCGCCACGCTGGCACCCGAGCGCCGTTCGGACCTGAGTGACGTCAGTCAGGCTGAGCCGACCCAGGACGAGGTGGCGGAGGACTCGGAGGACTCGGAGGACTCGGAGGACTCGGGGGAGTCGGGGGAGGGGACGATCGTCGCCAGCGCGACGCCGTCGCCGCTCCGTGAGTCCGGCGTGGGCCGCCGCAGCGAGGTGCGCAAGGACCTTGTCGAGCCGTTCCCCGGCGAGGAGGACGAGCTGCATGGTCGCGAGCTCCGCCGGCCGGGGCGCGTCAACCTGGTCGAGGACACCCAGGTCTGGGGCGACCGGGTGCGACCGATCTCTCGTCCGGGTGAGGTCGTCGACCCCCTCGTGCTCGACGACTTCGAGGTGGAGCCTGCTCTCGATCCGGTCATCGGACCCGAGCTCCTCGCCGCCCGTACCCGTTTGGGACTCAGCGTCGACCAGCTCGCGGACCGCACCCGCATCCGCCCCCACGTGATCGAGTCGATCGAGGTCGACGACTTCGTGCCCTGCGGCGGCGACTTCTATGCCCGCGGTCACCTGCGCACCCTCGCGCGCGTGCTGGGGGTCGACGTGGCGCCGATGTTGGCCACCTACGACGAGCGGTACGCCCATGCCGACATCAACCCGCGACGGGTCTTCGAGGCGGAGCTCGCCACTGGCGCCCACGGATCCATCCGCAGCACGAAGGGCGGCCCCAACTGGTCGTTGCTCGTCGCCGTCGTGATGGCCGTCGTCCTCTGCTGGTCGGTGGCGCGGCTGGTGATGGACCCACCCGCCGAGCTTCGCGGCTCGGCTCCCGTGCTCAACGGGTCGGGAGGACCCGGAGGGTCCGGCTCTGCCCTGGGCGACCCCGTGCCCGTCGTGCTGAGCGCCACCACCGGTGGCGCGCACGTCGTGGTCCGTGACGGGGCAGGCAAGATCGTCTTCGAGGGCAATCTCGCCGTGGGTGACGTCGAGACGATCGCGGCGGCGCCGCCGGTGCGCGTGCAGACCACCGACGGTGCGGTCACCGTGGCCCTGGACGGCCAGTCGGCGAAGCCGATCGGCGAGCCGGGCGTCGCGGGTCAGGGCACCTACGTCGCACGCTGAGTCTGCTGGGTGGGCTGGTTGGCCTCCTGTGGTGATCACCACGGCCGCCACGAAGCGGCCCTCGCGGTGTGGAAGCGGCATACTCGGACAGCGATGACGACCTCCACCGACCCCAGCCCCGCCCCGACCGCTGCTGCTGCTGACCAGACGCTCATGAGCGTGGCCGTGGTGACGTTGGGGTGTGCCCGCAACGAGGTCGACTCCGAGGAGCTCGCCGGACGCCTCGAGGCAGGTGGCTTCCGCCTGGTGGCTGAGCCGGGCGACGCCGACACCGTCCTGGTCAACACCTGCGGCTTCGTCGAGGCCGCCAAGAAGGACTCGGTCGACACCTTGCTCGCGGCGGCCGACCTCAAGCAGCACGGCAAGACGCAGGCCGTCGTGGCGGTGGGTTGCCTGGCCGAGCGCTACGGCAAGGACCTCGCCGAGTCGCTGCCCGAGGCCGACGCGGTCCTCGGTTTCGACGACTACCCCGACATCGCCGCCAAGCTGCGCTCGATCGTCGCGGGGGAGACCCACCACGCCCACACCCCCTCGGATCGACGACGCCTGCTCCCGATCTCCCCCGTGGACCGTGACGCATCCGCCATCTCGATGCCGGGTCACGCAGACAACCGCGCCAGCACCGACGAGATCGGCCAGGGTGCGCCGGCGACAGGTCCCCGAGTCGTACGCCGCAGGCTCGACACCGGCCCGATGGCCCCGCTCAAGCTGGCAAGCGGGTGCGATCGCCGGTGCTCCTTCTGTGCCATCCCGAGCTTCCGCGGGTCATTCGTCAGTCGTCGCCCGAGCGACGTGCTCCAGGAAGCGCAGTGGCTCGCGACCCAGGACATCAAGGAGCTCTTCCTCGTCAGCGAGAACTCGACGTCCTACGGCAAGGACCTCGGCGACCTCCGGCTGCTCGAGACGATGCTCCCCGAGCTCGCGGCCATCGAGGGCATCGCCCGGGTCCGGGTGTCCTACCTCCAACCTGCCGAGACGCGACCCGGACTGATCGAGGCGATCGCCGACACCCCGGGCGTCGTGCCCTACTTCGACCTGTCCTTCCAGCACGCCAGCGCGACGGTGCTGCGCCGGATGCGTCGCTTCGGCGACCCGGACAGCTTCCTGGACCTCTTGGCGCGCATCCGCAGCCTGAGCCCGCTGGCGGGCGTCCGGTCCAACGTCATCGTCGGCTTCCCTGGCGAGACGGAGGAGGACCTGCAGACGCTCTGTGACTTCCTCGAGGCCGCTCGGATGGACGTGACCGGCGTCTTCGGCTACTCCGACGAGGACGGCACGGAGGCCGCGACCTACGAGGCCAAGCTGGACGAGGACGAGGTGCGCGCGAGGACCGAGCACGTCACCGCCCTCGTCGAGGAGCTCAACTCCCAGCGCGCCGAGGAACGCATCGGCGAGATCGTCTCCGTACTCGTCGAGTCCACCGACGACGGTGTCGCCGAGGGCCGGGCCGAGCACCAGGGCCCTGAGGTCGACGGCACGACGACGATCGAGGCGGGCGGCGGTCTTGCGATCGGCGACCTCGTCGCTGCCACGGTGGTCGCGACCGATGGTGTCGACCTCATCGCCGTACCCCTCAGTGAGTCGGGGGACCGGGCATGACCAGCACCGAGCACCAGGTCTCCAACTTCAACATCGCCAACGTCCTGACGACCCTGCGCATCGTAATGGTGCCGTTCTTCGGCTGGGCGCTGCTGCAGGACGACGGCAACTCGACGATGTGGCGGTGGATCGCGTTCGCGCTGTTCGCCGTTGCGATGATCACCGACAAGATCGACGGTGACCTCGCGCGCAAGCACAACCTGATCACGGACTTCGGCAAGATCGCCGACCCCATCGCCGACAAGGCTGTCACCGGCATGGCCTTCATCGGACTGTCGATCGTGGGGGACGTCTGGTGGTGGGTGACGATCGTCGTGCTCGTGCGCGAGTGGTCGGTGACCCTGCTGCGTCTCTCGGTCCTCAAGGACGTCGTGATTCCTGCGGCCCGCAGCGGCAAGATCAAGACCACCCTCCAGGCGATCGCGCTGTCCGGGTTGATCTGGCCCCTGCCCCATGGCGACGCCCACGGCGGGGCCTTCGACGTCTGGCCCGGACCTGTGGGCGAGGCGCTATTTTTGTTGGCCCAGGTCTTGTTGGCCGGAGCCGTTGCGATGACGCTGTGGTCGGGCTACGAATTCTTCCGTGACGTGCGCCGTCAGCGCTCGCGGCACAGCTGACGCCGAACCGTTACCTGACGTTGCGAGATCCGTCACTCGAAAGTGTGGACCTTCCACCCTTTGGGTGGCAGAGTCCGTCCTCTGCGCGAGTCGCCGCAGCAATACCTGCAGATTGGACCTGCGGGGTTAGTGTTCGCCAGCGTGACCGTGTGGGGGATCACATCGCGCGCCCCAGGAGCCGGGTCCAGGCTCCGCCTGCTCCACCCGTCAGCATCACCTGTCACGCCTTGAGAAGGGTCTCTGCCTGTGTCGTTCAACCTCATTTCCGGGTCGCGGAAGGGGTCGCACACACGCGGCCTCGTCGTCGGCGCCGGTCTGGCGGTCCTTGCCGCTGGTCTTGCTCCCGTCGCCCCTGCCAACGCGGTCAGCACTGGCCTCGTCATCAGCGAGGTGTACGGCGGTGGAGGCAACTCCGGCGCCACGTACACCACTGACTTCATCGAGCTCCGCAACCCCACGGGCGGAGTGATCAGCCTGGGCGGCAAGAGCCTGCAGTACCGGTCGAACACGGCCACCGGAACCTTCATCAACATCTTCTCGCTCCCCGCCGTGGACGTCCCGGCCGGAGGCACCTACCTGGTGGGCGGTGCCTCCGGTGCCGGCGGTGTGGCGCTTCCTGCCACGCCCGACGCCACGAGCACGCTCAACCTGTCAGGCAGCACGGGACAAGTTGCCCTCGCCGACACGACCTCCGGGCTCACCGTCCCGAGCGGCACCATCAGCAACGTGGCCTCCCTCATCGACTACGTCGGTTACGGCACGCCCGCCGCCTACGAAGGCAACGGTCCTGCCCCGCTCACTGCCAACGCCACCTCGAGCTCTCGCGCTGGCACGGTCGACACCGACAACAACGCCGCCGACTTCACGACGGGACCCCCGACCCCGGTCGCGTGTGGAGCCGCCTGCCCGCCCACCCCGCCGGAGGAGTTCACCGGCACCATCGCCGAGATCCAAGGCACGGGTGACACCTCCCCGCACGCCCAGGACCTCGTCACCACGACCGGTGTCGTCACGGCAAGCTACCCGACCGGCGGGTTCAACGGCTTCGTGATCCAGACCGGTGGCACCGGCGGAGCCACTGACGCCACGCCCGGCGCGTCCGACGGCATCTTCGTATGGGGCGGCAGCGACGGATTCCCCACCTACCCGGCCATCGGGTCCTCCGTACAGGTCAAGGGCCTTGCCCTCGAATTCAGCGGCCTGACCCAGATCGTCGTGGACGTCGACGCAGATGTCGTCGCCCTCCCGGCTCCGCTGGCACCGGTGGTCTCGCAGTCCATGGCACTGCCCGCGACGTCCGACCTGCGCGAGGACCACGAGAGCGAGCTGGTCACCCTGACCGGTCCGCTCACGGTCACCAACTCCTTCAACACCAACCGCTTCGGTGAAATCGGTCTGGCGGCAGGCACCACCCCGCTGCGTCAGTGGACCGACGTGGCACGTCCGGGCACCCCGGCGGCACAGGACGTCAAGGACGACAACGAAGCGCGCTCGGTGACCCTCGACGACGGTGCGAGCACCGACTTCCTGTTCGGCGGCGCCAGCGCCACCAGCACCCCGCTCCCGTGGCTGACTCCTGACGCTGGCGGCGCTGCCAAGCCGGTCCGGGTCGGCGCTCCGGCCACCCTCAAAGTCCCGATGATCTTCGAGTTCCGCAACCGCGCGTGGAAGGTCCAGCCCACGACGCCGGTCACGGCGGCCAACGACCAGGACGTGGCGACCTTCCTGAACAACCGCAAGTCGCGTCCGGAGAGCGTCGGCGGTGACCTCACCCTCGCCACGTTCAACGTCCTGAACTACTTCAACACCACCGGCGAGGCGTGGGCGGCCGCCGGACCCGGTCGCACGTGCTCCTACAACAACGATCGCGCCGGCAACCCCATCACGGTGGGCAGCTGCACCGGTGGCAACGGACCGCGAGGCGCAGCCAACGCTGCCAACCTCACGCGGCAGCAGGACAAGATGGTGCGAGCCATCACCAACCTGGACGCTGACATCGTCACCCTCGAGGAGATCGAGAACTCGCTGTCCCTCGGTGAGGCCGACCGCGACGACGCCGTCAAGGCTGTCGTGGCAGCTCTCAACGCCAAGGCAGGCTTCACCCGGTGGGCCTACGCGCCGTCACCGGAGAAGCTGCCTGCCGGCGAGGACGTCATCCGGACGGCCTTCATCTTCAACCCCGACACCGTGAGCCGGGTGGGACAGTCCCAGCTGCTGATCGGTGCCGCTGCCTTTGACAACGCCCGTGAGCCCTTCGCGCAGGCGTTCAAGCCAGAGGGCGGGTCGAGCGACGACACGTTCGCGGTCATCGTCAACCACTTCAAGTCCAAGAGCACGGGCAGCAGCAGCAACCCCGGCAACACCGACGCCGGCGACGGACAGGGTGCCTTCAACGGTGACCGGGTGCGTCAGGCGCAAGCGCTGACCACCTTCGCCGACCAGTTCGCCGCCTCGCGAGGCACGAACAAGGTGTTCTTGACGGGTGACTTCAACTCCTACACCTTCGAGGACCCCATGCAGGTCCTCTACGACGCCAACTACCAGGTCGTGAAGTCCAGCACCCCCCACGAGTGGTCGTACAGCTTCAGTGGCCTCTCGGGATCGCTCGACCACGTGCTCGCCAACCCGGCGGCCAACGCCATGGTCACGGGTGCCGACCTCTGGGAGATCGGTGGCAACGAGTCCACGGCCTACTCCTACGCCAGGTTCAACGCCAACGCGACCAACCTCTACGCTGCAACGCCGTACGGCGCCTCGGACCACAACCCCGAGATCGTCGGCATCGACACCGACCCGGCCGACCAAGAGGTCGTCCAGGTCCTCGGCATCAACGACTTCCACGGCCGCATCAAGCGCGATGGTGCCGAGTCGGGTGCCGCGGTGCTCGCATCAGCCGTTAAGCAGCTGCGGGCGCAGAACCCGAAGACCGTCTTCGCCGCAGCTGGCGACCTCATCGGGGCGTCGACCTTCGAGTCGTTCATCCAGAACGACAAGCCGACGATCGACGCACTCAACTCGGCCGGCCTCGAGGTGTCCTCAGTGGGCAACCACGAGTTCGACCAGGGCTACGACGACCTCGTCAACCGGGTCATGCAGTCCTACGATCCCGACGACAACCCCGAGGGCGGGGCTGAGTGGAAGTACCTCGGCGCCAACGTCAGGTTCAAGGCCACGGGCAACCCGGCGCTGCCGGCGACGTGGATCCGTGACTTCGGTAACGTCGAGGTCGGGTTCGTGGGTGCGGTCACCGAGCACCTGCCCGAACTGGTCGCGCCTGACGGCATCGAGGAGATCGAGGTCACCAGCATCGTTGAGGAGACCAACAGGGAGGCGGCTGATCTGAAGGCGCAAGGCGCCGACGTGGTCATCCTGCTGGTCCACGAGGGTGCGGCCACCACGGCCTACAGCTCCGCTGTGGACCCGGCGTCGGACTTCGGCAAGATCGTCAACGGCGTCAACTCCGACGTCGACGCGATCATCTCGGGTCACACGCACCTCGCGTACAACCACCGGGTCCCCGTGCCCGCCTGGGCGGCGCAGGACCGTGAGGTGACCAAGCGTCCGGTCGTCTCGGCCGGTCAGTACGGCTACAACCTCAACCAGCTCCGCTTCCGGGTCGACACCGACACCGGTGAGGTGCAGGGCATTCGCACCAGGATCGTCGCGCTGCAGACCGACGACGGCACTGGTGCGTTCACGCCCAACTACCCCGACGACCTGCCCACCAAGGCCATCGTCGACGCCGCGGTGGCCAAGGCCGATGTGCTCGGTGCTCGTCCCTTGGGCAAGCTGGCCGGTCCGTTCAACCGTCCGCGCCTCTCACCCAGCGCAGATGCCCGCGGACGCGAGTCCACCCTGGGCAACCTGGTGGCCGAGGTCCAGCGGTGGGCGACCGAGTCGACCACCACGGGGTCGGCGCAGATCGCCTTCATGAACCCGGGCGGCCTGCGACAGGACATGGTCCCAGGACCGGACGGCACCCTCACTTACCGAGGTGCCGCCAACGTCCAGCCGTTCGCCAACACGTTGGTGAACATGGACCTGACCGGGGCGCAGCTCAAGTCAGTGCTGGAGCAGCAGTGGCAACCGGCCGGCGCGAGCCGACCGTTCCTGCGACTGGGTGCGTCGAACGGCTTCACCTACACCCATGACGCCACCAAGCCGGCCGGGTCGCGCATCACGGCGATGTGGCTGAACGGCGACCGGGTGGAGCCGACTGAGGTCTTCTCCGTGACGGCGAACTCGTTCCTGGCATCGGGCGGAGACAACTTCACCACCTTCGCGGGCGGCACCAGCAGGCAGGACACCGGCAAGTCGGACCTGCAGGCGATGGTCGACTACATGGCTGAGTTCGCCAACACGGCCGAGGGCGACGTTCCGCTGCCGGTTGACTACAGCCAGCGGGCGGTGGGTGCTGCCTTCCCGGCGAACGCTCCGCCGTCCTACGGTCCGGGCGATCAGATCCAGTTTGCTGTGAGCTCCTTGGCCATGACGGCTGCCGGTGACGTGACCGACAACTCGGTCGAGGTGTTCCTCGACCAGACGTCGCTGGGGACCTTCCCGGTCACCAACACACTGCTGGGCCCCACGACCGACGAGACGGGCACGGCCAGCGTGACCGTGACAGTGCCTGCCGGGACCACCGGCGGGGAGAAGGTGCTCCGCGTCGTCGGTGCCACCACCGGAACCGTGGCACGGGTGCCGGTCACCGTGACCGGCTCGGTGGTCACACCGCCGACGGAGCCGCAGCCGGAGCCGCAGCCCCAGCCGCAGCCGCAGCCGCAGCCCCAGCCCCAGCCGCAGCCGCAGCCTGCACCCGCCAAGGCAGCCTCGGTGACCGAGGTGGATGCTGCGCCCAAGCGGTCGGCATTCGGTCGGAACATCAAGCTGACGGTGACGGTCTCGGCCGTCAACGGGACGCCTGAGGGTCGGGTCAGGGTGTTCTTCAAGGGCACCCGTGTCGGGACAGGGGTCCTGAGCAACGGCGAGGTGGTCGTCACGGTGAAGAAGAACTTCGGTCCCGGCAGGCACGTCCTTGTCGCGAAGTATTCCGGCTCCAACGACGTCTCCGCGAGCCAGGACAAGGTGTTCATCAAGGTGAAGCGACGCTGATCCTCGGTTGACGGCACCACGCATGACGGCCCGGTCACCCCGCGAGGGGTGGCCGGGCCGTCGGCCGTTTGCAGACCATCGGTGGCCGTCGTTCAGCGCAGGGCGAGGGCGGCCTGCACCAGCGTCAGGTGGCTGAACGCCTGGGGGAAGTTGCCGGCCATGCGGCCACTGTCGACGTCGTACTCCTCGGCCAGCAGTCCCACATCGTTGGTGAGGGCGCACAGCCGGTCCATCAGGGTGTGCGCGTCCTCGGCCCGACCCGCCGCCGCGAGGGCAGAGACGAGCCAGAACGAGCACGCCAGGAACGGGTGCTCGCCGCCCGGGAGGCCGTCGACCCCGGTCTGGGTGCGGTAGCGCCGGAGCAGGCCCTGGTGCATCAGGTCCTCCTCGATCGCGCGAATCGTGCCGAGCACCCGCTCGTCGTCGCCCGGGAGGAAGCCGACGAGCGGGAGGTTGAGGAGGCTCGCGTCCACCTCCGTGGTGTCGTAGTGCTGGGTGAAGGTGCCCCGGTCGGCGTCGTAGCCCTTCTGCAGGACCTGCTCGTGGACCTGGTCCCGGAGCTCGCGCCAGCGGTTTACCGGGCCGTCCAGCCCATGCTTCTCGACGGCCTTGACGGCGCGGTCGAAGGCGACCCAGACCATCACCCGGGAGTGGGTGAAGTGGCGCGGCTCGCCCCGGATCTCCCACAGCCCGTGGTCGGGTTCGTCCCAGTGCTCGGCGAGCTCCTCCACGAGCGAGCGCTGGAGCGCCCAGCTCTGGGCCGTCTCGGTGATGCCGGCGTCGCGGGCGTCCTCGAGGGCGATCATCACCTCGCCCAGCACGTCGGTCTGGCGCTGGCTGACGGCGGCGTTGCCGATGCGTACGGGCAATGAGTGCTCGTAGCCGGGGAGGTGGTCCAGGACGCGCTCAGGGAGCTGCCTGCCGCCGTCGACGGCATACATGATCTGCAGGTCCTCGGGGTCTCCCGCCACAGCGCGCAGCAGCCAGTCGCGCCAGTCCCTGGCCTCGTCGGTGTAGCCGACCGCGAGCAGCGACTCGAGCGTCAGCGCCGCGTCGCGCAGCCAGCAGTAGCGGTAGTCCCAGTTGCGCTCGCCGCCGAAGGCCTCGGGCAGGCTGGTGGTGGGAGCTGCCACGATCCCGCCGGTCTCGGCGTGCGTCATCAGCCGGAGGGTGACCAGGCTGCGGCGTACGAGGTCGGCGTGAGGGACGTCGTCGATGCAGGTGGCGGCCCATCGCTCCTCCTCCACGCGGGTCGCCTCGACCCGGTCGTCGAAGCCCAGCGGTTCGGGAAGGGCACGCCACGAGCGCACCCACGTCGTGGAGAAGGTCATGACCTCGTCCGCAGTCAGGTCGAACTCGTCGGTGTGGTGGCCGTCGGCGGCGTGCGGAAGACGCGGACCCCGGAGCATGAGCTTGTCGGGCCCGGCTGTCGCGACGATGACGGTCTGCCCAGCCACCTGCTGGCGCGACACCCAGGGCCGGACACGGCCGTAGTCGAGGCGGACGACCCATTCGTGACGCACCCGTACGGTCCCGCGGGTGCAGCGCACCGTGCGGACCAGGTCGGCGCGCCCGTCCCCGACCGGCATCACGTCGCGGAGCACCAGCACCCCGGTGGGCGTCGTGAAGGTGGTCTCGAGGATGGCGCTGTTGCCGACGTAGCTCCGGCTGGTCGTCACCCCCTCGTCCTGGGCGGGTGCCAGCAGCCAGCGCCCGTGCTCAGGGCCACCGAGCAGGGCGGCGAAGCAGGCGGGTGAGTCGAAACGGGGC
This sequence comes from Nocardioides sp., assembly GCF_025964975.1. Lineage (GTDB taxonomy): Bacteria > Actinomycetota > Actinomycetes > Propionibacteriales > Nocardioidaceae > Nocardioides. The sequence continues at coordinate 12,599 of NZ_JAOPXV010000133.1, forward strand.
AGGCAGAGCCAGTCGACCGAGCCGTCAGCGCCGATGAGGGCGGCCGTGCCGCGGTCGCCGACGAGTGCGTAGTCCTCGATGGGGAGAGCCATGGACACCAACGTAGCTAGGCTCGGGTGATGACCACGGACCCGCGCCAGCTCGTCGAGGTCCTGACGGCACGGGGCGAGACGATCGCCACTGCCGAGTCGCTCACCGGTGGCCAGCTCGCCGCCCTCTTCACCTCGGTGCCGGGCGCTTCTGCCTGCTTCCTCGGCGGCGTCGTGTCGTACGCGACAGCCGTCAAGGCTTCCCTCCTGAGCGTCTCGGAGTCCGTCATCGACAAGCACGGTGTGGTGTCGGCCGAGTGCGCCGGGGCCATGGCGAGTGGAGCACGGACGTTGCTCGGGGCGACGTACGGTGTTGCCACCACCGGAGTCGCTGGGCCGGACCGTCAGGAGGACAAGCCGGTGGGGCTGGTGTGGGTCGCCGTCGCGGGTCCCGAGGGTGTACAGGCCCGGATGCTCGACCTGGAGGGCGACCGGGCGACGATCCAGGCTGGCAGCTGTCGCGGCGCGCTGTCGGTGCTCGATGGCATGCTGCGCATGGAAGATTCGGGCCTCGGGTAGCGTTGCCACCACGGGTCCCACCCATCCTCTGGAAGGACGAGCGCATGGTGCTCTTTCGTCGGCTCCTCGGCGACGTGCTCCGCAGCGAGCGGATGCAGCGTGGCATGACCCTGCGTGAGGTATCGGCCGAGGCCCGAGTGAGCCTGGGCTACATCTCGGAGATCGAGCGCGGACAGAAGGAAGCCTCCTCGGAGCTCCTCGCCTCGTTGTGTGCCGCGATGGACCTGCCCCTCTCGGAGGTGCTGAGGGAGGTCTCCGACGCCGTGGCGCTCGAGGAGGTCGCGCTCGAGCTGCACAGCATCGAGGCAACGCCGATCTCCGGCACCAGGCGAGGCACAGGTCCCGTGGTGGCCTCCGCGGCCTGAGTCAGCTCTCCGCGTGACCGGCCGGGACAGGCTGGCAGGTCGGACACCAGTACATCGCGCGTTCACGGCCGGCGTCGCCTCTCATCGCCACCCGGATGGGCGTGCCGCATCGACGACATGGCGACTTGTCGCGTCGATAGACCCACATCCGCTCGCGTGGACGCAGATTGCCGGTGGTCGACTGGGTGGCCCGCTCGGAGTTCAGCTCCAGCATCTGCTTGGCGCGGCGGACGAGCCGGATCAGGTCGCCCACATCGCGTACAGCCATCTGGGGATGGGCTCCGATGATGAAGCAGAGCTCGGCGGCGTACATGTTGCCGATGCCAGCGAGGTTGCGCTGGTCCAGCAGGGCAGCCGTCAGCTCGCGGTCGGGTTCGGCCCTCAGCCGGTGAAGGGCCTCGGCCTCGTCCCAGTCCGGGCCAAGGAGGTCGGGCCCGAGGTGACCGACCACCTCGTGCTCGAGGTGCGTCTCGACGATCTCGACCACGCCGAGGCTGAAGCCCACCGCGATCGCATCACCCGCCTCGAGCAGCACGCGCACCTGGCCCACGGGTCGCCGCCACCGCTCGCCGGGTCGATAGACCTGCCAGGCACCCTCCATCTTCAGGTGCGTGTGCAGGGTGAAGCCGGTGTCGGTGCGGGTGAGGAGGTGCTTGCCTCGCGAGACGGTCGTCAGCACGGTGGACCCGCTGAGGTCGGCGGTCGCGTGCTGCGGCACCCGGAAGTCCGTGCGGGTGAGCAGCCGACCGGAGAGGGAGAGGTCAAGGAGCTTGGCCGCCCGGAAGACGGTGTCGCCCTCAGGCACGCATCCTCAGCCCCTTGGGTGTGGAGACGAAGCCGGTGGCGTTCAGCGCCTGGCGCAACGGGGTGTCACCCGCACCCAGGAGCGCTTCGCCGTCGGCCTTCTCCACGGTCAGCTTGCCGAGGGCCCCGCGCCGCGTTGCGTCCGCCAGCGCTGCCGCTGCCAGCGTCAGTCGATCGATGTCCTCGCTCCACGTGAGCAGGGTGCGCCCGCCGCGCTCGACGTAGAGCAGCAGGGCACCGTCGACGAGCACGACCAACGCTCCGGCCTTGCGTCCGGGCCGGTGTCCGCCGTCGCTCGCGTTGGGGGGCCACGGAAGCGCCGCGCCGTAGGGATTGGCCGGGTCGGTCGCCGCGAGTGCGAGGGCCACCGGCTTGGACTCGTCCGGCTCGGAGAACGTGCGCAGCCGGTCGATGGCGCCGGGCGCACCGAACTGGGCCGCTCCGAGCCCCTCGACGAAGTAGCCCCGGCGACAGCGACCCGTGTCCTCGAAGGCGGACAACACCTTGTAGACGCCCGCGAAGCCACCGGGGATGCGCTCCTGCATGACGGCTCCCCGCGTCACGACGCCGTGGCGCTCGAGGAGGTGCTCGGCGGTGGCATGCGCTCGCCGGGTCGCGTCGGAGTCACGCGCGGGCAACACGCTCCAGCGACCTGCGGTCTCAGGTGGTCCGGAGCGGACGGGCATGCGACTTGAGCCCATCGAGACGCGCGGCGGACCCCGCCGGGTGCGGTGACTGGCCTTGCCCGAGCGGACCAGCGACCGCAACGGGGTCAGCGTGTCGTTGGTGACCATGCCCTCCCAGACGAGTCCCCAGAGGGCGGTCGAGAGAGCGGTGTCGGTGGTCGAGCCCAGTCGGTCGCTGAGCTGTCGGAAGAACCAGGCTCCGCCGGGTGCGAGCGCCTCCAGCACCGACTGCTGGAGCTCGTCCAGCTCGCCCCACTGCGGGTCCGGCAGCGTCAGGTGGGCCTGATCGGCCAGGTGCAGGCTGACCCAGCCGTCGCTGCCCGGCAGCGGAGCGTGGCCTGCCCAGATGACCTCTCCGCTGCTGGTCAGCTCGTCAAGGAAGCTCGACTCGTAGTCACGGACCCGGCAGGCGAGGACGAGCGGCTCCAAGGCACTGGCCGGCACCGGACAACCCGCCAGCTGGTCGATCGCGGCGATCACCCCGTCGACCCCCCGTAGCTTGCCGCCGCCGTGCGGATGGACCACGTGCTGCCACGACGGCAGGAACCTTGCCAGCGTCTCGTGGGTGACCGGCTCGACCTCCTTGCGCAGCCGGGCCAGTGACCGGCGCCTGAGCTTGCGCAGGACCTCGGCGTCACACCACTCGGCACCGCTCCCGGCCGGACGGAACTCGCCCTCGAGCAGGCGTCCCCGAGCAGCGAGGCGGTGCAGTGCCTGCCGGGCCACGGCCTCCCCGAGGCCGAACCGGGTCGCGACCTCGGCCGTGGTGAAGGGACCGTGGGTGCGGGCGTAGCGCGAGACCAGGTCGCCGACGGGGTCCTCGGTCGGCTCGGTGAAGACGTCGGGCGTGCCTGCGGGGACCGGCACGCCGAGTCCGTCGCGCAGGCGCGCGATGTCCTCGATGGTGGTCCAGCGCTCCTCGGAGGCGATGCGTACGGCGACGACCCGCCGAGCCTCGGCCAGGCCGGTCAGCCAGCCCGCGACCCCGGATCGGTGCTCGTCGGTGACGCGGGACTCGACCTCGTCGATGGACAGCGGACCGAGCAGGCGGAGCAGGTCGGCTACGGACTCGCCGGTGCGGGCGCGCCGGTCGGGGGCCAGCCACTGCAGCTCGGCCTCCACCTCGGCGAGCACCTCGGGATCGAGGAGCTCGCGCAGCTCGGCGCGCCCCAGCAGCTCGGCGAGCAGCCCTTGGTCGAGGCTCAGCGCCGCGGCTCGCCGCTCGGCGATCGGCGAGTCCCCCTCGTAGACGAACTGGGCGACGTACCCGAACAACAAGCTGCGGGCGTAGGGGCTGGGTGTCTGCGTGGACACGTCGACCACCGACACCTCACGGCGGTCGATGCGCCGCAACAGCTCGGTCAGGGCCGGCAGGTCGTAGACGTCCTGGAGGCATTCACGGATGGCTTCCAGGACGATGGGGAAGCTCGGGTACTTCGAGGCGACCTCGAGCAGCTGGGCGCTGCGCTGACGCTGCTGCCACAGGGGACTGCGCCGGCCCGGGTCGCGGCGAGGCAGTAGGAGCGCACGCGCGGCGCACTCGCGGAAGCGACTGGCGAACAGTGCTGATCCGCCGACCTCGCGAGTGACGATCTGCTCGATCTCCTCGGCGTCGAAGACGATCAGGTCGCCCAGCGGCGGCTCCTGGTCGGTGTCCGGGATGCGGATCACGATCCCGTCGTCGGACGCCATCGCCTGACCGTCGACGTCGTAGCGCTCACGCAGCCGGGCGTTGATGGCCAGGGCCCACGGGGCATGCAGGGGGGTGCCGTAGGGGGAGTGGACCACGAGCCGCCAGTCGCCCAGCTCGTCGCGGAACCTCTCGACCACGATCTGGGTGTCGCTCGGCACGACGTTGGTCGCCTCGCGCTGCTCGGTGACGTAGGTGACCAGGTTGGCGGCGGCGTGCTCGTCGAGCCCGGCGTCCGTGGCGGCAGCGCGCGCCTCGGCCTCACTGTGGGTGAGCAGCCCGCGGGTGAAGGCGCCGATGGCGGCGCCGAGCTCGGCCGGACGGCCCAGGGTGTCGCCCTTCCAGAACGGCAGCCTGCCCGGGATGCCCGGAGCGGGCGTCACCAGCACGCGGTCGTGCGTGATGTCCTCGATCCGCCAGCTGGTGGCACCCAGGGCGAAGATGTCGCCGACCCGCGACTCGTAGACCATCTCCTCGTCCAGCTCCCCGACCCGGCTGGCCTTCTCGCCGACGAGGAAGACGCCGAAGAGGCCACGATCCGGGATCGTGCCCCCGCTGGTGACCGCAAGCCGTTGGGCGCCGGGTCGGCCCGAGATCGTGCCGTTGACCCGGTCCCACACGATCCTGGGCCGGAGCTCGGCGAAGTCCTCGCTGGGGTAGCGGCCGCTCAGCAGGTCCAAAGTGGCGTCGAAGGCGCTGCGGGGCAAATGGGCGTACGACGCTGCGCGCCGCGTGAGGTCGAAGAACTCGTCGACCGACCAGTCGTCCATCGCCGTCGCGGCCACGACCTGTTGGGCCAGGACGTCCAGCGGATTGGTGGGCACCCTCAGCTTCTCGATAGCGCCCTCACGCATGCGCTGCACCGACACGGCGGTCTGGGCGAGGTCACCCCGGTGCTTGGGGAACAGCACTCCGCGGCTGATCTCCCCGACCTGGTGACCGGCACGCCCCACTCGCTGGAGGGCACTGGCGACACTCGGCGGCGACTCGATCTGGATGACGAGGTCGACGGCACCCATGTCGATCCCGAGCTCGAGGCTGCTGGTGGCGACGACTGCCGGCAGCCGCCCGCGCTTCAGGTCGTCCTCGATGATCGCTCGCTGCTCCTTCGAGACCGAGCCGTGATGGGCCTTGGCGATGATGGCCTCGGCTCCTGAGCTCGACCCCGACTGGGCCATGATCGCCGCGGGGGCCGGCGACCGCCCCTCCTCCGCGCCGAGCGGGCTGCCGTCCTCGGTCGCCCGGGCCGCCCGCTCTCCGGCGATCTCGTTGAGCCGGGCGGTGAGCCGCTCCGCGAGTCGTCGGGAGTTGGCGAAGACGATGGTGGAGCGATGCGCCTCGATGAGATCGACGACGCGCTCCTCGACGTGCGGCCAGATGCTGTTCGAGCGACCAGGGTTGCCGGACGTCTCGTCGTATTCCTCCGGCATCGTCATGTCCTCGACCGGGACGACCACGGTGAGGTCCCACTCCTTGGTGGAGGGCGGTGCGACGATCTCGACCGGGGCCGTGCCTCCCAGGAAGCGGGCCACCTCCTCGAGTGGTCGGACCGTCGCACTCAAACCGATCCGCTGCGCTGGTCGCTCGAGCAGACCGTCGAGCCGCTCGAGGGTCAATGCGAGGTGCGCGCCGCGCTTGGTGCCGGCCACCGCGTGGACCTCGTCGATGATGACCGTCTCGACGCCACGGAGCCTCTCGCGCGCCTGACTGGTGAGCATCAGGAACAGCGACTCGGGGGTGGTGATCAAGATGTCTGGCGGGCGGGTCGCGAGCCGGCGCCGCTCGGCAGGGCTGGTGTCGCCCGACCGCAGTCCCACCGTCACCTCCGGCAGGGCCGTCTGGAGTCGGTCACCCGTGTGCCGGATGCCGGTCAGCGGTGAACGCAGGTTGCGCTCGACATCGACGGCCAGTGCCTTGAGCGGGCTGACATAGAGAACGCGTGTGCGGCGGAGCTTGTCGTCCGGTGTCTCTGCGGTGAGGAGCTTGTCGATGGCGTGCAGGAAGGCGCTCAGCGTCTTGCCGCTGCCGGTCGGTGCCACAACGAGCGCGTGCTTGCCGTGCGCGATGGCCTCCCAAGCACCCTCCTGGGCGGGGGTCGGCGCGGCGAAGGCGGCCTGGAACCACGTGCGCGTCGGAGCGCTGAAGTGATCAAGGGCGGCCATGGCCTCAGTCTGTCCCACGCCACCGACAACGCCCGACGGTTCCCTCCCCAAGGGTGGTGGGGGAGTCGCCCCCGGTCCCTAGTGTCAAGGGCATGCCTACTGCCAAGAAGTCGCCCACCCAGACGTTCCACGTGCCGGGGCTCACTGCCAAGGAGAGCACCACCGTGGTCGCCGCCCTCCAGGATCGACTTTTCGCCTACACCGATCTCCATCTCGTGCTCAAGCATGTCCACTGGAACGTGGTCGGACCCAACTTCATCGGCGTCCACGAGATGCTCGACCCGCAGGTCGAGTCGGTCCGCGGTTTCGCGGACGTGCTGGCAGAGCGCATCGCGACCATGGGAGGGACCCCGATCGGCACCCCCGGGGCGCTGGTGGCCGCGCGGTCCTGGGACGACTACGAGCTCACGAGGGACACCGCCCAGGCGCACCTCGGCGCGTTGGACCTCGTCTACACCGGAGTCATCGAGGACAACCGCGCTGCGATCGACGACGTCGGTGAGATCGACCCGGTGAGCGAGGACCTCCTGATCTCCCAGACCGGCGACCTCGAGCAGTTCCACTGGTTCATCCGCGCCCACTTGGAGAACTCCGAGGGTCGACTGGTGACCGAGGGCGCAGACACCGAGACGGAGGCTGCCGATGCCGCGAGGGAGCCCCAGCGACGTACGAACAAGAAGCCGGCGCGCAAGGGCTGAGTCGCGCGGTAAGCAACCCGTCGAGTGACCCCGGTCCAGCAGATATCGGCTCGTCACTGTCAGTGCCGTGACCTAGGGTCCTCGTTCGTGAGCGAATCGATGATCCTGGCCAGGGGGCTGCGCAAGTCGTTCGGTGACTTCGAAGCCGTCAAGGGCATCGACGTCGACGTCCGCCGCGGCGAGGCCTTCGGCTTCCTCGGGCCCAACGGAGCCGGCAAGTCCAGCACGATGCGCATGATCGCCAGCGTGAGCCCGATCAGCGGTGGCACCCTGGAGATCCTCGGGATGGATCCCGCCAAGGACGGGCCTGCCATCCGGGCCCGGCTGGGCGTGTGTCCCCAGGAGGACACCCTCGACAACGAGCTCAACGTCCGGGACAACCTCTACATCTACGGTCGCTACTTCGGTATCCCCAAGGGCGAGGTCAACAGCCGGGTCGACGAGCTGCTGGAGTTCGTCTCACTCACCGACAAGGCGAGGTCCAAGGTGGAGGACCTCTCCGGCGGGATGAAGCGACGGCTCACCATCGCCCGGAGCCTGGTGAACAAGCCCGACCTCCTGCTGCTCGACGAGCCGACCACCGGCCTCGATCCGCAGGCGCGACACGTCCTGTGGGACCAGCTCTTCCGCCTCAAGCAGGCCGGCGTCACCTTGGTCATCACCACCCACTACATGGACGAGGCCGAGCAGCTGTGCGACCGGCTGGTCGTCATGGACAAGGGACTGATCGCTGCCGAGGGATCGCCGCGCCAGCTGATCGAGGAACACTCGACCCGCGAGGTGACCGAGCTCCGGTTCGCCATCACCGACGAGACCAACCCCCACAGCGCCGTCGCCGACAAGATCGAGGACCTCGGTCGGCTCGAGGTGCTGCCCGATCGGATCCTGGTCTACAGCTCGGACGGCGAGGAGGTCATCGCAAAGGCGCACGAACGCGGCCTCGATCCCATCGCCGTGCTCGTGCGTCGCAGCACGCTCGAGGACGTCTTCCTCAAGCTCACCGGCCGGACGCTGGTCGACTGATGAGCCTGACGCTGGCTGCCGGGGCGCTGCGACAGACCGACTACTGGTGGACCGTCTTCAAGCGCACCTGGAAGGGCGGGGTGATCACCTCGTTCGTCTCGCCGCTCTTCTACGTCGTCGCCATGGGAGTGCTGCTCGGTGGATTCATCGACGGTGATCCCACCAAGCTAGAGGGAGCCACGTCCTACCTCGCGTTCATCGTGCCCGGCCTCGTGGCGACGCATGCGATGACGATCGCGGTGGGGGAGACGACCTACCCGGTGATGGGCTCGATCAAGTGGCACCGGACCTACTACTCGATGATCGCCACGCCGCTCGAGCCCCGGCACGTCGTCGCGGCCAACCTGATGTTCGTCCTGTTCCGGCTGGCCACCGCCTGCGGGCTCTTCATGCTGGTGCTCGCGCCCTTCGGTGTCTTCGAGTCCTGGTGGGGGCCGTTCGTCGCGTTCGGAGCGCAACTGCTGGTGGGCATGGCCTTTGCGGGAATCGTCTTCGGCTACAGCACGAGGATCAAGAGCGAAGCGGCGTTCGGCGTGCTGTTCCGGCTCGGTGTCCTGCCGCTCACGCTTTTCTCCGGGGCGTTCTTCCCCATCTCCAACCTCGGTCCGTGGCTGGAGTGGGTCGCCCGGTTGACGCCCCTGTGGCACGGGGTCAACCTCAGCCGCATGTTCTGCCTGGACACCGTCGACTCGACGATGGCCGTGCTCAACGCCAGCGTGCTCCTCGTGACGATCGCGGTCGGCTGGTTCTGGTCGGTGTCCGGGTTGCAACGACGGTTGGCGGACTGATGGCGGCCATCACCCCCGTCCACCCGCCGCTGGGACCAGCGCGCGCAGCCTGGCTGCTGGTGACCCGCAGCTGCATCGTCTATCGGCAGGCGTGGAAGCTCTTCCTCACGGGGTTCCTCGAGCCCGTCTTCTTCCTGTTCTCCATCGGTATCGGCGTCGGCCAGCTGATCGAGTCCTTCGAGGTCAACGGTCAGGCGATCCCCTACGCCGAGTTCGTGGCACCGGGGATGCTGGCGGTCAGCGCCTTCAACGGCGCGCTCATGGACTCGACGTACAACGTCTTCTTCAAGCTCAAGTACGACAAGCTCTACGACCAGATGCTCGCGACCCCGTTGACCACGGCAGACATTGCGCGAGGCGAGATCATCTGGGGTCAGCTCCGTGGGTCCAGCTACTCGGCTGCCTTCCTGCTGCTGATGTGGGCGATGGGGATGCTGCACTCATGGACGGCTGTGCTGGCGCTGCCCGCGACACTGCTGATCGGGTTCGCGTTCTCAGCCGTATGCATGGCGGCCACGACGTGGATGACGTCGTGGCAGGACTTCGAGAAGATCACCCTGATCCAACTGCCGCTGTTCCTGTTCTCAGCGACGTTCTTCCCCATCTCGACCTACGACGGCTGGCTGCGGTGGGTGGTCGAGGCGACGCCCCTCTACCGCGGGGTCGTGCTGTGTCGTGAGCTGACGCTGGGGCAGCCGGGCTGGGCGAGTGTCGTCTCGGTGGTCTACCTCGTCGTCATGGGCCTGATCGGCCTGTACGTCGTGCGCCGGCGGCTCGACAAGCTGCTCCTCACCTGAGGCGGTGCCCGACCTGGCCCATCCTGGCGTGATCGCGACCGTCGCTGGCAGGAACCCGGTGGCCGTCGCTGTCGCCGCGCTGCGAGGATGGCTGCATGCCTGAGCCGATCGTTCCTGACACGAAGGACTGGACCTGGGTCCTCGAGCGCCCGTGCGCTGAGTGCGGCTTCGACCCGGGTGCGCACACCTTGGCGGACCTCCCGCGACTGATGCACGACACGGCGACGGTGTGGTCGCAGGTCCTCCTCCGGCCGGACGTGCGGGAGCGGCCGACGCCGGCCACGTGGTCGCCGCTCGAATACGCCTGTCATGTGCGTGACGTGCACCGGCTCTTCGCCGACCGGGTAGAGCTGATGATCAACGAGGACAAGCCGCGCTTCGCCAACTGGGACCAGGACGAGACCGCCACTGCATCGAGGTATGCCGACCAGGACCCGGCCGAGGTGGACGCCGACCTGGTGGAGGCGGCCGGACACGTGGCCGGCGTCTACGCAACGGTGACGCCGGAGGCTGCCCAACGCCGCGGCTCCCGATCGAACGGCAGCGAGTTCACCGTGACCACGCTCGGGCTCTACCACCTCCACGACGTGGTCCACCACGTCCACGACGTAGGCGCATGAGGCACACCGAGTTCTGGGCTCGGCTCGACGAGGCGCTGGGGCGGGCACGGTCGCGGACGTGGGCCGAGCTCTTCGTGCTGACCGAGCTCGGCAACCGGACCACGGTCGAGGCGTTGGACGCCGGCGTGGCGCCCAAGGAGGTCTGGGCAGCGGTCTGGCGCGTGCTGGAGCTCCCGGCCTCCGAGCGCTGAGAAGATGCCCCCGTGACGGCCTCCATCGCTCCGAGCGACGTGGACATCGACCTGGTCCAGGCGCGCACGATCCGCACCCTGGTGGTCTCCCAGGCCGTCGGTGCGGTGGGCGTGACGATCGGGGTGGCGACCGCCTCGCTCCTGGCCCGCGACATCTCGGGCAGCGAGAGCATGGCCGGACTCGCCCAGACCTTCCAGGTCCTGGGTACGGCGGCCGCGGCCGTCCTGCTCTCGAAGCTCATGCGTCGGCGCGGTCGCCGTGTCGGCCTGGTGGCGGGATACCTACTGGGCGCCGTCGGGGCGATGCTTGCCGTGGTCGCGGGGGTGGTCGACTCGATGCTGGTGCTGCTGCTGGGAGCGGTGCTGCTGGGTGCGACCACCGCAACGAACAGTGGGTCACGCTACGCTGCCACAGACCTGGCACCCGAGGAGTCGCGCGCCCGCGCGCTGTCCGTGGTCGTCTGGGCCACCACCATCGGGGCGGTTGCCGGCCCGAACCTGACCGGGGCGGGTGCGAGCCTGGCCAGGGCGGTGGGCATCCCCGAGCTCACCGGGGGCTTCGCGATCGGCGCGGTGGCGCTCGTCGCCGCGGCCGCTTGGATCGGTGTGCTGCTCCGGCCGGACCCGCTCCTGCTGGCTCAGGCAGCAGCGCCCGTCGAGCCAAGTGGGACGCCGACCCGGTCGTGGTCGCGGTTCTCGGCCACCGTGCGCGAGGTGCCCACCGTCGGTGCGGCGGTGGTCGGCATGGCGTGTGCCCACGCGGCCATGGTGACGGTGATGATCATGACGCCCCTCCACATGGAGCACGGGGGAGCGCATCTCGAGGTGATCGGTTTCGTCATCTCGCTGCACGTGCTCGGGATGTTCGCGTTCTCGCCGCTTGTCGGCCTCGCGGCCGACAAGTGGGGGCGTCCGCCGGTCCTCGTCGCCGGCGGTCTCACGTTGCTCGTCTCGCTCGTGCTGTGCGGGTTCGCCCCCGAGGGCAGCTCGTGGCAGATCTTCGCCGGCCTCTTCCTGCTCGGCCTGGGATGGTCGTTCTCGACGGTCGCGGCATCGACGATCATCGCCGACCGGACACCGCTGAGCGCGCGTACCGACGTCCAAGGGGGATCCGACATGGTGATGTCCCTGATGGCAGCCGGAGGTGGTGCGCTCGGGGGCGTCATCGTGCAGGTCTTCGGCTACCCGGTGCTCGCGGCCTTCGCCGCGTTGCTGGGCGCGTCGGTGGTTGCGGTTGGCGTTGCTACGCGACGTGGTGCGCGCAGCTCAGCCGCTAGCCCGGGACAGCAGGTCGAGCGCTCGACGTAGCCCGCCATGCTGCGTGCCCAGGATCGGGTGCTTGCCGTTGTACGAGGCCCATCTTCGCGGATGTCCGACACGCCGCGATTCCTGCGTCGCCTCGAACAGGTGTTCGGGCTACATTGTGTCCACAGGTACGACGCGGGGCCGAGGTTCTCCACCGATTCAAGCAGCTGATCAGGCTGTGACCTTCGGGTGTCGGTGGCTCGCTCTAACGTCGCAGACGTACCTGACATCCGACACGTAGAGAAGGACACGCACATGGCCGGTGGAGACCGCGAGAAGGCGCTGGATGCAGCGCTCGCCAACATCGAGAAGTCGTTCGGCAAGGGCTCGGTCATGCGACTGGGCGACGAGATCCGCGCTCCGCTGGAGGTGATCCCCACCGGCTCCATCGCGCTCGACGTTGCGCTCGGTCTCGGTGGTCTGCCCCGTGGCCGCGTCGTGGAGATCTACGGTCCGGAGTCCTCGGGCAAGACCACGGTCGCCCTGCACGCGGTGGCCAACGCCCAGCGCGCGGGCGGCATCGTGGCCTTCATCGACGCCGAGCACGCGCTCGACCCCGACTACGCCAAGGCGCTCGGCGTCGACACCGACGCCCTGCTCGTCTCGCAGCCGGACTCCGGTGAGCAGGCCCTCGAGATCGCCGACATGCTGGTCCGCTCCGGCGCGCTCGACCTGATCGTCATCGACTCCGTGGCCGCGCTCGTGCCCCGCGCCGAGATCGAGGGCGAGATGGGCGACA
>NZ_JAOPXV010000178.1 GCF_025964975.1 Nocardioides sp.
TCGACGATCTGTGACTCGGGGACGGTCTTGATGATCTCGCCCTTGACGAAGATCTGACCCTTCCCGTTGCCCGACGCCACTCCGAGGTCGGCCTCCCGGGCCTCGCCGGGACCGTTCACCACGCAGCCCATCACGGCCACGCGCAACGGCACCTCCAACCCGTCCAGGCCGGCAGTGACCTCCTCCGCGAGCTTGTAGACGTCGACCTGGGCCCGCCCGCACGAGGGGCAGGAGACGATCTCGAGCCGGCGGGGCTTGAGGTTGAGCGACTCCAGGATCTGGAGACCGACCTTGATCTCCTCCACGGGAGGGGCCGAGAGCGAGACCCGGATGGTGTCGCCGATGCCCTGGCTCAGGAGGTGACCGAAGGCCACGCTGGACTTGATGGTGCCCTGGAAGGCGGGCCCGGCCTCGGTGACACCGAGGTGCAGCGGCCAGTCACCGGCGGCCGCGAGCATCTCGTAGGCCCGCACCATCACCACGGGGTCGTTGTGCTTGACCGAGATCTTGAAGTCGTGGAAGTCGTGCTCCTCGAACAGCGACGCCTCCCACACGGCCGACTCGACCAGGGCCTCTGGCGTGGCCTTGCCGTACTTGTCCATGATCCGTTTGTCGAGCGACCCGGCGTTGACGCCGATCCGGATGGAGGTCCCGCGGTCCTTGGCGGCTCGGGCGATCTCGCGCACCTGGTCATCGAACTTGCGGATGTTGCCCGGGTTGACCCGGACCGCGGCGCACCCGGCGTCGATGGCGGCGTAGACGTACTTCGGCTGGAAATGGATGTCCGCGATCACCGGGATCTGCGACTTCTGCGCGATGGCCGGGAGCGCGTCGGCGTCGTCCTGACTGGGGCACGCCACCCGGACGATGTCGCAGCCGGTGGCGGTGAGCTCGGCGATCTGCTGGAGCGTCGCGTTGATGTCGGAGGTCAGGGTGGTCGTCATCGACTGCACCGAGATGGGGCTCTCGCTGCCGACCCCCACCGAACCGACCTTGATCTGCCGGGTCTGTCGGCGAGGGGCAAGAACGGGCGGGGGAAGTGCGGGCATGCCCAAACCGACAGACGTCATGAGGCAAGCCTACGGGGCGGGCCGGCGCCCTCCGGGTGTCCGGGTCAGCTGGTCAGATGCAGGGGTACGACGATGTCGCCGATGATCAGCACGACGCCCATCACCAGCAGGGCCAGGCCCATGACGTAGGCGATCGGCAGCAGCCGCGCGACGTCGACGTAGCCGGGATCAGGAGCCCCGCGCAGCCGGGCCCAGGCACGGCGCAGCCCCTCGTAGAGGGCACCCGCGATGTGACCGCCGTCGAGGGGCAGCAGCGGGATGAAGTTGAAGAGCCCGATGAACAGGTTGAAGCCCGCGATCAGCATGACGAGCGTCGTCACCTTGTCCTTGAGCAGGAACGACTCCTCGGCCGCCACCTCGCCCGCAAGCCGGCCACCGCCGACGACACTCACAGGACCGTTGGGGTCGCGTTCCTCGAGACCGACGATCGCCCTGGCCACGCCGTACACCTTCACCGGCAGCTCACTGAGCGACTTCACGACCTCGACGGTCATGCTGCCCATTTGTTGGACGGTGTAGATCGGACCGCCCGTCTCCGAGATCAGCCTCACCTCCGGGAGCACACCGAGGAAACCCACCTCGGTCAGCTCAAGGGAGCCCGCGTCGAGGGGGCGCGGCTGGACCGAGGTGGTGGCTTCGAGGACGACCTGCTCGCCGTCGCGCTCCACCACGATGGTCGCGCGGCCGTCGTCGTTGGCGCGGATGTCCTCCTGGACCTGCTCCCAGCTGGTGACGGGCTCGCCGTTGAAGGAGACGAAGCGGTCCCCCGCCTCGAGGCCCGCTGCGGCGGCGGGGCTCGGGTTGTCACGCAGCTCCTCGGCGGTGCAGACACGACCGTCCTCGTCGGCGGGCACGATGCAGGGAACCACCTCGGCGACGACGGGATCGACCTCCGCGTCGACGACCTGGCCGACGGTGGCGAAGATCCCCCAGAACAGGAAGAACGCGATGGCGATGTTCACCAGCGGGCCGCCGGACATCACGACGACCTTCTGCCACCACGCGCGCTTGTAGAACAGGCGGTCGCGGTCCTCGGGGCCGATGTGCTCCCACTCGGCGGCCCGGGCATCGCTGATCAGCTGCGTGAACATCCCGGTGTTGGACTTGCGGACGCGCGTCTCGTCGCCGTCCGAGCCCTTGCCGGGCGGCAGCATCCCGACGATCTTGACGTACCCACCGAGCGGGATCGCCTTGATGCCGTATTCGGTCTCGCCGATCTTCTTGCTCCAGACGGTCGGCCCGAAGCCGACGAACCACTGGGTGACCTTGCCGCCGAACTTCTTCGCCGGGATCAGGTGGCCGAACTCGTGCAGGCCGATCGAGGCCATGATGGCGACCGCGAAGACGACAACGCCGATCGTGTAGTAGAGCGCGGTCACGTCTGGTCTCCGATGCGTGCTGCGTCGATCATGCGGTCGGTCGTGATGTTGGCGGCATCACGCGCCCACGCGTCGGCCGCGAGGATGTCGTCAATCGTCAAGTGCTCCTTCGAGGGTACGTCGTGGCGCGCAACAACGTCGGCAACCACGGGAACGATGTCCACGAAGCGCAGCCTGCCCGCCATGAACGCCGCCACCGCCACCTCATTGGCGGCGTTGTAGACCGCCGGTGCGGTGGCACCCCGCTGTCCGGCGGTCCGCGCCAGGGACACGGCCGGGAACGCCTCGGCGTCGAGCGGGAAGAACTCCCAGGTCTCGGCCCGCGCCCAGTCCACCGGCGGTGCTGCGCCGGGCACCCGGTCGGGCCAGGCCAGACCGAGGGCGATCGGGATCATCATCGTGGGCGGGCTGGCCTGCACCAGCGTCGAGCCGTCGACGAACTCCACCATGGAGTGGACCACGCTCGTCGGGTGCACCACGACCTCGATCCGGTCGAAGGGGAGGTCGAAGAGCAGGTGGGCCTCGATCACCTCGAGCCCCTTGTTGACCAGCGTCGCGGAGTTGATGGTGATCACGGGACCCATCGACCACGTCGGGTGGTGCAGCGCCTGCTCGAGGGTGACGTGGGCGAGCTCGTCGCGCGTGCGACCGCGGAAGGGTCCGCCGCTGGCGGTCAGTACCAGTCGGCGGACCTCCGTGGCGGCGCCGCCACGCAGGCATTGGGCCAGGGCCGAGTGCTCGGAGTCGACCGGGACGATCTGCCCGGGCTTCGCTCGGGCCGTGACGAGGGGCCCGCCCATGACCAGGGACTCCTTGTTGGCCAGGGCCAAGGTGTTGCCGGCGTCCAGGGCCGCCAGGGTGGGACGAAGTCCGACCGCTCCGGTGATGCCGTTGAGCACGACGTCGCAGGGCATCGCGGCGGCCTCGGCCGATGCGTCCTCCCCGAGCCCGGAGAAGGCGGGAGCGAACTCGCTCACCTGGGCCTCGAACAGCTCCTCCTGCGATCCGCCCGCCGTCAGCCCGACGACGCGGAACCGGTCGGGGTTGGCTCGGATCAGGTCCAGCGCCTGGGTGCCGATGGAGCCGGTCGATCCGAGGATGACGATGTCGCGCCTCACGACCGTCCCGCCAGCACCAGCGTCCTGCCGGCCATCAGCGGGGTCAGGACAGGGTCGACCACCTCGCCAGCCGCCACGGAGAGGAGGTGCTGGGCGGTCAGCACGGGTGTGCCGCCGACGACGCGCAGCGGGGCGTCGCCCGAGAGCTCTGCACAGCCGGCGGGCTGGGTCCGTCCGGCGCGCATGGCCATCTCCCAGCCGAGCTCGCCGGTGTCGTCGACGGTGATGAGCGGGACCGTTCCGAGGTCGCGGCCCACGTCGAGGCCCGCGGCGGTGCCGGCGAGCACGAGCGCGGGCGTCGGGGACCGCTCGTCGAAGTGCACCGCGCCGACCCGGGCGCAGGCCAGCTGGGCGACCGTGTCCTCGAGCGGCGGCACGTCCAGGACGACCACCTCGTCACCCACGCCGACGCCGAAGGCCTGCAGCACCCCGGCGAAGGCACCGACCTCGGTCAGCAGTCCGGCGAACGACATCGGACGCTGCTCGTGGAGGAGCGCGACCTCCTCGGCCCGACCATGGATCACGTGGACGTCGAGGGCGTTGTAGCAGGCGTTGAGCATCCCCGCATCGTCCGCCGGCGCTCGGAACCAGGTCACGTCCATGAGGCCATCCTGTCGCATCGGCCCCAACCGTCAGCGAGCAGTCGCAACCTCGTCGTCGCGCTGTCCCCACGGGCTGCCGTAGTCCTCGAGCAACCGCAGGAACGGGACTGCGTCGAAGGCTTCCGGACCGAGCACGCCGTCGCCGGACCACACCTTCGTCGCCAGGAGCTCCAGGGCGATCACGGGGTTGATGGCGGTCTGCCACACCACGCACTGGTGGCCGTACTCGCGCATCGTCCACTCGTTGTCCACCACGTGATAGAGGTACGTCGACCGGGGCTCGCCGTCCTTGCCCTTCCCGGTCACCCACAACCCGGCGCACGTCTTGCCGACCATCCGCGGCCCGATGCTCGCGGGGTCGGGCAGGACTGCTGCGACGACGTCGCGCGGGCTGACCTCGACACCCTTGACCCGGACCTTCTCGGTGCGGTCGAGACCCAGGGTGTGCAGCACCTTGAGGATGTTGATGAACTCGTCGCCGAGGCCGTACTTGAACGTGACCTTCTTGGCGTGGACCCAGCGCGGCATCAGCAGCACCTCTTCGTGCTCTACGTTGACGCACTCCACCGGTCCGATGCCGTCGGGGAACTCGAAGACCTCGGGTTCGCTGAAGGGCGGGGTGGTGTGCCACTCGCCGTCCTCCCAGATGATGGGCGGGTTGAGGCACTCCTCGATCGTGGTCCACATCGAGAAGGACGGCGCGAAGACCTCGTGGCCGTCCTCGTCGGTCACCCGCAGGTTGGCCCCGTCACGCGTGCCGAGCTCGTCGATCTCGGAGAAGAGGTGGTCGGCTGCGTACCTGGCGAACACGTCCGAGAGCCCCGGCTCCACCCCGATCCCGACCAGGGCCAGGCGACCGGCCTGCGCCCAGGCCCCCGCGGCTGCGAACTGCTCGTCGCCGAGCTTCACCCCTGTCTTCGAGTACGGCGCCTTCGGGTGTGGTTGGGACAGTGACATGGCCATGTCGAGGTAGTCCGCACCGGCCTCGAGCGCCCCGCAGAAGATCGGCATGTTGAAGACCGGGTCCACCGCGTTCATGACGTGCGTGATGGCGTGGGCCCGGCACAGCGCGGCGACCGACTCGGCGGAGGAGGCGTCGACGCGGGCAGAGGCGAACCGGGGGTCGTCCTCTGCGGCACGGACGGCGCGGGCCTCGTCGAAGTCGGCGATCACGATGGCTTCATAGAAGTCGCGCCTCGCAGCGATGGCCGCGAACGCGCTGCCCACGCCGCCGGCGCCGATCAACAGGACGCGCATCATCATTTCCCGATGTAGGACATGACGTGCTTGACGCGCGTGTAGTCCTCGAGTCCGTACATGGACAGGTCCTTGCCATAGCCCGACTGCTTGAAACCGCCGTGCGGCATCTCGGAAACATACGGGATGTGGGTGTTGATCCACACGACACCGAAGTCGAGGCCGCGCGACATGCGCATGGCAGTGCCGTGGTCGCGGGTCCAGACGCTCGAGGCGAGGCCGTACTTCACGCCGTTGGCCCACCGCAGCGCCTCCGCCTCGTCGGAGAAGCGCTGCACGGTGATGACCGGCCCGAAGATCTCGTCCTGCACCTGCTCGTCGGTCTGCTGGAGACCGGAGAGCACGGTGGGCTCGTAGAAGTAGCCGGAGGCCCCCTGGCGGCGGCCACCGGCCTGGAGGACTGCGTGGTCGGGAAGGCGGTCCACCATCCCGGTGACCCGCGCGAGCTGGTCGGCGTTGTTGAGCGCGCCGTAGAGGATGTCCGGGTCGTCGGGCATGCCGGTGCGGGTGGCCTTGGCCTGGGCCGTCAGGGCAGCGACGAAGTCGTCATGGACGCCCGGCCCGACCAGCACCCGGGTGGCCGCGGTGCAGTCCTGGCCCGCGTTGAAGTAGCCCGCCTCGGCGATGCCCTGGGCGGCCCGCTGGACGTCGGCGTCGTCGAACACGATGACCGGCGCCTTGCCCCCGAGCTCGAGGTGGACGCGCTTGAGGTCCGCCGCGGCAGAGCCGGCGACCTCCATGCCGGCGCGCACCGAGCCGGTGATCGCGACCATCTGGGGCGTGGGGTGCTGCACGAGCGCGCGGCCGGTGTCGCGGTCACCGCAGACCACGTTGAGCACCCCTGGCGGGAGGAACTCCTGGGCCAGCTCGGCAAACATGGTGGAGGTGGCAGGGGTGGTGTCGGACGGCTTGAGGACGACGGTGTTGCCGGCCGCGAGGGCGGGGGCGATCTTCCAGACCATCATCGGCAGCGGGTAGTTCCAGGGCGTCACTTGGCCGATGACGCCGATCGGCTCGCGGCGGACGAAGGACGTGTGGTCCTCCATGTACTCCCCCGCCGACTTGCCCTCGAGCACGCGCGCAGCGCCGGCGAAGAACCGGAAGTGGTCCACCGTCGGCGGCATCTCCTCGCTGGCGGTGAGTCCGAGCGGCTTTCCCGTGTCGCGACACTCGGCCGCGACGAACTCCTCGGCGCGCGACTCCAGCGCGTCCGCCATCCGCAGAAGGGCCAGCGAACGTTCCTGCGGGGTCGTCCGGCCCCACGACTCGAAGGCGACCTGCGCTGCGGCGTACGCCCGGTCGACGTCCTGGGCGCCCGACATCGGGGCCGTCGCGTAGACCTCGCCGGTGCTCGGGTTGATCACGTCATAGGTCTCGCCACTGCTGGACTCGACGACCTCGCCGTCGATGACGTTGCGAAATGTCTGGTGTCCCATGAAGTCCGTCCCTGTGGCATGACCGTTGCTGATGAATCAGGAGCCTAGCCACTTCACAACGGAATCGATAGGGACCAACTACCGAAACAGATCAGATGCCCCCACATCAGGGGTCGTAGCCAATGATTTCGCAGTCAGGCAGATGATGCCGTCGCCACGACCTCGCCGTCGATCCACGTCGACCGCACCCGGGTCGCTCCGATCTCCTCAGCCGGGCCGCAGAAGGGGTCGCGATCCAGGACCACGAGGTCGGCCACCGCGCCCGGTCGGAGACGACCGGCGTCGTCGCGGTGGTTGAGTCGAGCCGACCCCGAGGTGTAGGCAGCGAAGGCGCGTTCGAGCGGCAAGGCCTGGGCCGGCAGGAACGCCTCCTCCCCGGCCCGGCCGCCTCCGGCGTACTGCCACCGGTTGACCGCGACGTGGATCGCCGCGAGGGGGTCCGGTGTCGACACCGGCCAGTCGCTGCCGGCGGCCAGGTCGGCCCCAGCCCGGTCGAGGTCGCCGAAGGGGTACTGCCACTCGCCGCGTTCGGCCCCCAGGAAGGGCAGGGTCAGCTCGGTCATCTGTGGATCGAGGAGGGCCCAGAGCATCTGGAGGTTCGCCGCCACCCCCAGGGCGGCGAACCTCGAGATGTCGTCGGGGTCGATCAGCTGTACATGGGCGATGTGGTGGCGCGGCTCGCGGTGCCCTGCTCGCGGGGTGGTCCCGGCGACGCCCTCGAACGCGTCGAGGGCCTCGCGCACCCCACGGTCACCGATGGCGTGCACGTGGACCTGGAACCCCTCGAGATGGAGGAGGGAGACGTAGCGCCCGAGGGCTCGGGCGTCGACGAAGCTGTGACCGCGATTGTCCGTCGAGTGCCCGCACCGGTCGAGGTACGGCGAGGACAGGGCGGCCGTACCGTTCTCGGCGACTCCGTCCTGCATGATCTTCACCGAGGTAGCGCTCAGCCGTCCGCTCGTGAGCTCTGCGCGTCGCCGCATCAGGTCGGCGACCTGCTCCTCACCTCGTTGTCGGTCCCACCACAGGGCACCGACGACGTGGGCCGTGAGGTCGCCGCGCTGGGCCGCACGCAGGTAGACGTGCGACGGGTCGTCCATCCCGGCGTACGCACCCAGGATCGCGTCCTGCCCGCCGGTGATCCCGAGCTCGTGCAGGTGGGCCTGCCCTGCCAGCAGGCCGCGGTAGCACTCCTCCGGGTCAGTGGCCGGGACGAACGCCCCGACCAGCTCCATGGCGCCCTCGTGCAGCGTGCCGGTCGGGCTGCCGTCGGCATCCCGCTCGAACCGTCCGTCGGCGGGGTCCGGTGTCGAGACGCTCACGCCGGCGACCTCCAGTGCTCGGGTGTTGACCCAGGCGCCGTGATGGTCGCGGTTGGGCAGGAAGACCGGGCGGTCCGGCACCACGGCGTCCAGGTCGTCAGCCCTGGGAGCGCCGCCGGAAAAGGCGGACATCGACCAACCGCCGCCCAGGATCCAGGGCACGTCGGGGTTGGCGGCGGCGTACGCCGCAATGATGGCGAGATACGCCTCTCGGGTCGCAGCTTCGGACAGGTCGCAGCGGATCCGCTCGAGGCCGCCCTGAACAGCGTGCACGTGCGCGTCGACGAACCCGGGCGCCAGCAGGCCCCCTGCGAGGTCGACGACCTCATCGCTGGGGACCTCGCCGACCTCGGCCTCGGGGACCAGCCGGGCGATCCGGCCGTCCTCGACGACGAGCGCCGTTCCGGCGCGGTGCGCGTGCCCGTCGAAGAGGTTGCCGTTGCGGAAGACAGTGACCACGTCCCGGCCCTTTCAGTGCTGATTTCGCATGGGAATCCCACCCTAGCCATGTTTTCGGCTGTCGAACCGGCACAGCGATACGGATTCACTTGCCGAGGCGCCACCGGACGGGGCAGACTGGCAGGCACCACACCTCCCAATCAAGGACGCGATACCCATGGCTACTGGCGACTACGACCACCTCCAGCAGGCCGCGCGCGATCACCTCTGGATGCACTTCACCCGGCACTCGTCCTTCGAGGACCACGACGTGCCGATCATCGTGCGGGGCGAGGGTGCCTACATCTACGACGCCAAGGGCCGTCGCTACCTCGACGCCCTGGCCGGGCTGTTCGTGAGCCAGCTCGGCCATGGCCGGACCGAGCTGGCCGAGGCCGCGGCGAAGCAGGCCAAGGAGCTGGCGTTCATGCCGCTCTGGTCCTACGCCCACCCCAGCGCGATCCAGCTCGCGGAGCGGGTCGCACAGAAGGCCCCCGGTGACCTCAACCGGGTGTTCTTCAGCAGTGGCGGCGGCGAGTCGGTCGAGACCGCGTGGAAGCTGGCGAAGAACTACTTCAAGCTGACCGGCAAGCCGATGAAGCACAAGGTCATCAGCCGGTCGATCGCCTACCACGGCACCACCCAGGGAGCGCTGTCCATCACCGGATTGCCTGGTCTCAAGGCCGTCTTCGAGCCGCTGGTGCCGTCCACCTTCCGGGTGCCCAACACCAACTCCTACCGCGCCTCCGAGATCACCGGCGGGTTCCTCGACGGCAGCGACCCCGAGGCCTTCGGCCGCTGGGCCGCCGACCAGATCGCCGTGGCCATCGAGGACGAGGGTCCGGAGACCGTGGCCGCCGTGTTCCTCGAGCCGGTCCAGAACGCCGGCGGCTGCTTCCCGCCGCCCCCCGGCTACTTCCAGCGGGTGCGCGAGATCTGTGACACCTACGACGTGCTGCTCGTCTCCGACGAGGTCATCTGCGCCTTCGGCCGGCTCGGGCACTACTTCGGCGCCGAGCGCTACGACTACCAGCCGGACATGATCACCTGCGCCAAGGGGATCACCTCGGGCTACGCGCCACTCGGCGCGATGATCGCCTCCGACCGGCTGATGGAGCCCTTCCTCAAGGGCCACGCGTCCTTCGCCAACGGCTACACCTTCGGCGGGCACCCGGTCTCGACCGCAGTGGCGATGGCCAACCTCGACATCTTCGAGAACGAGAAGGTCTTCGAGCACGTGCTCGCCAACGAGGACGCCTTCCGCACGACGCTCGAACGCCTCAAGGACCTGCCCATCGTGGGCGACGTGCGCGGCGACGGCTACTTCTACGGCATCGAGCTGGTCAAGGACAAGACCACGAAGGAGACCTTCGAGGGCGATGAGGCGGAGAAGCTGCTCCGCGGCTACCTCTCCAAGGCGTTGTACGACGAGGGCCTCTACTGCCGCGCGGACGACCGGGGCGACCCGGTGGTCCAGCTCGCGCCTCCGCTCATCTGCGACCAGACCCACTTCGACGAGATCGAGCAGATCCTGCGGGTGGTCCTGGACAAGGCCTGGTCGATGCTCTGAGGCGTACCGCCTCAGCACGCGCCCGGGACGCCGGGTGACCGAACACCGAGGCGTACCCTCCGCTCGAGCCCTGCCTCAGACAGGGCTCGAGCCGCGTCCGAGGTCCGCCGTGCGGGGTAGCCAAATGGGAGTACGTCGCCGATGTGACGCTAGCAACGCAGACTCGCACTGAACTACGCCGAGCCCACCCGCGGCGTGCTCGCGTCTCCTGACAGGCAAACGTTGGCTTCGTCCGACCGGCGCCGGTCCTCAGACCCGGGAGGCGCGGCGCGCGCGCACCTCGCCGGCAACGACGAGCGCCAGCGCCAGGAAGAACATCGCGGTGCCGACGACGTTGATCTGCGGCGGGATCCCCCGTTGGGCCGCGCCCCAGACGTACATCGGGAAGGTGACTTCTTGGCCGGCGTTGAGGTTGGTGATGATGAAGTCGTCGAACGACAGCGAGAAGCTCAACAGCGCCGCAGCCAGGATCCCGGGGAAGACGAGGGGGAAGGTCACCTTCCGGAACGTCTGGGTCTCGTTGGCGTAGAGGTCCATGGCGGCCTGCTCCAGACGCGGGTCGAGGCCGGCGAGCCGGGCCTTGACCGTGACGACGACGAAGCTCAGGCAGAACAGGATGTGGGCCACCAGGATCGTCCAGAAGCCCAGTGCGCCCGCCAAGCCGGACGAGACGAACAGGGCGAGCAGCGAGGACCCCATGACGATCTCCGGCGATGCCATCGGCAAGAAGGTCATGACGTTGACGCCGGAGCGCCCCCGAAAGCGGTGCCGCACGAGCGCGAAGGCCATCAGCGTGCCCAGGATGGTCGCGAAGAACGTGGCCATCATGGCGATCTCCACCGAGAGGACCACGGACTCGCACAGACCGTTGGGCAGGCAGGGTTGGCGCCAGTTGTCCAGTGTGAACCCGTCGAAGGAGTAGCCGATCCGCGAGGCGGGGTCGTTGAAGCTCATGAGCACCACGACGAAGATCGGGGTGAGCAGGTAGAGCAGCACCATCAGCCCGGCTCCGAGGACGAGGTGGTCCGCGACCCACTTCCCGGCGCGCGTCACAACAGCTCCTCGGTGCCGGCACGGCGGATGTAGACCAGCACCATCACCACGATGACCGCCATCAGCGTCACCGAGAGCGCTGCGGCCTCGGGGTAGGAGCCGCCCTCGAAGAGGTTCTGGATCACGTTGCCGATCATCTGGGTGCGGGGATTGCCCAGGAGCTCGGCGTTGATGTAGTCACCGGCAGCCGGAATGAAGGTGAGCAGGGTGCCCGCCACGAGCCCGGGCATGGACAACGGCAGGGTGACCTTCGCGAACGTCGTGATCGGCGAGGCATACAGGTCGGATCCGGCTTCCATCAGCCTGGGGTCCACCTTCTCGAGCGAGGTGTAGAGGGGCAGCACCATGAAGGGCAGGAAGTTGTACGTCAGTCCGGTCACCACCGCGAACGGCGTGGCCAGCAGGTGCCCGTCCGGCCCGAGGATGTGCACGAAGCGGAGGGCATCGGCGAACCAGGCCTGGTCACCCAGCAGCATCTGCCAGGACAGGGTGCGGATCAGGAAGGAGGTGAAGAACGGCGCGATCACCGCCACGAGCATGAGGTTCTTCCACCGACCGGCCTTGAAGGCGATGGCGTAGGCGAGCGGGTAGCCGAGCACGATGCAGGCGATGGTGGCCGCGGCGGCGTACGCGAAGGATCGCAGGATGTGCGATCGGTAGTCGGCCAACACGCTGACGTAGTTCTGCACGTGGCCCGTCATCGCGTAGCCGGTCTCCAGCGACCCCGCCGGGTCGTAGAGCGAGGTGCTCACGAGGCTCACCAGCGGGATGACGAAGAAGACGAACAGCCACAGCAGGGGCAGCAGGAGCAGGATGTATGCCGTGCGCGAGGCACCTCGCTTGGACGCGGACGCCACCGGCGTGGTCGACAGGAGGGAGGCAGCGCTCACAGGGCGTCCTCGCGCTCCACCCCGGCAGTCACGTCCTGCGCGGGGTCGAGCAGGAACGTGTGGTCGGGCGACCAGTGGAGGTCGACCGCGTCACCCACCCGGTAGGGGCTCCGTGCGCCGGTGTTCTGCTCGAAGACCATCAGCTCCTGGCCCCACGGCATCCGGGCGATGTACTGGGTGCTGACGCCGATGAAGCTTACGTCCGTGACGCGTCCGTCCCTCAGGACGTTGGAGCCGCCATCGGGCTCCGAGCCCGCCTCGGACAGGTTGAGCTTCTCCGGCCTGACCCCCACCCACACCTCGCCGGACTCCGTGCCCGAGACGCCGGGAGGAGCCTGGACCTTGGCGCCCTCGACCTCCACGTGGACGCGCGCCCCGCTGGTCGCGACGACGGTGCCGCAGATGAGGTTGGACTGACCGAGGAAGTTGGCGACGAAGGTGGTGTTGGGGTGCTCGTAGAGCTCGATGGGGCTCCCCATCTGCTCGATCACCCCGGCGTTCATGACGGCCACGGTGTCGGCCATGGTCATGGCCTCCTCCTGGTCGTGCGTGACGTGCACGAAGGTGATCCCGACCTCGACCTGGATGCGCTTGAGCTCGATCTGCATCTGGCGGCGAAGCTTGAGGTCCAGAGCGCCCAGCGGCTCGTCGAGCAGCAGGACCTGCGGGCGGTTGATGAGGGCCCTGGCCAGGGCCACGCGCTGCTGCTGACCACCGGAGAGCTGGGCCGGCTTTCGGCCGGCGTACTCCCCCAGCTCCACCAGCTCCAGCATGTCGTCGACGGCGCCCTTGACGTCCTTGCGTCCCTGGCGACGCAACCCGAAGGCGACGTTCTCGAAGATCGTCAGGTGGGGGAAGAGCGCATAGCTCTGGAACACCGTGTTGACCGGGCGTCGGTAGGGCTTGCGATGGGTGATGTCGTCGGACCCCAATCGGATCGTCCCCGAGGTCGCGTCCTCGAGACCGGCCACCATCCTCAGGGTGGTGGTCTTCCCACAGCCCGACGGGCCCAGCAACGCGAAGAACGCGCCCTGCGGCACGGTGAGGTCGAGGTCGTCGACGGCGACGAACGTCCCGAACTTCTTGGTCAGGCCCTCGAGCACGAGGTCGTCTGCGGGCGCATCGGGCAGGGACATCAGGCGCCGATCACCTGGTTGAACTCCTTCTCGTACCCCTCGCGCACCTTGCTGTCGAGGTTCTTGAAGGCGAAGGTCGTCTCAAGGTCGGTCGAGGTCGGGAAGATCAGCGGGTTTCCCACGAGCGACTCGTCCACCTCGGCCATCGCGTCTTCAGTGCCCTGGACCGGGCAGATGTAGTTGACCCAGGCGGACACCTTGGCGGCGACCTCGGGGTCGTAGTAGTAGTTGATCAGCTCCTGGGCATTCCCCAGGTGGTCGGCCTTGTTGGGCACCATCATGTTGTCGCTCCACAGGGCCAGGCCTTCTTCAGGCGTCACGAACTTGATGTCCGGGTTGTCGTACTGCATGGCGATGACGTCGCCCGACCAGGCCTCGCACGCGACGATGTCGCCCTTGTTGAGCGCTCCGGTGTAGTCGTTGCCGGTGAAGCGCCGGACCTGTCCGGACGCGACGATCTCCTCGAGGCGAGCCAGCGCCGCGCCCCACTCGTCGTCGGAGAAGTCCGACGGGTCGGCTCCGGTGAGCTTGAGCATGAAGCCCATGGTGTCGCCCATCTCGGTGAGCATGCTGATCTTTCCCTTCAGGTCCGCGCGGGTGACCAGCTCCTCGAAGCTCGACACCTCGCCGGTGAACTTCGAGTTGTAGGCGATGCCGGTCAGGCCGCTCTGCCACGGCACGGAGTACTTGCGACCCGGGTCCCACTCGGGTTCGCGCAGCGTGTCCACGAGGTTCGCCTCGACGTTGGGCATCGCCTTCATGTCGAGCTCCTGGATCCACCCCAAACCGATCATCCGCGCGGCCATCCAGTCAGTGAGGACGACGATGTCGCGTTCGGTGGGCTCGCACGCGCCGAGCTGGTTGCGCACCTTGGCGAAGAACTGGCTGTTGTCGTTGACGTCGGTGTTGTAGGTGACGTCGATGCCGGTCTGGGACTCGAAGGCCTCGAGCGTGGGCAGGCTCTTGCCCTTCTCGTCGATGTACAGCGGCCAGTTGGACCAGGTGAGCTTCTTCTCGGTCGTGCTGAGGTCCTTGCTGACGCACTCCTCGGCGGACTGCTTGGTGCCGGAGGTGCCGCAGGCCGCCAGCAATCCCCCCGAGGAGAGGGCCATGGTGCCGACTCCGGCGGTACGCAGCAGCCCCCGCCGGGAGAAGCTCGGGCCGCCTTGGCCGTACATCCCCCGCGCCACCTCGCGAGCCAGCCGGTCCAGCGCCGTGTCCCCGTGCCTGTCGTGCCGACCCTTGACCATGCCAGTCCTCCTCGCAGTGCGGTGCGTGCATGCCGGATCGTGCCATGCCAGCCGAGCGCTCACAAGGGATTCCGTTGGTCCGTAACGTGGTTGCAACGAATTCCGGTAGTTGGGCGCTACATATTGAACGACATCGCCAGCACTGACACCATGCCGAGAGTGAACACCCGAGCCAGCCAGTCCGATAGAGTCGCCCCCCTCGACGACGTCTCCAAGGCCATCATCGAACAGCTGCAGCAGGACGGCCGGCGGTCCTACGCCGCGATCGGCAAGGTCGTGGGGCTCTCCGAGGCGGCCGTGCGACAGCGGGTGCAGCGCCTCACCGACAACGGCGTCATCCAGGTCGTGGCCGTCACCGATCCCATGCAGCTCGGCTTCGCCCGACAGGCGATGATCGGCGTGTGTGTCAACGGCGCGCTGGGCCCGGTCGCAGACCAGCTGGCGAAGATCGACGCCATCGACTACGTCGTCATCACGGCCGGCTCCTACGACATCCTCGTCGAGGCGGTGTGCGAGAACGATGCCGACCTGCTCGACCTGATCTCGGAGAAGGTCCGCACCATCGAGGGCGTCACCTCAACCGAGACCTTCATGTATCTCGAGCTGCGCAAGCAGACCTACTCATGGGGTGTGCGCTGAGCCGCTACGAACGGTTGTCGCTCTGGCACGAGACGTCCGGCACGGACTGGGCGCCCCGAGCAGCGCTTCCCGGCGACGCCACGGCCGACGTCGCCATCGTCGGGGCGGGCTACACAGGACTCTGGACGGCCCACTACCTCGCGGCGGCGGACCCCGGCCTCCGCATCGTGGTCGTGGACGCCGAGGTCGCGGGGTACGGCGCATCGGGCCGCAACGGCGGCTGGTGCTCGGCCCTCTTCCCGGCCTCCATGGCCACCCTGGCCGGACTCGCGGGCCGCGAGGCGGCGCTGGCGCAGCACCAGGCGATGCGCGCGAGCGTGGACGAGGTCGTCGACGCCGCCGCTCGCGAGGGCATCGATGCCGACATCACCAAGGGCGGCACGATCGACCTCGCGCGCACGGAGGCGCAATGGGCGCGCGCGCAGGCAGACGTGGCCGACGCGCGCACCTGGGACCGCGGGGAGGACGAGCTGGCGCTGCTGGACCGAGCAGCGACCGACTCCCTCCTCCGGGCCAGGGGCACCCTCGGTGCGACGTACACCCCCGACTGCGCCGTCGTGCACCCGGCGAAGCTGGTCCGTGGCCTGGCGGACGCCGCCGAGCGCCATGGGGTCACGATCCACGAGCTGACCCGGGTGCGGGCGATCGCGCCACACACGGTGCACACCGAACGTGGCACGGTCCGCGCCGACATCGTGGTGCGAGCGACCGAGGGCTACACGTCGTCGCTCGCCGGGCACCGCCGGACCTTGGCACCAGTGCACTCGCTCGTCGTGGCAACCGCACCCCTGCCCGCTGCTCAGTGGGACGAGATCGGGTTGCGCCGACGCGAGACCTTCACCGACCACCGACACCTCATCGTCTACGGCCAGCGCACCGCGGACGACCGACTGGTCTTCGGCGGCCGTGGAGCGCCGTACCGCTACGGCTCGAAGATCCTCACCGACTTCGGCGGTCAGGCGGCGGTCTTCGAGCACCTGAGGGCGGCGGTCGTCGACCTCTTCCCGTCGCTGCACGACGTCGAGATCACCCACCGCTGGGGAGGAGCCCTGGGCATCGCCCGCGACTGGTGCGCCTCCGTCGAGCTGGACCGCGCCAGCGGACTCGCGTGGGCGGGTGGCTATGTCGGTGACGGCGTCAGCACCGCCAACCTCGCCGGCCGCACCCTCACCGACCTCATCCTGGCCCGCGAGACCGCACTGACCGGGCTGCCCTGGGTCGGTCACCGGTCACGGAGCTGGGAACCCGAACCCCTTCGCTGGACCGGGGTGAACCTCGGCCTGCGCGCCGCGGTGGCGGCGGACGCGGAGGAGCGACTGACCCGACGCCCCAGCCTCGTTGCCAGGGTGCTCAACCGGGTCCTGCACTGACGCTCAGCCTCAGCCCAACCCGTTGGGAGCCGTCTCTGCCGGCTTGGACCCGGTGCGCAGCCACGCCGTGAAGAAGTCGGTCAGGTTCTGACCGCTGATCTCCGCGGCCAGCGCCTCGAACTCCTCCGAGCTGCCGTTGCCACCGCTCTTCCGGTCCAGCCAGGTGCGGATGAGCGTCCAGAACTTCTCGTCGCCGATGCGGTTGCGCAGGGCCTGCATCGTCATGCCGCCGCGGACGTAGATCTCCTCGTCGAAGATGTGCGCCGCGCCGGGGTCGGCGATGGAGAGCTCCCAGAAACGGTCGGAGGCGGGGAGTCCTCGGTAGCGCTCGCGCAGCGTCTCGGCGGCCGGCTGCCCGCCGTGCTGCTCGGCGTAGCGCCATTCCATGAAGGTGGCGGCGCCCTCGTTGAGCCAGATGTCGCGCCAGCGAGCGACCGCGACGTCGTCGCCGAACCACTGGTGCGAGATCTCGTGCACGATCAGGCTGGTCGCGCGGCTGCCCACGGCGGGGTAGGTGGGCCGGGTCTGGTTCTCCAGCGCGAAGTAGACCGGGAGGCCGGTCGTGAGACCGCCGGTGACCGAGAACGGGTAGTCACCGAGGTCTGCGGAGAGGGCCTCGACCACCCCGGGCGTGCGGTCGAGCAGCTTCATCGACGCCCGCTGGTCGCCCGGCGAGAGCTGCTGGGACACGGCGTTGACCCACGGCAGGCCGTTGTCGGTGCCCCGCTTGATGGTGAAGTCGCCGGCAGCGAAGAACGCGAGGTACGGCGCCATCGGCTCGTCCGCACGCCAGCGCCAGGTCGTCCCGCGCTTCGTGCGCTTCTTGCTCACCAGCTTGCCGTTGGCGACCACCTCGCGGCCCTTGGCCACGGTGGTGCTGATGTCGAAGGTCGCCTTGTCGATGGGGTGGTCGTTGACCGGGAACCACCACGGCGCCATGTGCGGCTGGTTCATCGCGACCACTTCGCGGCGGTCCGCGAGCCAGTTCTTCTCCCCCGCATAACCCTTGCCCTTGGGGTTGCCGGCGTAGAAGACCTTGACGGTGTGGCTCGACCCCGCGGCGAGCGTCGCCACCGGGGAGACCACCAGCTCGTGCTTCTTCCGCTGGTTGAACCGCGCCTTCACGCCGTCGACCTTCACCTTTTTCACCGGCAGGAGGAAGTCGAGGTTGAAGCGCTTCAGCTCCACCGTGGCCGTCAGGTCGATCCTGGTCGAGCCACGCAGCTGGTACGTCCTGAGGTTGTAGCGGTTCTTGATCTTGTACGCCGCAACGTCGATGCCGCCGTTGCCGTCGAGCGGCCAGTAGGGGTCACCGATGCCGCTGGACCCGGCGATGGGAGCGGCGCGGTCCTCGACGGCGACGGCGTATCCGCCGCCGATCACCAGTGGCAGGAGGAGGGCCGCGGCCGCCGTACGGCGAAGTCGTCGTCGTGAGATCACCCGCCGAACATATCGCGACGACAAGTGGATTGCGCCGGGGCCGCGAGTGGTCGCACCATGGACCCAGCCGCACGCCCGGTGCCGGTGCCCAGATGAGAGGAGTCGTGACATGACGACCGATGTCTTCGGCCTGTCCGCAGTCCGTCCCTCCCACCACTGGAGCACCCTTGTCACACCGCACGCCTTCTCGCAGCACCCCGGGCTCGTCTGACGAGCTCGAGCCCACCTTCGTCATCGGCTTCCACGCCTACGACGAGGACCTCGCGCCCCACCAGCGCTGGTCCACCTGGTTCGATGTCGAGCCACTCATGCGCGGCCCAGAGCCGCGCCCCGACTGGGTCGTGACGTCCCAGGGCGCCATCGACACCGAGCTCGGCATCCAGAAGACGGGCAAGGAGGCCGACGTCTTCCTGATCGAGCGGGCTGATCCGCTCGAACCCGACCGGGGCGTCGTCATGGCCGCCAAGCGCTACCGTGACACCGACCACCGCACGTTCCACCGCGCCGCCAGCTACACCGAGGGACGCTCCATGAAGCGCTCGCGTGACGTGCGCGCCCTCAAGCGGAAGTCAACCTGGGGCAAGGTGGTGGCCTCCGGTGAGTGGGCGGCCTCCGAGTGGGGAGCCCTCAAACGCTTGTACGAGCTGGGTCTGCCGGTGCCCTACCCGGTGCAGATGGAGGGCACCGAGATCGTGATGGAGTGGATCACCCAGCTCGTCGACGGGCAGGTCGAGACGGCGCCACGACTCGCGCAGACCAGGCCGGCGCCGGACCTGCTGGAGCACTACTTCGAGCGGGTCGGCGACGCGTTGACGACGATGGTGCAGGCAGGCGTGGTGCACGGCGACCTGTCGCCGTACAACGTCCTCGCCGCGGGCGAACGGCTGGTCATCATCGACCTCCCGCAGATCGTCGACCTCGTCGGCAACCCGCACGGCATGGACTTCCTGCTCCGTGACTGCACCAACATGTGCTCCTGGTTCCGTGCTCGCGGCCTCGAGGTGGATGAGCAGGAGTTCTTCTCCGAGCTGATGGCGCACGCCTTCTGAGTCGTGCGCGCGCGTTCTAGAGTCGGCGCGTGCAGCATGGACGCGTCGTCGACCTCACCTCGCTGGCCGACCTGGACCAGCGCCTCGCGGCCGGGGCGCGGTCCCTGTCCGGCTGGCGGGTGACGGGCCTCGACCTGCGCGAGCGTGGTCCGGCGTTGGCCGGCGTCCAGGTTTCGGAGTCCCTCTTCCAGGCCTGCACCTTCGCCCCGGGTGACGAGGAGGCCGTACGCCGCCGCGGAGCCGTCGTCCTGCCCCGGCTCGACGGCGTGCCGGTCGAGCCATACCGCACGACGCTGTACTCGCCCTGCCATCTCTTCGACGTGCCCCACTACTCCGACTCCGTCGACGCCCGCGCCTACGCGTGGTCGCAACGAGCGCGGGACCAGGACGACGCGCTGGCGCAGGCCCTGCACGACCACTCGATCGATCTGGCACTCCAGGCGTGGACAGCGGCCGGTCGCTCGTCGGGGTGATGGGCGGGCACGCGCTCCAGCGGGGCTCGGACGGCTATGCCGAGGCGGCCCGT
The DNA here is from genome assembly GCF_025964975.1 of Nocardioides sp. GTDB lineage: Bacteria > Actinomycetota > Actinomycetes > Propionibacteriales > Nocardioidaceae > Nocardioides. The sequence goes on from NZ_JAOPXV010000178.1 coordinate 19,546, forward strand.
CTCGGCCGACTGCTGGCCGAGCGCGGCCTCACGGTGGCCACCGGTGGCGGGCCCGGGGCGATGGAGGCGGCCGACCTCGGGGCGTTCCTGTCGGCGGAGCCGGAGACCGCCCTCGAGGCTGCGCTCACCTCGCTGGCCGAGGTCCCCTCGTTCAACCCCGACATCGGCGCCTGCGCCGCCGCCGCGTTCGCGGTGATCGAGGAGCACTCCCCCGGCGTCGACTCGCTCGGTATCCCGACGTGGCACTACGGGCACGAGCCGCCCAACCCGTTCGCGACGGCCATCGCGCAGTATGTCCGCAACGCCACCCGGGAGGCGGTCCTGCTCGAGGTCTGCAATGCGGGGATCGTGTTCCTTCCCGGCGCCGGCGGGACGGTGCAGGAGATCTTCCAGGACGCCTGCGAGAACTACTACGCGGACGAGTCGTCAGTCGCGCCGATGGTGCTCGTCGGTGTCGAGCACTGGACAGGGACGGTGCCGGCGTGGCCCCTGCTCTCCTCGCTGGCCGCCGGTCGCGCCATGGAGCCGCACGTCCACCTCGTCGACTCGGTCGACGAGGCCGTTGCGGTGCTGGCTCCATGACGCCGGCGCATCTCGGATCACGCAACGGGCCACCGTACGGCACACTCAGGCCATGTCCGTGGACGTCGCAACGCCCGAGGTCCTGATCCACCGGGCGCGACTCGATGCCAACATCGCCCGGATGGCAGACGCGACCGCCAGTGCCGGCATCGGACTGCGGCCGCACGTGAAGACCCACAAGGTGCTGGAGATCGCCCGGTCACAGCTTGCTGCGGGTGCCGTGGGCCTGACGGTGGCCACGGTCGGTGAGGCGGAGGTCTTCGTCGCCGACGGCGCGACGGACGTCCTGATCGCCTACCCCCTCTGGGCCACCTCTGAGATCGGGCGCAGGCTGCAAGCGCTGGTCGAGCGGGCCACGATCACCGTCGGCGTGGACTCACCGGAGGGCGCCGCCAACCTCGCCCAGCACCTGGGTGCCTCGGCGTCGCGCATCGAGGCGTGGGTGGAGGTCGACTCGGGCCACCACCGCAGCGGGGTCCGTCCCGGCTCGGTCGAGGAGGACCGGATCGCTGACGGCACCGGCCTGGGGCTGACAGGGGTCTTCACCTTCCCCGGGCACGGCTACCTGCCGGGCCAGGCGAAGGACGCTGCGAGGCAAGAAGGAGAGGCGCTGTCCTCGGTGGCGGCGCGGTTGAGGGCCGCGGGCCACGACATCCGCCACGCGAGTGGTGGGTCGAGTCCGTCCGTCGCGTTCAGCTCACCCGACCACGTCACCGAGGTCCGCCCAGGTGTGTACGCGCTGGGTGACGCCCAGCAGTTCGAGCTGGGACGCTGCGGCTGGGACGACATCGCCCTGTCGGTCGCAACCACTGTCGTGAGTCAGCGGGTGGAATCGCGGGAGCTCATCGCGAACGCGGGCAGCAAGGTGCTGGGCAGCGACCGGCCGGCTTGGACCACGGGCTACGGGCGGGTCCTCGAGGCCCAGGGCGCACGGGTCACAGCTCTGTCCGAGCACCACGCCACCGTCCGGTGGCCGGACGAAGGGCGCATGCCCGCCCTCGGCGAGCAGATCCGGCTGATACCGAACCACGTGTGCCTCACCATGAACCTCCTCGACGAGGTCGCCGTCGTCGAGGACGACATCGTCGTGGACCGCTGGGTCGTGGCAGCCCGGGGCAGGAACCGCTGAGGTCAGCGCAGTCGCCGCGGCCGATTGAGGGACACGCAGTGGATGAGCGCATCCCGTCGCGCAGCGCGGATCTCGTCGCGCTTCGCCCGGCAGTCCGCGCAGCGCGCGAAGGACTCGCAGCACTGCGCTTCACGAGCGCGGGCCTCGAGCTGACCGGCGTACGCGCTCCTGCTCAGAGTAATCTCCATGGCGGTGAGGCTCAGGCGGTCGGGGACGGAACCGAGGACCCGGGAGCGGCGGCGGCCTGCTCCTCGGTCGGCATGAGGATCCACAGCACCGGGTAGATGAGCAGCTGGCTGCCGGGCACGACCATGAGCAGCAGCACGAAGACCAAGCGGGAGATCCACGGCGTCAGGCCGAACCGACGGCCCAGGCCGGCGCAGACACCACCCAGGATCCCGTCCTCTCCCGAGCGGATGAGGCCCTGCTGGGCCAGGGTGGTGCGGATGTCGTTCATGGTGTGTCCTCTGGATCGATCGGCTGGTAGGAACAGCCTGCGCCCGGCGCAGCGTCTTCACCATCGGGATCGGCCCTGGTCCGACCCCCACCTTTGCCTCGGGGATGGCCCCGGCGACTCAGCGTCGACCCCGACCACGCGACGGAGTTGGTCAGGACAGCGATGACAGTGGCTGTCCCTGCCGTCCGGCGCAAGCCGGACCGAGTGCGCTGACGCCGGTCCTACTCGGACGCGGCGAGCTGCCCGCAGGCGCCGTCGATCTCCCGGCCGCGGGTGTCGCGGACCGTGGTGGAGATGCCCTTGGCCTCGAGCCGGCGCACGAACTCGCGCTCGTCCTTGGGGTCGCTGGCCGTCCACTTGGAGCCCGGAGTGGGGTTGAGCGGGATGAGGTTGACGTGCACCCAGCCCCAGTCGCCGTACGAGTTGAGGACGTCGCCGAGGAGGTCGGCACGCCAGGCCTGGTCGTTGATCCCGCGCATCATGGCGTACTCGATCGACACGCGGCGCTTGGTCTTGGCGGCGTAGTCCCACGCCGACTCCACGGTCTCGGCGACCGAGAAGCGGGTGTTGATCGGCACCAGCTCGTTGCGGAGCTCGTCGTCGGGCGCGTGCAGGCTCAGCGCCAGCGTCACCGGGATTCCCTCGTCGGTGAGCTGCCTGATGCGCGGCACCAGGCCGACGGTCGACACGGTGATGCCGCGGGCGCTCATGCCCAGGCCCGCGGGGCTGGGGTCCACGAGGCGGCGTACGGCCCCGATCACGGCCTTGTAGTTGGCGAGCGGCTCGCCCATGCCCATGAACACCACGTTGGACACGCGTCCCGGTCCGCCGGCGACCTCGCCCCGGGCCATCGACCGGGCGCCGGCGACGACCTGCTCGACGATCTCGGCCGTGGACATGTTGCGCTGGAGACCGCCCTGGCCGGTGGCGCAGAACGGGCAGGCCATGCCGCAACCGGCCTGGCTGGAGACGCACACGGTCGCGCGGTCGGGGTAGCGCATCAGCACGGACTCGACGAGGGCGCCGTCGAAGAGCTTCCAGAGCGTCTTGCGGGTCGTGCCCTTGTCGGCCTCGAGCGTGCGCAGCGGTGTCATGAGGTGCGGGAGCAGGGCACTGACGAGCTCGTCGCGCTGCCCGGCCGGCAGGTCCGTCATCTCGGCGGGATCGTCGGCGAGGCGCCCGAAGTAGTGGTGGGAGAGCGGCGTGGCGCGGAAGCCGGGCAGCCCCATCTCGGTCAGCAGGTCCTTGCGGCCGGCTTCGTCGAGGTCGGCGAGGTGGCGCGGCGGCTTCTTGCGGCCGCGTGGCTCGTCGAAGACGAGGGGCAGGGTCTTGA
>NZ_JAOPXV010000183.1 GCF_025964975.1 Nocardioides sp.
CCGACTTGAGAGGCACGGACGTTGATCGCTGGCAGGTACACCCTGGGTCGCGAGATCGGTCGCGGAGGCATGGGTGCCGTCCACCTCGCCCGCGACGAGGTCCTCGGTCGCGAAGTCGCGATCAAGAAGATCGGCATGCTGCCCGGCGCGACCATGCCCGATCTCGCACGCGCCGAACGCGAAGCTCGCCTCGCCGCGACCCTCAATCACCCGCACGTCGTCTCGGTCTTCGACCTCGTCGAGGAGGGCGACCAGAAGTGGCTGGTCATGGAGTACGTCAACGGCAAGTCGCTCGCCGAGCGCATCCGTGACTCCGGCCCCCTGGACCACGCCACGGCCGCCAGCATCATGTGGCAGGTCGCCGACGCGTTGGCAGCGGCCCACCGGGCCGGGATCATGCACCGGGACGTGAAGCCCTCCAACATCATGGTGACCGAGGAGGGCCGGGCCAAGCTCACCGACTTCGGGATCGCGCGGGCGCAGGCTGATGCCAGCCTGACCCAGACCGGTCTGGTCACCGGCTCCCCCGCCTACCTCGCACCCGAGGTGGCGTCAGGAACGGGCGCGGGGGCGGCCGCAGACGTGTGGTCACTCGGAGCGACGCTCTTCCACGCACTGACCGGCAAGCCGCCGTACGACGTGAGCGACAACCTCATCGGTGGGCTCTACAAGATCGTGCACGAGGAGCCGCCGCGCGTCCCCGACGCCGGCGGGTTCGCGGAGCTGCTCGAGGCCACCATGACCAGGGAGCCCTCGGACCGGTGGTCCATGGAGCGGGTGCGCGACCGGTTGGCCGAGCTGAAGCTGGACCCCACCGCTGCCGGTGTGACGTCGACCGCGGTTCTCGACAACGATCCCGAGTACAGCACCGAGGTGCTCCCCACCGTGCCTCCGGTCGTGGCTGTCCCGCCCGTCTCCCCCGTACCCGCCCCGGCCCCCGCACCCGTCGCCTCAGCCGTGTCCGCGCCGGCGGCCTACGACACGGACGACTCCCGAGACGACCGGTCCCGGTGGCCCTGGTTCGCAGCGCTGGCCCTGGCCGCAGTCGCGGCGATCGTCTTCTCGGTGCTGATGTTCACCTCCGACGACGACGATCCGCCCGCGGCGGACGAGCCGACCTCGCAGGCGCCCACGACGGACACTTCGGAAGAACCCACGGAGGAACCGACGGAGGAGCCTCCGACCGAGCCGACCGGGGAGGAGACCACGACGGCCCCGCCGGCGAACCCCGCAGCCGAGACCCGGCGGGACGTCGCGGCGTTCATCACGACCTACCTCGCCACGGCCCCGAACGACCAGGCGGCGAGCTTCGAGATGCTCACCCCGGGGTTCCAGGCGGCGTCCAATGGTTTCGCGAGATACAGCGGCTACTGGCAGACCATCGCCTCGGCGACGCCCAGGAACATCGTGGTGAATCCGAAGACGCTGACCGTCACCTACGATGTCGACTACGTCCGGACGGACGGCAGCGCGGTGAGCGAGTCGGTGACACTGCAGCTCCAACGCAGCGGCGACGGCTACCTCATCGCCGCCGAAGGCGCTTGATCCAGCGGCCGACACGCACCGCTTGATCGCGCCCCAGCCTTGGTCACAGCGCCCCTGATCTGATTACAATGTAAACGGTTTCGCCGGCGGCCTCCGTCGCTCCCGAAACAGAAGTGTCAAGCAACGGCACGCCTCACTGTTCTGGCACGAGCCACTAGCTTGGCACGAGTCACCCGCACGGAAGGTCGAGTTCTTGGCGCTGCGCCTTGCCCTCGCTCACGCCGACGAGCTGGTAGCGCATGGACTGTCATCCATGTTGCGTGGCCTCGGCGCTGCACACCACGTCAGCGACCTGGCAGCACCTGGTCCTTTCGACATCGCGTTGTACGACACGTCCGCGCACCCCCAGGACGCACATGTTCGGATCGGCGGCCTTCGGGACGATCCCCGCGTGGCCAAGGTCGCGGTCTACACCTGGAACTTCCAGCCGTGGTCGGCCGGCGAGTGGATTCGGCACGGCGCCAGCGGCTACCTGTCCAAGAGTCTGCCTGCGGGGGCCCTGGTGTCTGCGCTCGAAGCCATCCAGGCGGGTCGCGTCATCGTTGCTCCCGGCCAACAGAGCTCCTCGAGCGGCGTCGGCTGGCCCGGCCGGGACGAGGGGCTCACACCCCGGGAGGCCGAAGCCCTCTCGCTGATCGCTGGCGGATTCTCCAACCGCGAAGTGGCCGAGCGGATGACGCTCTCCCCCAACTCGGTCAAGTCCTACATCCGGACCGCCTATCGCAAGATCGGTGTCAACAGTCGGAGCCAGGCAGTCCTGTGGGCGATGACGAACGGGCTGGGATCGACCGCTCAACGCCGCGACCAGGCGGTCCCGGTCAGCCAGCGCTGACCGCCGCGCTTGACGCGTGCGGGACGAACCCGAGCCGGCCGTGTCTCGGGAGTCGGCGTCGGTCAAGGCTGGGTGGTGTGCGGCGGCGTGCTGGCGGCCGGGGTGGTCGCCTACTCGCCGGCGAGCGTCACCCTGGTCGCTTGCGGGCCCTTGTCCCCCTGCACCACGTCGAACCGGACGCGTTGGCCCTCGGAGATACCGCCGGGCTCGTCGACCGACTCGAAGTGCACGAAGATGTCCTCGCCGTCCTCGGTCGCGATGAAGCCGAAGCCCTTGGAGTCGTTGAACCACTTGACGGTGCCGACGGTGCTTCCGAGTCCGTCCGACCCGACGAACGGGACGATCGAGGCGCCTTCGATGACTGTCACGTTCATGAGCTCGGGAGCGCGGTTGCCCAGGACAACCTCGAAGCGGACGCGCTGACCTTCGGACAGGACGCTGCCGGCCTCGGCGATCTGGCGCCGGTACACCGTGATCTCCTTGCCCTCGTCGGTCACGATGAGGCCGATGCCCTTGCCGTCGTCGTAGAACTCGACGGTTCCTCGTTCGCCGCCCGGGGTCACGTCAGCGAACTTCGCAGGAGGCGACGGAGCTTCGTCAGCGGTCCGGGTGCTGGCGGTGTCCGAGCCGCAGCCGGTGGCCAGGACGGTCAGCGCCGCGGCGGCGATGGCGTGTTGCACGGTCGATCGCAATCTCAGGGGTCCTTCGAGTCGGTGGCCTGTCGGTCTTGCGGCGAGCGATCAACGATCGCTAGCCCATGGGCCTCACGTGCAGCGCCCTGGGCCCTGTCGGAGACACGAAATAGACGTACTGGACGTACTGACCCGCTTCGATGGTGCCGCTCGGATCGTCGATCGCCTCGCGGTGCATCGGGACGTCTTCACCGGAGGGCATCGAAATGACCCCGACGCCCTTGGACTCGCTGTAGAACTTCAGGTAGCCGACGCGGAACTCGTCTTCGCTCAGGTCCGCGAACCTGGGGGCCTCGATCTGCTCCTTCGGGGCGTCGACGTTGCTGGCGTCGCAGCCGGTGGCCAGGACGGCCAGGACTACTGCGGCGGTGGCGAGGCTGAAGCGCATGGTTCTCCCTTGTCGGGTCGCGACGCTACGGTGTGCCGCCGGATCCCGTGGGTCTTCTCAGAAAACGGAGCGGATCACGACGCTTGCTCGACGTGTCGCCCAACCGGCCCTGGGATGGTGGGGCGGGTGGGGCTGGTCGAGTCCCCGGGAGTGGTGTAGCGCTGCGTGATCCTGTGGGCGGGGGTTAGGCGGTGAGTGCGGGCATGTCGTGAGTTCCTATGTGGGGTTCGGTGTTGGGGACGAGGTCATGCGGCAGCGGGCCAGGACGTCGAGTCCGAGGTAGCGGCGCCCTTCGGCCCATTCGTCGGTCTGTTCGCCGAGCACTGCGCCGACGAGCCGGACGATGGCATTGCGGTTGGGAAAGATCCCGACAGCGTCGGTCCTCCGCCTGATCCGTCTGGCCCTTGACTATATACCCCATGGGGGTATGCTCAGATGATGGCCAGCCACTCGAACCACCACGAAGCCCGCCCCATACCCACGGTCAAGGACCCGGTGTGCGGCATGGACGTGAACCCCGCGACGAGCACCCTGACGGCAGCGCACGAGGGGGAGACGTTCCACTTCTGCTCCGCAGGCTGCCAGTCGAAGTTCGAGGCCAACCCCGACCAGTACGCCGGGCACGCTGACCACAACCACCAGGACCACGCGGCGCACGATGCGGCTGAGGTTCCGCCTGGCGCGGAGGTGGCTGAGTACACGTGCCCCATGCACCCCGAAATCCGCCAGCCCGGACCCGGTTCGTGCCCCATCTGCGGAATGGCGCTGGAGCCCGCCCTGGTCACAGCGGACTCCGCCCCGAACGCAGAACTCGCTGACATGACCCGCCGGTTCTGGGTTGGTGTCGTGCTGTCCATCCCGGTCCTCATCCTCGGGATGGGTGGAGACCT
>NZ_JAOPXV010000192.1 GCF_025964975.1 Nocardioides sp.
CTGCCTGGCCGAAGGATCCAGGACGACGAAGTCGAACTTCTCCCGCACGCCGCAGTCGGGGCAGCACCAGTCGGCGGGGATGTCCGCCCACGCCGTGCCGGCGGCGAAGCCCTCGTGCTCGTCACCGGCAGCGACCTCGTAGACGTAGGAGCAACCGGGGCATCGAGCGGTGAGCACCTCGGCGGCGAGCAGGCCGGGCGTGGCGTCCTCGGCGGCCTTCCGCTCGGCCGCCGTCGGGGCGGGGTAGCGCTCGAGGTAGGCGGCGCGCTTGCGAGGGCTGACGTTGGCCAGGGTGACGTCACCACCGAAGTGGGCGACGACCCGCGGGTCCATCACCCGACGCCAGATCGGCGGCACGATCGCCAGGATGATCATCCCGGCGTAGCCCGTCGGGAGCACCGGGGACTCCTCGAAGTCGCGCAGCGCCTGGTAGCGCCGCGTCGGGTTCGCGTGGTGGTCGCTGTGCCGCTGGAGGTGGTAGAGCAGCACGTTGGTCGCGATGTTGTTCGAGTTCCAGGAGTGGCTCGGCAGCACCCGCTCGTAGCGCTGGCGCTCGCCGATGCCGACCTTCTGGCGCAGCATCCCGTAGTGCTCCATGTAGTTGACGACCTCGAGGAGGGAGAAGCCGACGATCGCCTGCAGCACGAGGTACGGCGCAATCTCGATCCCGAGCCAGGCGATCATCGCGCCCCACAGGACCGCGGTCATCAACCAGGCATTGAGCACGTCGTTGCCGAGCTGGAACGGGTGCTGCTTCTTGCGGGCGTACCGACGCTTCTCGATGCGCCACGCGGACTTCAGTGAGCCGAAGACCGTCCGCGGCCAGAACTGGTAGAAGTTCTCGCCCAGCCGGCTGCTGGCCGGGTCCTCGGGGGTGGCGACCCGGACGTGGTGGCCGCGATTGTGCTCGATGTAGAAGTGACCGTAGGCGACCTGGGCGAGGGCGATCTTGGAGAGCCAGCGTTCGTTGGCCTCCTTCTTGTGACCGAGCTCGTGGGCGGTGTTGATGCCGATGCCGCCGATGCACCCGATGGAGATCGCCATCCCGATCTTGTCCGGAATCGAGAGCCCGCCGATCACCTCCGGGTTTGCGAGGAGGTAGAAGGCACCGACGAAGCCGACGTACTGGATCGGCAGGAAGAGGTAGGTGATCCAGCGGTAGTACCTGTCGTTCTCCAATGCCTCGATCACGTCGTCCGGTGGGTTGGAGCGGTCGAGTCCGGCGACGAGGTCGATCACGGGGACGATCACGAGCACCACGACCGGCCCGATCCAGAACCACACGCCCCAGCCGGTCAGCACGTGGAGCCCGACGCCGACGAAGGCCAGGCTCGGCACCACCAGGCCGATCAGCCACAGAAAACGCTTCTTGTCCTTCCAACCGTCGGTCGATCCGGCTGGGACTGTGCCACTCATCGAGTCGCTGAGGCTCACGGGACTGGCCTTCCTGCTGGGGACGTTTACAAGACCATAGGGTTTGTACACTGATTTGACAATAGTCAGTGCTTTGTCAAGTTGGCAGACCCCCGGTGACACGGCAGACGCGGCTCAGGCAGGCTGCTCCCATGAGCAACGACCACCCGATCGGCATCGACTTCGGCGGCACCGGCATCAAGGCGGCCGTCGTCGACCTGGGCGCCGGTGATCTCGCCAGCAACCGCGAGAAGATCCAGACCCCGCAGCCGGCCACCCCCGACGCGGTCGCCGAGGTCTTCGCCGAGCTCGTCGGACGTTTCCCCGCCTCGACGTCCCAGGTCGGCGTCACTGTCCCCGGCGTCGTCCGCCACGGCATCGTCCACTCGGCCGCGAACATCGATCCGGCCTGGATCAACACCGACGCCGATGCCGTCTTCACCGCCGCCCTGGGTCGCGAGGTGCACGTCGTCAACGACGCCGACGCAGCGGGCCTGGCCGAGGTGGAGTACGGCGCAGCGAAGGGTCAGCGAGGTCTGGTCATCGTCACCACGCTCGGCACGGGCATCGGCTCCGCGCTGATCCACAACGGCGTCCTCGTCCCCAACTCCGAGCTGGGACACCTGGAGATCGAGGGCTTCAACGCCGAGTCGCGCGCCGCCAACTCCGTCCGGGAGAAGGAGCAGCTGTCCTGGGAGGACTGGGCCGAGCGGCTGACGACCTACTACCGGGCGGTCGAGCGGCTCTTCTCCCCCGAGCTGTTCGTGGTCGGTGGCGGAGTGAGCAAGTCCAGCGACGCGTTCCTCCCACTGCTCGACATCGAGACGCCGATCGTGGCCGCCCAGCTGCGCAACGCGGCCGGCATCATCGGGGCCGCGCTCGTCTCCTCGCGGGCGAGCTCCTAGGACGCCGACACCAACCTGCTGCTCGTGACCGCCGGGGTGGTGGCCCTGTTGCTCCTGATCACCTACCGCAGCCCGGTGCTGGGGCTGGTCCCGCTCATCGTCGTCGGGACCGCCGACCGGCTCGCTGCCGTTCTGGCCACCCAGGTGATGGCCGCCCTCGACGTCGCGTGGGACGAGTCGACGGTGGGGATCTGTCCGTCCTCGTCTTCGGAGCCGGCACCAACTACGCCCTGCTGCTGATCTCGTGCTACCGCGACGAGCTCCGGACCTACGCGGAACGGCGGGTGGCGATGAGCGTCGCCGTACGCCGCACCGCGGAGGCCGTCCTGGCCAGCGCGACCACCGTCGTCCTCGGTCTGTTGACCCTGTCGCTGTCGGTCGTGTCGACCACCCGCGGGCTCGGCCTCGCGTGCGCGATCGGCGTCGTCATCGCGGCGGCCTTCGTGCTGGTCGTCCTGCCGGCTGTCCTGGTGCTGTTCGGCCGTTGGGTGTTCTGGCCCCGGATCCCGAACGTCGGCGATCCCGCCCTGGTGGACACCGACTCCTTCTGGCACAAGGTCGGCGAGCGGGTGGCCCGTTGCCTTCGTGGCCGGGACGTCGGTGCTGCTGGCAGCGATGGCGCTCGGCGTGCAGCATCGACACCGGCCTGGACCAGGCCGCCCAGTTCCTCGTCGAGCCGGAGGCCATCGCTGCCGCCGAGCGCCTGGGCGAGTCGCTTCCCGCAGGGGTCTCCGACCCGACCCAGGTGCTGACCGAGGACGACCCCGACAGGGTCCGGGAGGCGGTCGCCGGCGTGAGCGGCGTGGACGTCGCCCGGATCACCCAGCAGGGCGCCGGCATCGCGCAGATCGATGCGGTGCTGAGCACGGGCTCCGGCATCGACGAGGCACGCTCGACGATCGAGGCACTGCGCGAGGCGGTGGAGTCCTTCGACGACACCCACGTCACCGGCACCGAGGCGAGTGCGATCGACCAGGCGAGCAGCGCCGCTCGCGACCGCCTGCTCATCCTGCCGCTGATCCTCGCGCTGGTGCTGGGGGCGCTCTTCGTCCTGCTGCGCTCGATCGTGGCCCCGTTGCTCCTGGTGGCGACCGTGCTGGCGACGTACGCCGCAAGCATGGGCCTCTCGTGGTGGATCTTCACCGGACCGCTGGGCTTCGAGGCGCTCGACTCGGGGGTGCCGCTGCTCGCCTTCCTGTTCCTGGTGGCGCTCGGCGTGGACTACAACATCTTCCTCGTGACGCGGGCTCGCGAGGAGGCTCCGCGGTACGGCGCTCGCGGCGGCATGCTGCGGGCGCTGACGTCCACGGGCGGGGTGATCACCAGCGCGGGCATCCTGCTGGCGGCCGTCTCCTCCGTGCTCGGCGTGCTGTCGCTCGTGGTGCTGGCGCAACTCGGCACGATCATCTGCATCGGGGTGCTGCTCGACACCCTGATCGTGCGGACGGTCCTCGTGCCCGCCCTGGCGTTTGCGCTTGGCGAGAGGTTCTGGTGGCCCCGGAGCGTGAGTACTGCGGCTGACCGCGCGGGTCAGCGCATCACCCGTGAGGCCGTCGTCGCGTTGTAGTAGGCCGTGGACTCCTTCTTCCAGAGCAGGACCATGATCACGGCGCCGAGAACGAGGCCGGCCAGGCCGAGGATGCGCTGCAGGCCCGGCTGCGGCTGGGCGAGGCTGGCCAGGGTCGAGAGGACCGAGATGGCGAAGAAGATGGTGGCCACGATGCGCGCCCAGGAGTGGCCCTTGCCGTTGGCACTGGCCATCCACAGCCACAGTCCGACCCCGAGCAGGCCGAAGACGACCGCCAGGCCGAGACCGATCGCCAAGGCGGCATCGATGGTGGCGGAGGACACGTTGGGGTCGGTCTTGCGCAGCGACTCCGTGACGGTGTCGCGCATGGCGTCGCGGAACAGCAACGCCGAGAGCAGGCTGAGCAGCGACAGCAGGGCACCGATACGCATGAGCATCACGGCCGTCGTGATCGACGAGGGCTGCTCGACCGGGCCGGTCGGCGCCCCGTGGTCGGGGTACTGCCCGTGGACGTTGGGCTGGCCGTACGGGTCAGGCGTGGTGCCGTAGTTGGGCTCGCGGTAAGGATCAGGCGTGCTGGTGCCGTCGTTGGTCATGGCGTCTCCCCGTTCTCGAAGCGGCCCCAGCGGTCGCTTCCGGGCACCACCCTAGAGAGTCAGACGGGTGAGGTGTCCCCAGCCGTCGGCGTGGTGGGCGCCTTGCCGCTGATCGCGGACGCGACCCGCTTGGCGACGTCGGGGTGGAAGACGCTCGGGATGATGAAGGACGGGTGGAGCTCCTCGTCGCTCACGACCTTCGCGAGGGCGTCGGCCGCGCGCAGCAGCATGTCGACGGTCACGTCCTCGGCGCGTGCATCGAGCAGCCCGCGGAAGACGCCGGGGAAGGCCAGGACGTTGTTGATCTGGTTGGGGTAGTCCGAGCGTCCGCTGGCCACCACGGCGGCATACTTCGCCGCGGCTGCGGGGTCCACCTCGGGGTCGGGGTTCGCGAGGGCGAACACGACGGCGTCGTCGGCCATGTCGGCGATCCACTCGGCGTCCAGGACACCGGGCGCGCTCACGCCGACGAAGACATCAGCGCCGCGCAGCACCTCGTGCAACGACCCGGTGACCCCGCGTGGGTTCGTGGCCCGGGCGAGCTCGGCCTGCGCCGGTGCCAGGGTCTCGTCGGAGCCGACAAGCGCTCCATGACGGTCGACGACCACCACATCGCCGGCCCCCGCCGCGAGCAGGAGGGTCACGATCGCCGTACCAGCCGCCCCTCCCCCGGACACCACGATCCGCACGTCGGGGAGCTGCTTCTTGACCACCCGCAGGGCGTTGGTCAGCGCGGCCAGGACGACGATGGCGGTGCCGTGCTGGTCGTCGTGGAAGACGGGGATGTCGAGCGACTCGCGCAGGCGGCGCTCGATCTCGAAGCATCGTGGCGCCGCGATGTCCTCGAGGTTGATCCCGCCGAACCCGGGGGCGATCATCTCCACCGCGCGCACGATCTCGTCGGTGTCCTGCGACGCCAGGCAGATCGGCCAGGCGTCGATGTCGGCGAACCGCTTGAAGAGGGCGGCCTTGCCCTCCATCACCGGCAGTGCCGCGCCGGGGCCGATGTTGCCCAGGCCGAGCACGGCGGAGCCGTCGGTCACGACCGCGACCGAGTTGCCCTTGATGGTCAGGCGGCGTACGTCCTCGGGATTCTCGTGGATCGCCATCGAGACCCGCCCCACGCCGGGGGTGTAGGCCATCGACAGGTCGTCGCGGGTCTTCAGCGGGACCTTCGACTCGACCCGGATCTTGCCGCCGATGTGGAGCAGGAAGGTCCGGTCGGAGACCTTGTGGACCTGCACCCCCTCGATCGCCTCGACCGCGGCCACCAGCTGCTCGGAGTGGGTCTGGTCGACCGCGGAGCAGGTGAGGTCCACGACCAGCCGGTCGTGGCGCGACTCCGCGACGTCGATGGCCGTGACGATCCCGCCCCCGCTCGCCACGGTCGTGGCGACGGTGCCCACCACGCCGTGGTCGGGCGCGGTGTGCAGTCGCATGGTGATCGAGTAGGAGGAAGCTGTGGCGGCCATGCCCGCACCTTCCTCCCCGGCGTGGGTTACGGGCAAGTACGTCCGGCCGGCGGCTAGGACGCCTTGCGCCGACGACCCCCGCCGCTGAGTGCCTTCTCGATCTGGTCGGCCAGCTTGGTCGGGTCCGTGGCGGGCGCGTGCCGGGAGATGACCGTCCCGTCACGAGCGATCAGGAACTTGGTGAAGTTCCACCGGATCTTGCCGCCCAGCAGGCCGCCCTTCTGCTTGCGCAGCCACACGAAGAGCGGGTGCGCGCCGTCACCGTTGACCTCCACCTTGGAGAAGAGCGGGAAGTCGACACCGAAGTTGCGCTCGCAGAAGGACGCGATCTCGTCGTCAGCCCCGGGCTCCTGGTGGCCGAACTGATCGCACGGGAAGCCCAGCACGGTGAAGCCGTCGGCGCCGTACTTGTCCTGCAGCTCCTGGAGTCCCTTGTACTGGGGCGTGAAGCCACAGTTCGAGGCGGTGTTGACCACCAGCACCACCTTCCCGGCGTATGCCGACAGGTCCGTCGCGGTCCCGTCGATGGCGGGCGCGGAGAAGTCGTTGATCGTCGTCATGTCTGGCCTTCGTCGTCAGCGGGTTGCCGGATTGGTGGGCCCGTTCGGGTTGTTCGCGCGCCGCGCCCGCACCTGGGCGCCTTGCTGGACGTCGACCGCGCCGGCATGACCGTCCAGGACGACTCGCACCAGCCGGTCCCCGAGCTCCAGCAGCACCTCGTGCTGGTCGGCCTCGAGCACGACGCCCCGCACCCGGACGGTCCCGTCGACCAGGTCCTCCCACGAGCCACCGCCGACAGCGGGCGCGACGTCCTCGAGCGCCTCGAGGGTCATCACCTCGCGGACCCTCCCGCCCCGAGAACGCCACAGGAGGCTCCCCCACGCCAGCATGACCGCGTCGGCGACCAGGGTGCCGACCAGCGCGGTCGAGCTGCGGACCTCGCCGGCCACGATGGCGCTCTCCGGCTCGCCCTCGACCGCAGTCACGGCGACCGTGCCGTCCCGCTCGGCCTCCTCGTACGTCGCAGCGTCGACCTCCGCCGACCATCTGGCCTGCTCGGGGTCGATGGACTCCGGCAGGGTGTAGCTCAACCACCAGCTCGGCTCCCTCGAGGTCCCGAGGTTCTTCGTCTCGTTGATCTCTGCCTGGACCTCCACGCCGTTGCGCTCCACCGAGGACCGCGTCCAGGTGGCGAGCACCAGAGGCATGTTCACCAGCGCGACCACCACGAGGATGAGCACGATGCTGGAGCGGGACATCCTCACTGGTGTCCCACCGCCCACGGCTCCGTCCAGGTCCCCGCGCGCGCGATCTCGGCGACCGCGCGACGCTCGCGCACCTTGTGGTCGCGCGCGGCGGTCCGCTCGTCGACGTCGGTCGGATCACCCTGCCGGCCGACTGCGATGCCGGTCAGCAGCAGGTGCGTGCCGGGAAGCGCCAGGTCCACGGCCAGCGCCTCGTGGTCGAAGCCGGCGAACTGGTGGGTGTGGAGGCCCATCGTCCGGGCCTGCAGGGTGAGGTGCGCGGCGGCCTGGCCGACGTCGTAGAGCGCGTAGTCGCTGTAGGCGGGAGCATCAGCCTCCGTCCCCGTCCGCACGTGTGCTGCGGTGACGAAGACGACCGACGCCCGCGGCACCCAACCGGAGTTGCCCCTGCTCAGTCGCGCCACGAGGCGGGCATGGTTGGGCGAGCCCCGCTCGCAGACGAAGAGGATCCAGGGCTGGGAGTTGCCGGCGGAGGGCGCCCACTGCGCAGCGGCCAGCAGCTGGTCGATCTCCGGGCCGGTGAGGGTGTGCGCGTCGTCGTACACGCTCGGGCTCCAGCGAGACCGCAGCGGCTCGGACAGTGCCTCTGCCCCCGGCTGCGGTGCTCTCGGCTGTCGCTCACTCGGGGTCGTCACGGCGCCAAGTATCCCGGGTGCAGGAGGGACGTCGGAACACGCCACCGCCACCCCGTCGGCACCTGACTCACTCCCGTCAGGGAGCCTTGGTCAGCCGATCTCGCGCAGCTTCGCCAGCAACGGCCGGGCTGCCGTCTCGAGGAACTCGCCCTGGTGGTCGCCGCCGACCTGGACGATCGCCACGTCGGTGTAGCCCGCGTCGACGTATTCCCGGACCGCCTCGACGACCTGGTCGAGGTCGGGCCCGCAGGGGATGGTGTCCGCCACGTCCTCCTCCCGGACGAACTGGGTGGCGCCTGCGAACCCGGCAGTGGTGGGGAGGTCGGCGTTCGTCGCCCATCCGCCGGCGAACCAGCGGAACTGCTCGTGCGCGCGCTTCACGGC
This sequence comes from Nocardioides sp., assembly GCF_025964975.1. GTDB lineage: Bacteria > Actinomycetota > Actinomycetes > Propionibacteriales > Nocardioidaceae > Nocardioides. Next base: position 8,199 of record NZ_JAOPXV010000192.1, read on the forward strand.
GGTGTCGCGATCGGGGTCCCAGCAGATGGGCAGCTGACCGATGGCCCTGGCACCTCCGGCCCCGATCTGCGGACCGCCGGCCTCGTTCCACCCCGAGATCAGCTCGGCCTTCGGCTCCACGCCGATGAGGTGGTCGCACAACGGCGCCAGTCGTTCCAGCCCGACGTCGCCCGACACCGCCACGGCCAGCGGTACGCCACCCTCGGGAAGGTCCCAGATCCGCGCGGACGCCACGTCGAAGAACTCCCCCCGGTGGTCGACGAGACCGCCCTCGTGCAGCCGCCGGATGATGTGGATCGCCTCCTCCAGCATCTCCTGGCGAGTGTCGATCGCTGGCCAGCCCTGGCCGACGACGTGCTCATTCAGGTTCTCCCCCGAGCCGAGACCGAGGGTGAAGCGGCCGTCGGCAAGCAGCTGCATCGTGGCGGCCTTCTGGGCAACCACGGCGGGGTGGTAGCGGATGGTCGGACAGGTCACGTAGGTCATCAGCTCGACGGACTGCGTCGCTTGGGCGACCGCACCGAGCACGCTCCAGGCGTACGGCGCATGTCCCTGCGCCTTCAACCACGGGAAGTAGTGATCGCTGCTGACCTCGAAGTCGAAGCCAGCCTCTTCGGCACCGACGGCCCAGGTGACCAGGTCCTTCGGTCCGCTCTGCTCCGTCATGAGGGTGTAGCCGAATCGCGTCATGCTTCCCATCATGGGCTGGTGACCCCTACCCCTGACACCATCCTTCTGGACGTAGACGGCACTCTCGTCGACTCCACGTTCCTCCACGCACTGGCATGGTCGCGCGCCTTCCGCTCCGTCTCCGAGAAGCCGTCCTGGGTGCGCGTGCACCGGGCCATCGGCCTGGGCGGGGACAAGCTCGTCACACACGTGCTCGGTGCGGCCGGCGAGGAGGTGCACGGCGACGACCTGCGCTCGCGATGGGAGCAGGAGTACGCCGCGGTGTTCGACGAGGTGGCCGTCGTGCCGGGCGCGCGAGACCTGATCGTGGAGCTGCGGCGCCAGGGCCTACGCGTCGCGCTGGCGTCGTCGGGGATGGAGCGCTTCACGGCGATGGCGCTGGATCTCCTACAGGTGAGCGCGGACGACGTCGACGCCGTCACGTCCGCGGACGACGTCGAGCAGTCCAAGCCGGCTCCCGACCTCCTCGACGTCGCCCTGGAGAAGGCTGGTGGCACGCGCGGCCTGATGGTGGGCGACACGACGTGGGACGTGGAGGCAGCAATCCGGTCCGGCATGTCCTGTGTGGCGGTCCTGACCGGCGGCTTCTCCGCCCACGAGCTGTCCGCGGCCGGGGCAGTCGACGTCGTGGACTCGGTCGCCGACCTCGTGGGTCGGGACTGGTCCTGACCTGCACCTCCGGCGCGGACAGGCTGAACGGAATCGCAGGCGACGCGACCTGTCCCTCGCGGGTTTGGAGAGTGACGCAGTGGGCACGAGCATGGAGCACTCCACTTCTCTCAAAGGTTTCCCATGACTCGTCCCTCTCGCATCAGCTCGCTGGCCATGGTGGCCGTGCTGAGCCTGCTCCTCACCAGCTTCGGCAGCGCCCCGGCCCACGCCGGCAAGGACCGCACCAAGGGCAAGGTCGACTACGGCGTCACGTCGTGGGTCGCCGGCACGTCCGGCTACTCGATCTCCGGCAAGGCCAGCGGCCGCAAGGGCCGCAAGGTGCAGCTCCAGGTCAAGTGGTCCGACGGTTGGCACACCATCGACAAGTCGAAGACCAAGAAGAAGGGCACGTTCACCATCACCGGGACCCTCGACTGGTACGGCGCCCACAAGGTCCGCGTCGTGGTGCCGCAGGCGCGGCGTGACAAGGCGAAGGTGTTCAAGACCAAGAAGTTCACGGTCACGACGTCGTGGGTCCCGCGCGGGTCCCGCTCGTCCTACCTGCGGATGAGCCACAAGGGCTACAACTTCCAGTGGGACCCGTGCGACACCATCAAGTACCGCGTCAACACCGGCTACGCCGGCGAGGCGGCCATCGCCTTCACCCAGGAGGCCGTGACCCGACTCGAGCGGGCGACCGGGTTCAAGGCCAAGTACGTCGGCACGACCTCGGCGGTGCCGCTGGACGACAAGCGCTACCCGAAGGGCACCGACATGGTGATCGCCTGGGCGCACCAGAACGACTACCCCGAGCTGGTCGAGGCCGTCGGCCGCGGCGGACCGGGCCGCCTGGCTCCGGCGCGACGCAGGTCCACCAACAAGATCGTCCTGGACATCAAGCAGCCCGGCGTCACGATGAACATGGCGTACGCCGGTCAGTACCCGTTCGCCTACGACTTCCCGACCGACGAGCCGATGGGCCTCGTGCTGATCCACGAGCTCGGCCACGCCTTCGGGCTCGACCACTTCGCCGACGACATCCAGGTCATGCACCCTGGCGACCGGTCGCCCGCTCCTACGGGCTACCACGCGAACTTCGAGGCGGGTGACCTCGCCGGTCTCCGCGCCCAGGGTGCCCAAGGTGGCTGCCTGAAGCCCTACCGCAACCGCGGCCGCTACTCCGCGATCGACTTCAACGCGATCCCGGACTTCACCCGCGAATAGTCCCCATCCCGAGCGCTCGCACGAGGGCACCGGGCAGTTCGCCCTGCTCAGCGCGCCGACGCGGCGTACGGGTGTGTCGACCCTGAGGGCACCACCGGCCTGGACTGCGAGCGCCTCTCCCAGGAAGTCCAGCGCTAGGTCCGTGCCAGGACGACCGTGTGGCCGCCCGTCGATCGGAGCCTGTCGCGGAGTCCGTCGAGGGTGATGCCGAACGTCTGCCGCACCACCACTCCGTCGGGGCCGAGGTCGAAGACGGCGACGTCGGTGTAGACCCTGCTCACACACGCCAGCCCGGTCAGCGGCATGGTGCACCTGTCGACGAGCTTGGCGCTTCCGTCCTTGGCGAACAAGGTCATCATCACGTAGACGTCCTTGGCGCCGATGGCGAGGTCCATCGCGCCGCCGACGGCGGGGATGTCGTCGGGCTGGCCGGTGTGCCAGTTGGCCAGGTCGCCGGTGGCGGAGACCTGGAAGGCCCCGAGCACGCAGACATCGAGGTGGCCACCGCGCATCATCGCGAAGCTGTCGCCATGGTGGAAGTAGGAGCATCCTGGCGTCTCGGTGACCGGCACCTTGCCGGCGTTGGTCAGGTCCGGGTCGATGTCGTCGCCCTCGGCCTTGCGCCCCATGCCGAGCATGCCGTTCTCGGTGTGCAGCACGACGCCCTGCTCCTGGGTGAGGTGGTCGGCGATCTTGGTGGGCTGGCCGATGCCGAGGTTGACGAAGGATCCAGTTGGGATGTCGCGGGCGATCAGGCGGGCCAGCTCGTCCATGTGCAGCGGCCCCCGATCGAGATGCTCCACGGTCGGTGACGTCATCAGCGGGCTCCTCCGACGATGTGGTGGCGGGCCTCGACACGGACGATCCGGTCGACGTAGATGCTCGGCGTCACCACCGTCTCCGGGTCGATGCCGCCCGTCGCCACGACGTCGCTGACCTGCACGATCGTCGTCGTGGCCGCGCTTGCCATGATCGGGCCGAAGTTGCGGGCGGTCTTGCGGTAGACGAGGTTGCCCATCTCGTCGGCCCGGTGCGCGCTGATGAGCGAGTAGTCGCCACTGATGGGGTGCTCCAGGACGTAGTGCCGGCCCTCGATGGTGCGGGTCTCCTTGCCCTCGGCCAACGGCGTGCCCACCCCGGTCGGGCAGTAGAACGCGCCGATGCCAGCTCCCGCAGCCCGTATGCGCTCGGCGAGGTTGCCCTGGGGGACGACCTCGAGCTCGATCTGGCCGGCACGATAGAGGGCGTCGAAGACGTAGGAGTCGCTCTGCCGGGGGAAGGAGCAGATCACCTTGCGCACCCGCCGTGCCTTGAGCAGAGCCGCAAGGCCGACCTCGCCGTTGCCCGCGTTGTTCGACACGATCGTGAGGTCGCTGGCACCCTGCCGGACGAGCGCTTCTAGGAGATCGAACGGCATCCCGGCGAGGCCGAAACCCCCGACGAGGACGGTTGCGCCGTCCTGGATGTCGGCGACCGCCTCGTCGCTGGTGTCGAGGATCCGCGTGCGGCTCATCCGGCGCTCCGCACGTTCTCGAGGACGATCGCGAGGCCCTGCCCGACGCCGATACAGATCGCGGCGACACCGTAGCGTTGGTTGCGCTCGACGAGGATCTTGGCCAGCGTGCCCAGGATCCGGCCACCGGACGCGCCGAGCGGATGGCCGATGGCGATGGCACCGCCCCGGACGTTGACGATCTCGGGGTCGATCCTCCACGCGTCGACACAGGCCAACGACTGGACGGCGAAGGCCTCGTTGAGTTCGACGGCGCCGACCTGCTCCCAGCTGACGTGAGCTCGTGCCAGCGCACGGTTGGCGGCCTCGACGGGGGCGAGGCCGAACTCCTGCGGGCTCAGCGCGAAGGCGCCGCGCCCAGCGATACGCGCGAGGGGGTCCGAGCCGATCTCGGCGGCCGCCGCCGCGGAACCGAGCAGCACCGCGGAGGCACCGTCACTGAACGGGGAGGCGTTGCCCGCGGTGATGGTGCCGGCGGGGCGGAACGACGCCTTGAGGCCGCCGAGCTTGGCCGCGGTGGAGTCGGGGCGGATACCTTCGTCGCGATTGAGGTCGGCGCCCTCGACGAGAACGGTGAGGTCCGTGTAGAACCCGCCTTCCCACGCTTCGTGCGCAAGCAGGTGGGAGCGGGCAGCGAACTCGTCCTGTCGCTGGCGGGAGATGGCGAACCGCTCCCGGAGCTGTTCGTTCGCCTCACCCAGGTTGACCGTCCACTCACTGGGCATCCGCGGGTTCACCAGCCGCCAGCCCACGGTCGTCGAAACGGCAGTGACGTCGCCCGCCGCGAAGGCGCGCTCGGGCTTCGGCAGCACCCATGGGGACCGCGTCATCGACTCCACGCCACCGATCAGGACGATCTCCGCGTCGCCGGTCTCGATCGCGCGAGACCCCATGATCGCCGCGTCGAGGCTCGACCCGCACAGGCGGTTGACCGTGGTTGCAGGCACGCTGACCGGGACACCGGCGAGCAGCCCGGCCATTCGGCCCACGTTTCGGTTGTCCTCTCCCGCGCCGTTGGCGTTGCCCCAGACGATCTCATCGATGGCCGCGGGTTCGAGGGCGGGGACCTTCGCGAGCAGACCAGTCATCGCTGCCGCGGCGAGGTCGTCGGTGCGGATGCCGGCCAGAGCACCGGAGAAGCGCCCGAACGGTGTGCGAGCGGCAGCGTAGAGATAAGAACTCATGCTGCCCACGCTAGGCGCCGACCTTGATATCGTGAAGTATCAATATCCGCGGCGATTGAGAGGCTGTGCGTCTTGGACCTGCGCCATCTCCGCTACTTCGTCGCGGTCGCCGAGGAGCGACACTTCGGGCGCGCCGCCGCCCGGCTGCACATGGCACAGCCGCCACTCTCCCAGGCGATCCGGCAGCTCGAGGCCGAGTTGGGCGTGGAACTGCTGCATCGCACCACGCGCCGGGTCGACCTCACCACCGCCGGCGCGGCCTACCTCGACCGCGCGTCCGCGATCCTGGCCAGCGTCGACGACGCGGCGCACGAGGCGCGTCGCGTCGCCGCCGGCGCGGTGGGTCATCTCGCGATCGGGTGCGTCGGGTCGGCGACATACAGCCTGCTGCCGGCCCTCTCGCGCCGGCTGGCGGCGGAGCTGCCCGGCATCGACTTCTCCTTCCGCGGCGAGATGCTGGTCCCGGACCAGGTCGAGGCACTGCGCGCAGGGGTGATCGACATCGCGCTGCTGCGACCACCGGTCGCCGACCATTCGCTGACCGTCCTCACCCTGCGCCGGGACCGCCTCGTGCTCGCCGTGCCCGTCGACCACCCCCTGGCGAGCGCCCGACAGGTGCGAGCCGCGGACCTCGGGGGTGCCGACCTGATCATCCATTCCGCCGATCGGCGCTCGGTGATGCACGACGTCGTGTTCGGGCTTCTGCGCGACGCGGGTGTCGAACCTCGCGTGCGCCACGAGGTGGGCGAGACCTCCACCCTCATCACATTGGTCGCCGGCGGGCTGGGGGTTGCCGTCGTGCCCGCGCCGGTCACCGCCCTGGCCCTGGAGGGGGTGGTCTACCTCCCGCTGGTGCGCCCGGTCACCACCGTCGAGCTCGCCGTCGCCTATCGCACTGACAGCTTCGCGCCCCATCTGGAGCGGACAGTAGCGGCGATCCGGACGATGGCGTGTCCCCCGGTCCGCGTCACAGGTGCCGCCCGATCCCACGACCGGCCACTTGAAGCGCGGCCACCAGCCGACCCCGATCACGCTTGAGGGTCGGAACGACCACGCCGATCGCAGCCACGACGTCACCGCGCCGCCGCACGGGTACGGCGACCGAACACGCGCCCAGGCTCATCTCGTCCTCGGTCGTCGCGTATCCGTTGCTCCGGACCCGCTCGAGCTGCGCGGTCAAGGTGCGCGGGCTGGTGACGGTGTGGGGCGTCACCGCGCTGAGGCGAGAGAGCACCTCGCGGCATAGGTCCTGAGGCGCGTGCGCCAGCAGCACCTTCCCGACCCCCGTGGCATGCAGCGGCAGCGTCGAGCCCACCGTGCTGACGATCGCCACCGACGAACGACCGGAGAGACGCTCCAAGTAGAGCGCCTCGTTGCCATCGCGGACGGCGAGGTGGACCGTCGCCCGGGTCGCGGCGTAGATGTCGTGGAGGAACGGCGAGGCTGCCTCTCGGAGATCGGTCTGCACCGGCGCCAGCAGCCCGACGTCCCAGAGTCTTCGCCCGATCACATAGTCCCTGCCCTCACGCTGGAGCGCGCCGTGGGCGACGAGTTCTCCGAGGAGCCGGTGCGTCGTCGAGAGCGGTAGCTCCGAGCGGCGGGAGATGTCGGTGACACCCAGGCGTCGATGACGCTCGTCGAACGCGGCGAGGACGGCGATGACGCGGGCCGTGACGGTCGCGCCCGGATTGCCGGTGTTGCCTGCCATGACCTGCATTCTTCCACTGAGTGGAAGCACGGGGAGACCTTCCCAGGTAATCGGCCCTAGCCTCCGGCCATGAGCAGCGTCCCCGTGCCGGCATCCCGCCTACCGACCCAGACCGCGATCAGCGCGGAGATCGCCACACTCCACCAGGACCCACGATGCGCCGGGGCCGCGCAGCAGCGACCGCGCCTCGACTTCGCGCCCTACCGCTCCTCGCTCACTCGCCACCCGACGAAGGACCTTCACCACGTCGACCCGGAGACGATCGAGCGCGCAGCGCCGTGCTTCGGGCACTGGGACGTCGACCCGCTCGAGGCCGATCTGACCATCGGTCACGCCGGAGAACCGATCGGCGAGCGCATCATCGTGACGGGTCGCGTCCTCGACGGCCATGGCCGCCCGGTGCAGGGACAGCTCGTCGAGGTCTGGCAGGCGAATGCGGGCGGCCGCTACGTCCATCAGGGTGACCAGCACCCGGCGCCCCTCGACCCCAACTTCACCGGCGCCGGCCGCACCCTGACCGACGATGCCGGCTGGTACCGGTTCACCACGATCAAGCCTGGCCCCTACCCGTGGCGCAACCACAACAACGCCTGGCGACCGGCGCACGTCCACTTCTCGCTGTTCGGCACGGACTTCACCCAACGCCTGGTGACGCAGATGTACTTCCCGGGCGACCCGCTGTTGGCGCTGGACCCGATCTACCAGTCCATCACCGACCCGGAGGCGCGCGGGCGGCTCGTGGCGACCTACGACCACGACGTCACGACGCACGAGTGGGCGACGGGCTATCGCTGGGATGTGGTGTTGTCCGGAGGCACCTCGACCCCTCTCGAGCAGGAGGACGACCAGTGAGGTTGGCACCGACGCCGGGCCAGACCGTCGGCCCGTTCTTCCACTACGGCTTGCCTTACGACGGAGACCGCAACCTGGTCCCTCCTGGCTCGACCGGGTCGATCGCGCTGCACGGGGTCGTCCTCGACGGAGCCGGGGTCGCGGTGCCGGACGCCCTCATCGAGGTGTGGCAGGCACGTCCGGACGGCACCGTCTCGCGAGAAGCGGGTTCGATACGCCGTGACGGGTGGGCCTTCACCGGCTTCGGCCGCACCTCGACCGGCCGCGACGGCCGCTACGTCTTCTCGACCCTGGAACCGGGGCCGACCGAGCCTGCCCGGCCGGCCTTCTGGGCCATCACCGTCTTCGCCCGCGGCCTGCTCGACGGACTCTTCACCCGCGCCTACATCCCGGGACCCGACATCGACATCGATCCGTTCCTCGCCTCACTGCCTCACGAGCGACGTGCGACGATGCTCGCCCAGCCCGGCGACCGGGGCTACCGGTTCGACATCCGACTCCAGGGCCAGGACGAGACGGTGTTCCTGCGTTTCGACGGTTCGGAGAGGCGGCGGCCGTGAGCGACCTGTTCTGGCCGGGCATCGAACGCGCCGACGGCCTGTTCGACGATGCAGCCCTGCTTGCGGCCATGGTGGCGGTCGAGCAGGCGTGGCTCGACGCGCTCGTGGACGCCGGTACGGCGCCGACCCGCGTCGATCTCTCGGGTCTACTCGGTCCCGACGACCTCCCGGCGTTGGCGCGGGCCGCCGAGGCCGGAGGCAATCCCGCGCAACCCGTCGCCCTGGCCCTGCGCGAACGGTCCGGGTCGGCCTGGGTGCACCGGGGTCTGACCAGCCAGGACGTCGTCGACACCGCGCTCGCCCTGTGCCTGCGCGACGTCGCAGACACGATCGCGAGCGAGGTGGCAGGCCAGGTCTCCCGGCTGGCCGAGCTGGCAGGCGAACACCGCTCAACACTCATGGCCGGGCGGACGCTGGCGCAGCACGCGGTGCCGATCACCTTCGGCAGCAAGGTCACCGGCTGGCTGACCGGGGTCCTCGACGCGGCTGATCGGCTGGGGGCGCTGGCGCTTCCCGCCCAGCTCGGCGGAGCCGCCGGCACGCTGTCTGCCGTGACGGAGCTGGCAGGCTCAGCGGCTGACGCGACCGCGCTCGTCGACGCGACGGCCGCCCGGCTCGACCTTGTCGCGGTCGTGCCGTGGCACACCAGTCGAGGCAAGGTCACAGCCGCCGGCGACGCGCTGCTCTCGTGCACCGACGCGTGGGGCCGAATCGCCACCGACGTGGTCACGCTTTCGCGGCCCGAGCTCGGCGAGGTGTCCGAGCTGGCCCCCGGCGGGTCCTCGACGATGCCGCACAAGAGGAACCCCGTGTTGTCGGTGCTCATCCGGCGGGCCGCGCTCGCAGCCCCGCCATTGGCCGCCACCCTCCACACCGCTGCTGCGCTGGCGGGGGACGAACGACCCGACGGCCCTTGGCACGCCGAGTGGGCGGCACTCCGCGACCTCGCTCGCCGCACCGTGGTCGCCGGCTCGCAGGCTACCGACCTCCTCGCCGGCCTGCGCGTCGATGGCGACCGCATGCGCGCGACCGCCCGCGGGGCCTGGTCCGATCTCACCGCCGAGCGCGTCGCGATCGCCGCCTTCTCGGGCACCGACGTCGGCACCGACAACTACTTGGGCACCAGCGACGCCCTCATCGACGCCGTGCTGGCCCGCGCGGCTACCTACCTGCAGAGTGCATCGTGAGCATCCCGCAGATCACCGGCGTCGAGTTGGCTGGCGACGCCGGCCTTCCCCTGCTCGTCGTCGGCCCGTCGCTCGGGACGACCGTGACCACCTTGTGGGGCCACGTCGCCGAGCGGCTGGGCCATGAGTTCCACGTCGTGGGCTGGAACCTCCCAGGCCACGACAACGCCCCGGTCGGCGAGCCGTTCACCATGTCCGAGCTCGCCCACGGCGTACTGGCCTACATCGACCGGGCCCGTGCGGCGCGCGGCGATGATCGGCCCTTCGCCTACGCCGGGGACTCGGTCGGCGGCGCTGTGGGGCTGCAACTCCTGCTCGACGCACCCGCGGCGGTGACGGGGGCCGTGCTGCTGTGCACCGGTGCCCGGATCGGCACGCCGCAGGCATGGGCCGAACGGGCCGCCACGGTGCGTGCCTCCGGGACCGGAGCGGTAGTGGGCGGTTCGGCCCAGCGATGGTTCGCCCCCGGGTTCCTCGACCGCTCGCCCGAGGTCGCGTCCGCTCTGCTTCACGCGCTGGAGCTGGCTGACAGGGAAGGCTACTCCCAGGTCTGCGACGCGCTCGCCGCCTTCGATGTGCGCGATCGGCTCGGAGAGGTGACCGCACCGGTGCTGGCGGTGGCTGGTGCCCATGACGCGGTCACGCCGACCACCGCCCTGTCCGAGATCGCGACGGGCATGACGCACGGCCGGCTTGTCGTGCTCGGGGATGTCGCGCACCTCGCCCCCGCCGAGGCGCCCGACGGAGTCGCCGCCCTGCTGCGCGGCCAACTGGTGGCTTCGCCAACGCTCCAGGACGTCTACGAGGCCGGAATGGTCGTGCGCCGCGAGGTGCTCGGCGAGACCCACGTCGATCGGGCCACCGCTGCGGCCACATCCCTCACCCAGGAGTTCCAGACGCTGATCACGCAGTACGCCTGGGGCACGATCTGGACCCGACCCGGCCTGGCGCGCCGCGACCGTTCGATCGCGGTGCTCACTGCCCTGATCGCCCGCGGTCATCACGAGGAGCTCGAGATGCACGTGCGCGCGGCGGTGCGCAACGGGCTGACGGTCGCAGAGATCAAGGAGGTCATCCTCCAGACTGCGATCTACTGCGGCGTCCCGGACGCCAACACCGCCTTCCGGATCGCTCAGCAGGTCTTCGACGAGGACCTCTGAGCACCCATCGGCGTAGATCGCTTCAGGGGCCCGACAGTCCTCGACGTCGAGGCGTCGGCCCAGGCCTGCCCACACCGCCTGCTCAGTGGCCCTGGCACCTCAGTCGGCGAGGTCGAGCCCCATCGCGCGGAGCGCCGCCGTCTCGAACCGCCACAGGTGGGCATCGTTGAAGCCGGCGCCGAGGTCGGGCAGCTGGGCCAGGTCCTGAGCGGGAAGAGCCGCCGGGACCCTTCCGGCACTCGCTGATCGCAGCATCATCCGCGCCAGCGAGTTGAGGCTGAGCGCGCGGCTCACCGCTTCCGCGACCGTGCGGCCGACCGTGACGAGACCGTGGCCTCGCATCACACAGGCCGGAGAATCACCCAGTACCTCGGCCACTTCAGCCCCCAGCGCAGGGGTGTTGACCAAGACGCTGCGGCTGTAGAGCGGAATACCCTTCGCCGCCATCCGGCTGGCCGGGATGTTGTAGGCACCGACCACCGGCAAGAGCTCGAGGCCCGCGAGGTCCAGCGCCACGATGGCGGGTGGGTGGGCATGGAAGACCGCCTGCACGTCCGACCGCACTTTGAGTATCTCGGTGTGGATGTGGATCTCGTTCGGCACGGAGAACCCGGCGGCCTTCTCCATCAACCCGCCCTCGTACGACGCACGGCGCACGTCCGTGATCTCAGTGAAGATGAGACCGCTCTCGCGCGGGCCACGACAGCGGATGAGCAGGCTGTCCTCGGACCGAACGCTGATGTGACCCAGGATGTCCTCGCACAGCCCCCGGTGGCCGGCGATGCGGCAGCCGGTTGCGACGTCGCGGCGGAGCACCTCCGTGTCCTCAGCGCCTGGGTACATCTCAACGGTGCTCACCGGCGTGCCTCCTGGGAGTATCGAAACGCCTCCAGGAGTCCGACGACCTCGGGATAGGGGCGGTCGTGCAGTGCCTCGCTGTCCGCCGCCAGGAAGAACTCAGCGAGCGATTCGAACGACGGGCTGCGAAAGCCCGCCTCCACGAACATCGTTCGGGTCAACTCCAGGTCCTTGGTGATGGTCGACACCGGAGCGCGAGCGGCCACCGCCGGCCCGTCACCGAGGAAGTAGTCCTCGGCACTTCCCAGTCCTGGCAGGGCACCGGTGCCGGCCTGGAGCGCAGCCAAGGTCGCGCTGAGATCCATGGCCTCGTGCTGCGCGAACGTGAGCGCCTCCGCTGCCACCAGGAAGCGTGCGTACTTGACGTACTGCTGAAGGAGCTTGGCCGTGTATCCATCACCTGGGCGGCCCAGGTAGACGATCGCTGAGGCCGCCAGCTCGAGCACGTCCCCAGCATCACCGAGCACGCCCTGTTCACCGCCGACGAGAATGGTCAAGTGCGGTGCCTTGCCGCTGACGGGGGCGTCCACGAACCGGACACCACGGCGCGCGAGCCGCTCATTCGCAGACCGTGCGAACGCAGGCGACGAGGTGGATGTCTCGATCACGAGCGAGCCCTCGCACAGGACGTCGCCGAGGTCGAAGACGACCGACCGCACTGCGGCGGTCGTCGGAAGAGACGTGGCGACGGTGTCGCACGCACTGGCCAGGTCGGCGAGCTCGTCGTGGACGACGAGGCCGACATCGGCGGCACAGCGACGAGCCTGCGGCTCGCGATCGTAACCGTGGACGGCCACGCCCTGAAGCACCAGCGAACGACCCAGGGCCGTTCCCATGCGACCCAGGCCGACAATGCCGAAGTTCATTCCAAGCCCCGCTCTGCAGACATCATCTCTGATCAGCGTAGGGCCGAACACCCATGTAGGGCAATGGTCACACCAAAACAATCAGTGCTCTGCTGTCGCAGCGGCCGTCCGGTCGAGGTGCGCTCGCATGGTCGCCGTCGCGCTGTCCACGTCGCGCGCGGCCAGGGCGTCGACCACGCTGCGATGCTCGGCGACACCGGAGGTCCCGCTGTGGTGGGCGTCCGACAGTGAGCGGAGGATCGACTCGCGCAGGGAGTCCAACAACAGCACCGATGCCGCGTTGTGTGTGCATGCGGCAAGGGCCAGGTGGAACTCGAGGGACATCTCGACGCCGTACGTCGCGTCGAGGCGTGCCGCCTCGTGCCGATCGCACATCAGGCGGAGTCGGTCGATGTCCTCGTCGGTCGCACGCTCGACAGCAAGCGGGAGGTATGCGATCTCCATCAGGGAGCGAACCTCGGTGACCTCCGCCGAGGTCAGGCCCGAGGAGGCGATCAGGTCCGTAATGCCCTCACCGACCAGCTCTGCCGAGGGTGCCGTGACGAAAGCCCCGCCCTCCTTGCCGAGCTTGATCGTGATGTGACCCGTCGCCTCGAGCATCCGGAAGGCTTCTCGAACCGTCCTGCGGCTCACGCCGAACTGCTCGCACAGAGCACGCTCGGACGGCAGCCGATCACCCACGGCGAGATCACCCGAGCGGATGCGACCGCGAACCTGCTCGACGATGGTCGCCGACATCCGGACGTTGGAGACCGGAGCGAACACGATCCCCCCCGCCCCAGCCTCGGCCTCGGAATGCATGTGTGCGGTCACGGCTCTCCTTCTTTCGGCTCCATCGTAGGCGAGGACCGCCCTCGTGCTAGAACGACCGGACCAGCCATGAGTCCGCCCAGGACGACCACGGCCATCGGTGTCGCCATGAGACCGACCAGTCCTGAGACCAGCAGGGGCGCCGCGAGGAGGGCAGCGGCGCGGTAGGTCCCCGCCTTCGCCAACGCCTCACCGCGCTCGTCCACGAGGACGGACTCACTCGCCAGGGCTGGGCCGGCTGTCTGCAGCAGTCCGGCTGCGATGCCGGACACGAACAAGGCCACCGCGGCGGCGCCGAGCCACTGGGCGAGGCCTGCAAAGCCCGCCAGGCCGACGCCGGTCAAGGCGATGCTGAGGACGAGGACGGGTGCCAGTCGCGCCAGCCGTATCCAGGTGACAACCGAGCTCCCGGCAATCGAGGCGAGGTTGGCAGCGGCCGTCACCGCGCCGATGGCGGGCGCAGCATGGCCGACCTCGGCGAGCACGACCGGCACGAACGAGTTCATCATCGAACGCCATGCACCGGCGACCGCGCCTGCCCAGCTGGCGAGGCCGACGCCCGGTGCGACGTCCGCCGCACCGGGTCGGTGCTGCCCTGCCTTGGTCCGCCTCGCCGGCCGAGGTGGGTCCAGACGGACGAGAAGTGCCGCGGGGATCATCGCAGCGAGCGCCGCCAGCGCGGCAACTCCCAGTGCCCACAGCGCCGAGCCATGGGCGATCAGGGGACCAGCGGCCAAAGGACCGAGCGTCTGTCCGACGCCGGAGGTGAGGTTCATGCGGGCGATCGCCGTGACCGACGAGTCGTGGGTCCGCACGACGTGCACCTGCCCACCCGTCCAGAACACCCCGCGGGCGGCACCCTGCGCTACCTGCGACAGCAGGAAGGCCCACCACGCGGGGGACCCCACGAGCAGCGCGCACGACATGGCCATCAGCGCACCTGCAGCGACGATGAAGTGCTTGTCAGCCACTCGACGCAGGAGACGCCCCATGACGGACCGCATCGCCAGTTGGGCCGCGGCGGAGAACGCGACAAGCATCCCGATCTCGGCAGCAGTGATCCCTCGAGCGAGCGCGTAGAGCGGAATCGCGACGGCGGACAGTCCCATCGCGAACGAGAACAGAGCTCCGCACGAGCCCATGAACCAGGCCTCGGAAGGTGTCGGTTGACACGCGGTGGCCGTCGTCATACGGTAATGGTACCTCCATTGACCTATTAGGAGTAGACATGAAGTTGGGCAGCGACGTCGGGAAGTGCCAGGGCTACGGGAACTGCGTGGCGATCGATGAACAGCACTTCGATCTTGACGACGACGGAATGGTCGTCGTGGTGCAGCAGGAGGTGAGCGAGGGCGAGCGGGAGACCACCGAGGAAGCCGTCCGCAGCTGCCCGGTCGCCGCCATCTGGATCGAGGGGGCGAGGTGAGCGACCACGTGGTCGTCGTCGGGTCTTCGGTGGGTGGTGTGCGCACCGTCCAGGAGCTACGTCGACTCGGCTTCGGAGGCGACATCACCGTGGTGGGTCAGGAGGAGGAGAAGCCTTACGACAAGCCGCCGTTGTCGAAGCAGGTGCTCATGGGCACCCAAACCGAGGATCAGATCCTGCTGCTGGGGGAGGGCGGGTTCGAGGCACTGGGTGCGCAGGCGCGCCTCGGCGTGCGGGCGACCGGCCTCGACATCGACTCCATGACCGTTGCCCTCGCCGATGGCGACGAGGTCGAGTACGACGCCCTCGTGATCGCAACCGGCGTTCGCCCGCGCAACCTCTCGCCAGCGCTCAACGAGCTTGACAGCGTCTTCACCGTCCGCGAACTCCGCGACGCGCGCGAGCTGGCGGCGCGCGCAAGCCTTGGTCCGGTGGCGGTGGTCGGCGCCGGATTCATCGGCGCCGAGGTCGCTGCGTCCTTCCGCAGCCTCGGCACGGAGGTGACGATGACCGAGGCGATGCAGGCGCCCTTCGCTCGTGCGCTGGGTGCTCAGGTCGGCGGCCTGCTGTCGGAGCTCCACCAGGACCATGGGGTCCAACTCCTGACCGACGCTACGGTCCAAACGATCGAAAGGTCCGGCGACGTCACCCTCGTCCGGCTCGCCGACGGCCGCCGCGTCGAGGCGGCCACGGTGGTCGTCGGCATCGGCGCGACGCCCAACACCGAGTGGCTCGGCGACTCGGGCCTGAAGATCGCCGATGGCGTCTGGGTCGACGCCGGCTGCGCGGTTCTCGCCCAGGGATTCGGCCCGCACGCAGAGGGCGTCTACGCCATCGGCGACGTCGCGCGCCAGGTCGATCCGGTGACCAACAAGGACTACCGGGTCGAGCACTGGACCAACGCCGTCGAGCACGCCCACGCCGTGGCGCGTCAGATCGTCGATCCGACGTCGGCGCCCCAGCCCCTCAAGGCGCCGTACTTCTGGTCTGACCAGTTCGACCTCAAGGTCCAGATGGTCGGCCGGCCGGCCGAGGCGGACGCGGTCACCATGCATCGCTTCAACGTGTCGGGCACCGAGAAGACCGTGGCGATCTACGAGGCGAACGGCGTGGTCGCTGCTGCCGTCACCCTCGGCTGGCCGCGCGCCATCGCCGCCTGCCGCCACGCGTGGGAGGCGAGGGCCGACGTGGACGCCCTTGTCTCGACGCTGTCCGAACTTGCCGACCGCCGCCGCACCGCTGCGCTCTGAGACGTCAACGAAAGGATCAACAATGACCGTCGAACACACCCGCGGGGACCCGTCAGCCGCGTGCGAATCTCCCCAGCCGCCGCGTCTGGCCGCCCCAGCACACCCCCTGCCGAACCGCGAGGTGGCGCCGCTCGTCGACGTCGCCAACGGCGAGGTCTCGCGCGAGATCTTCGTCGACGAGGCGATCTTCCGCCAAGAGCTCACGAACCTCTTCCCGCGAGCCTGGCTCTTCGTCGGGCATGCCTCGCAGGTTCCGAATCCAGGCGACTACTTCAGCTCCTGGATGGGTTCGGACCCGGTGCTGCTCACGCGAGACGACCAGGGTGAGGTCTATGTCCTGCTCAACTCCTGCCGCCACCGCGGCATGAAGGTCTCGCGCTACGACGAGGGCAACACGATGCAGTTCACCTGCCCCTACCACGCGTGGTCTTACAGCATCGACGGTTCGCTCGTCGACGTCCCTGGCGATCTCCACGGCGTCCCGCACATGAAGTCGGCCTACCAAGGCATGCTCGACAAGGCGAAGTGGGGCCTGGTCCGCGCGCCGCGCGTCCACAACTACAAGGGCCTGGTCTTCGCGACCTGGGACTCGGAAGCGCCTGACTTCGACGAGTACGTCGGCGAGTTCCACTGGTGGCTCGACAACCTCGCCGATGCCTTCGACGGCACCGAGGCGGGTACCGAGGTGTTCCATGGTGTGCTGAAGTGGCGCATCAAGGCGAACTGGAAGTTCGTCTCGGAGAACTTCCTCGGCGACACCTACCACGGCGCCTCGACGCACGCGTCCGTCGAGGCCGTCGGAATCGGCCCGGGCGGCCGGGGCAAGCGTCGTCACGGTGAGCGCCAGAACCAGGGTGGCTTCTCGAAGGGCCGCATGAAGACCTCCTTTCGCCTCGGGCACGGCGCTTCGGACAACCTCGACTACGAGCTCCCCTACCCGGAGTTCGCAGAGCCCGAGCTGACGGAGTACTTCGACAACGCGTGGAACAAGCGTTCCGAGAAGCTCAGGGCTGAGGGCCGACCGCTCGGCGGTCGGGGTCCAGCCACGATGTTTCCCAACATGTCGTTCGCGGGAGGGTTCCCGCGCTCGATCCTGGTCGCGCACCCGATCAGCGCGACGGAGACCGAGGTGTGGCGCTGGTTCCTCGTGGACAAGGACGCGCCCGACTTCGTGCGCACCTGGCTGCGTGAGTACTACATGAGGTACGGCGGCCCCGCTGGCATGACCGAGCAGGACGACATGGAGAACTGGGACTACGCCACGCAGGCGAGCCTGGGTGTCGTGGCCCGTCGCCACGCCTACAACTACCAGCAGGGCCTCGGACGTGAGCAGTTGAGCACCCTCGAAGGTGCGGTCCACTCCGACCACGCCATCGCCGGCGAGGTCAATGCCCGCGCCTTCTACCGCCGCTGGGTCGAATACGTCGACAACACCCCTCAGGACGAATTGCGGGCGTCGGCAGCGGTCGACGACCGCATACCGAAGATCCAGGAACGACAGGCTGCTGATGCTGCTGAGGAGGCGCGGTCATGACCGGCACGCTGAGCGCGAACGAAGGCCAGCCCCAGTTCGTCAACGAGACCGGCCTGAGCAGGGCGGAGCTTCGTGACCTCCTCGCTGACGTGAGCGACTTCCTGTACCGCGAGGCCGACCTGCTCGACGAGCGCCGGTACACGGAGTGGCTGGACCTGCTGGCCGACGACTACCGGTACACCGTGCCGCTGCGGATGAACGTCCCCTTCCAGGACGTCGTCGCACGCGAAGAGACCAAGGCGCTCACCGAGGTGTGCTGGTTCGACGAGCCGAAGGACACGCAGGTGAGCCGTGTCATGCAGTTGATGACGGGCGTCCACTGGGCCGAGGAACCGGTGTCGCGGGTGTCGCACCTGGTGACCAACCTTCGCCTCAAGCGCGTCGCCCTGCCCGAGGTCGAGGTCTCGAGCCGCTTCCTCGTCTACCGCAACCGCGTCTCCGACGAGACGGACATCATGGTGGGCCGTCGTACCGACATCCTGCGTCAGGTCGGCGAGGACTGGCAGGTCGTCAAGCGCACCCTGCTGCTCGACCAGTCGGTGCTGATGGCGAAGAACCTGTCCATCTTCATCTGACCGGCTGCGGCATGAGGGCTGGGCGCATCCGCGTCGGGCCCTCATGTCCATGCCGACCAGCGTCGCGGCCGTGGTGACCGTTGCTCACAGCTACCGGACCAGGCAGGCCCCGGACCCAGGATCGGATGTGCTCGTGTGACGGGGTCAGCTTCGCCTGAATGGGCTCGCCTGTGACGCCGTCGATCGCTGCTGCCGCGACCGGTCGTGCGTGCACATCGAGCACAACGCTCGTACGCTCGGTAGACACCGCTCAGCAGGCCTGAGCGGTCACTCCATACCCTCTAGTCCTCGCGCCAGAAGTGCTGCGGTCGCCAGTTCAGGACCTCAGCCGCACGCGCCACCGAGACCGAGCCCCCGCCCTTCTCCAAGCTGTCGGCCAGGCGTCCGAGCTGTGGTCTCAGTCTCGGCAGCAACGAGCTGAGCGGTTCGGCCGCCAGGCTCTCGCCGGAGCCGACAAACAGGACGTGGCAACCGACCAGGGGCTGCTCGAGGGCGCACCGACAGGCGCGGGCGAGATCGCGGGCGTCGACGTAGTGCAGCAGGCTGAACGCCTCCGGGACCACACCACCTTGCTCGCGCAGGTGTTCCAGCTCGTGGGGCTCGAGGATCCACGGCGGTCGGAGCACGACGGTCACCAGGTTCGAGCGCGCAGCGTAGGACCGTGCGATCGTCTCGACGACCAGCTTGGACAAGCCGTACGTGTCCTGGGGCTCGGTCGGGTGTTCTTCGTCGATGGGGAAGTAGCGAGGTGCGGTCGTCTCGTTCCGTGCCGAGGGCGCCCAGCCGAGGACCGCCTCACTGCCCACCGTGACGACTCGCGGAACTCCCGAGCGATGGGCCGCCTCGTAGACGTTGAACGTCCCCATGACGTTGACCCCGAAGGTCTGTTCGTCGGGCACGAGTCCGTTCGTGGGCACGCTTGCCAGGTGCACGACCGCGTCTGCTCCGTCCAGCGCCCGCGCGACCTGGTCGAGGTCCTGGATGTCGCCGTGGATCCGACGAGCGTCTTGCGGGGCCTCGCTGCCGGCACGGTCGAAGACGATGACGTCGTACTCGCAGCGGCCGGCCCGAGCGGTCAGGAGCTCGTCGACGACCCAGCGGCCCAGCTTCCCGAGACCACCTGTCACGACCACCTTCACCGCGGACCACCGGCAGGGTCGACATACGACGTCAGCCAGCCGAGCATCGGCTTCCATTCGTGCACCTGGGTACTGGTCAGGAATCCGTGGACGGCGTACGGATCGCGTGACAGCAGCTCGGTCAGCCCCTGTGCGCTGTCGGACCGCATCAGCTGCATGCCTGAGGACGAGCCGTCATCCAGCGGCCCGGACAGGAGGTTCACGCCTTGCTCGGCGAGCTCGCGGAGGAACTCCACATGGGCATCTCGGACGTGCTCCCGGCCCGCCGCGTCCTGGCGGTAGGTGTAGACGACCATGAAGACAGTCACTGGGTCATGCCCTCGCCGCGCCCCTGCGGCCACGATTGCCCTGCTCGGTCTCCGCGCCCGGCGGCCGCGGTCCTGATCTGTGCGGTGGAGGTGTCGCCGCGCAGAAGCGCACCGCAGTCGGTGATGCCCGCCTCAATCTGCAGCACTCGGTACGTGCGCCACATCTCGGCCGCAAGCGCGAAGACCACCGGCATCCGGAGGTCCCGTTCGAGCAGGTCGACCGCAGGAGCGGCATCCCAGCCACCACCGTTGATGTAGATCGCGTCGACCGGCCTCGCCAGTTCCGCGAAGCCCTGCTTGCAATAGCGGTAGACCTCGTAGCGATCCACCGCATCCAGATCGGACAGGGAGGTCGAGTACAGCGCAGACGGTTCCGCCCCGGGCCTGCTGTAGCCGGGGAACGCCTGGGCATCGATCCCGAAGTGGTCGAAGTACCTGACGATGGCGTCGACAAGTTCCGTGCCGTAGTAGGAAGCGATGGCCACCGACGTGATGCCCTGCGCTTTCGACGCAACGATGTGAGGAGCCATCGGCGTGATCACCGGGATGCCGAGGCGCTTCGAGAGCGCCTCGCCCCACTCCTGCTCGAAGACGGGCCCCTCCAGGAGGAAAGGTGGGCTCCCGCTGACGACGATCGCCGTGCACCCGTAGCCGGCCAACTGTTCGGCGAGCTCCTCGGCGCGCTGGATTCCGGCACGGAAGGTCTCCGGAGTGCTCTGGCGGAACCCGATGTACGTCGGGATGATCTCGACGCCGTCCGGCGCGTTCTGATACCAGAAGGCGAACACCTTGCCACGGTGCGTGGGACTGATGAACCCGATCCTGGCTCTCCATGCGTACACAGCCACTCAACTCCTTATGTCCGGGCGGGGACGCCGACGCGCCCCCGGCTGCGGTAGTTCTCGAGATGCGTCCTGGGCCGTCCGCGTCCCTGGGGCGCTTGTTCCTCACCCGCTCCGCTCGATGACCGAGACCGAGGGCGTGTCGGCGTCCACCGGACCCAGTGCGGTCGCGCCCCCTGGTACACCCAGGGGCTCGGTCAGACCGGGGAGGATCTCGACGAAGAACGCCAGGTTGTCCTGCTTGTGATGTGCCTGCTCGTCGGGGAGGGTGCCGTCGGAATGGATGGCGTCCACTGGGCAGACGAGGGCGCACGCGCCACAGTCGATGCACTCGGCGGGCTGGATGTACATCTTGCGCGAGCCCTCGTAGATGCAGTCGACGGGGCACTCTTCGACGCATGAGCGATCCATGACGTCGACACAGGACCCTGAGACAACGTACGGCATGATGACTCCTATCTGGAACGTGTGGGGAACGAGGCCTAGACCGCGTCGGTCGAGTGCCCCGGGAAGAGATCGAGGGTGGGGTCGAGCAGGACGGCCGCGTTGTTGACCGCGGTGGCGGCTTCGCCGAAGCCGACGGATATGAGGCGCACCTTGCCGGGATACTGGGTGATGTCGCCGGCGGCGAAGATCCCGTGCACCGAGGTCGACATGTGGGTGTCGACCACGATGCGGCGGTCCCTGGTCTCGATCCCCCACGTCAGCAGTGGACCGAGGTTGGCCACGAAGCCCAGAGCGGCGATGACGCCCTGGGCCTTGATCGTCTCGATGGTGTTCCCGGAGATGTCGACGATCTCCACGGCCTCGACCGCTCCCTCGCCGAGGATCCGCCCCACGTTCGCGCACGTGCGCACGTCCACGGAGGATTCACGCATCAACGCGACGGTGTGCTCGTGGGCGCGGAACTGCTCACGTCGGTGCACCAGAGTTACCGAACGTGCCAGCGGCTCGAGCGTCAGGGCCCAGTCGCAGGCACTGTCGCCGCCCCCCACGATGACGACGTCGAGATCTGTGAACTGGGTCGGGTCGGGCACGAAATAGCTGATGCCCGCACCGGTGAAACCGGCGGCAGCGGGCAACGGGCGGGGGGTGAACGTCCCGATGCCACCCGTGACAACGATGGCGTCGCACCTGATGCGACGTCCGGCGCTCGTGCCCACCTCGAAGCGTCCCTCCTGGTCCCCCGACTGGAGGGTGCGCGCCTGATCTCCGAGGAGGAAGGTGTGCTCGAAGGTCCTGCACTGCTCCAGAAGCCCCGCCACCAGTTCGCGGCCCTTCACTCCCGGGAGCCCAGCCACGTCGTAGACCCGCTTCTCCGGGTACAGCGCCGTGATCTGACCACCCGCCTCGGGCAGTGAGTCGATCACAGCGGTGCGCATCCCCCGGAACCCTGCGCAGTAGGCGGCGTAGAGTCCGGCAGGGCCGGCACCCACGATGAGGATGTCCACGTTGATGTCAGTCATTCGTCCACCTCGACGCTAAATGTCGCTCGACACGGGCCGGCCAGACCCAGGATTCGCCGTCGCGGGCCCGGGAGCGAGGCACTCACTCGTGCTCCTGCATCTCGGTGCTACGGCGGTAGGCCTCGATGATTTCGCTGCCCGTGGCCCACCACACGTCGTCTCGCTGCCGCAGGTGCGTGAGGGCGCGGTCCAGGTGCGCCGAACGGAACGGCTGACCGGTCAGGTACGGGTGCAGCGCTATCGCCATGACGCGGCCAGAGTCGGCACCTTCTCGGTGCAGGACGTCGAACTGGTCGACGATCATGTCGTGCAATTCCGAAGCAGGGGCACCGCGGGAACCGAAGATCAGCTTGTCGTTCAATTCGAACGTGTAGGGGATGCTGTACAGATCGCCGTAGGCGGTCGTCATAGGGAACGGTTGATCGTCGTTGACCCAATCAGCAACGTAGGTCAGGCCCGCCTGGCGTAGCAGGTCGGGAGTCTCCTGCGTCTCAGCCAGTCCAGGGCCCAGCCAACCTGTGGGTCGCACGCCAGTGGCAGCGCTGATGCCGGTCAAGGTCGACTCGATCATCGCTCCCTGCTCCGACGCGGTCCGGCCAGGGATCCGGACCGAGTTCGACACGCCGTGCCCCATCCACTCCCAGGACCGCGCCTGTCCCGCCTCGATGATCGCGGGTGCATGGAGGCAGAGCTCTGAGTTCACGGCGGCCGTCGCCCTGATCTGGTGACGGTCCAAGATCTCCATCAATCGCCACACACCGACCCGGTTCCCGTATTCCCGCAAGGAATAGCCGGGGACGTCCGGAACCGCACCGGGGTCCGGGCTACCTGGGAACGTCTCGCTGAAGTGGAAATACTCGAGGTTGAGGACCATCCACACGGCAACACGTGCACCCCCCGGCCATCGCAGAGGCGGGCGGGCAACTATCGGCGAGTAGTCGAATCGTCCGTGGCGCTGCGAGGCCCCGAGGCTGCCGGGGTGCTCGAGCTCGACGACGTCTTCGTTCACTGGAGGATCGCCCCCCCATTGACGGCATAGCTCTGACCCGTGATGTAGTCCGCCGAGGAGCTGACCAGGAAGCACACCAGCTCCGCGGCGTCCCTCGGCTGACCGATACGCCCCAGCGGGATGGCTCGCGCGGCCTCCTGCAGATCGTCCTCGCTCATGTCCACCCGGGGCTGACTGGTGTCTGTCAAGCCGGGGATCACCGTGTTGACCCGGATTGTCGGGGCCCACTCCAGGGCCAGGCTTCGGGTCAGGGCGATGATTCCCCCCTTGGACGCGGCATAGTGACTGCCACGCGGAGCACCGGCCAGGGCACGGCCCGAGGACAGGTTGACGATCGCACCCTGACCGCCGCGAAGCATGCCGGGGGCAAACGTCCGGCTGCAGAGGAACGCGCCACCGAGGTTGATGCGTACGACGTCCATCCATTCGGAGTAGGACCCCTCGAGCGCCGCGAACCTCGGGAAGACACCGGCGTTGTTCACGAGCACCACAGGGTCGCCGAGTTCCGCGCTGATGGTCGCCGCCGCCGCCTCGACGTCTGCTTCATGGGAGACGTCGATCGGCAGGTGCAGCGCCTTGCGTCCCGACGAGGTGAGCGAGCTGACCACATGCTCGTCGTCTGGTCCGGGATCCAGGACGGCCACGTCGAATCCGCGGTCGCCAAGGGCCAAGGAGACGGCCCGGCCGATGCCGGCGATGCCGCCGGTGACGACTGCGACGCCGCTCATTGCCTCTGCTCCCAAGCCGCCTGCCGCTCGAGCCAGAAGGTGGCCATCTCGATGTTGCGGCAGAACCACACGCCCTCGTGCGATCCCACGTGCGTAAGCAGGTCATCGAGGACCTTCGCCATGGCGGGTCGACCACCGATGTGCGTGTGGATCGCGTAGCGGAACATCATCGGATGCTGACTGGACTCGGCATAGACTGCGTCGAACTCCGCGGTCAGCTGGTCGCGCGTTCCCCGCGCCCCCAGGGACGCGATGTCCCAGTCCACCGAGGCGGGCATCCCGTATCCGACGGAGACGATCTTCGTGCCATTGACGTCGATCAGATAGGGGAAGTCGGAGTCGGCGTAGTCGCCGGTCCACATGAAACCCTTCTCCGCGACGAGTTCGAGGGTGTTGATCGTCGGCCTGGGGCCTTGCGACATGTAGCCCGCGGTCCGCTCCCCCGTCACACGCTCCAGAGCGGACACGGCGCGGTCGAGGGCTTCGAGTTCGATCTCCTTGGTGGCGTAGACCGGCGGATGCACCGCTTGGTCCCACTGGTGCGTCGCGATCTCGTGTCCACGTCGCTGAGCGTCCTGCACCGACTCGGGGAACAGTTCGGCGACGAGCCCGTTGCAGATGACGGTCGCGGAGACGCCGTGCCTCTCGACACAGTCCAACAGCCTCGGCAGCCCGGCCCTGACTCCATATTCGCGCTGTCCGAGTGCGAGGTAGTCGAAGTGGTGGGCGGCGCCTACGGGCATCGGGCGCACAGGGCGTGGCACCGACTCCCACTCGTGAAGGATCGTGATGTTGACGGCGATCCGGGCGCCCTGCGGCCACGAGGTGAACCACGCAGGTCTCTCGGGGAGGCGCGGACGGTGCTCCCACTGATACGACGCTTGGGCGTGTGAGTCAGTCATGCCTGCACCTCTTCCGTTGCAGCGGTGGCAAAAGGCGTGGGATCCGTCGGTCGGTCAGGCATCGGGACCCTGAGGCGGCCCACGGGTGCATTGTTCGCTAGGCGTACAGACGTGCTTTCCACGCACACACTGTACTCATATCGCCCCCACGTGCGTCAACCGCCCGGGCGTGCAAAGGTAGGAACGTGAATGACGACTCACCGCGCGAAGACCACTTTGTCCAATCGCTTGCCCGAGGATTGCAAGTCATCAAGGTCTTCGGACCGCACCGCGCAGAGATGTCGTTGAGCGACGTGGCCCGTGAAGGGGGTCTCACGCGTGCTGCAGCGCGTCGCTACCTCCTGACGCTCGTCGATCTCGGCTACATGCGCACCGACGGCCGGCTGTTCCGGCTGGCACCACGGATCCTGGAGCTGGGGTACGCCTATCTCTCGAGCCTGTCGCTGCCTCGCGTCGCCGGACCACACCTTGAGTGGCTGGTGCGCGAGACCGGAGAGTCCTCTTCGATGTCGGTTCTGGACTCCAGCGAGATCGTCTATGTCGCGCGGGTGCCCACCACACGAATCATGACCGTTGCCATCAGCGTCGGAACCCGATTCCCGGCTCACGCCACCTCGATGGGCCTGGTTCTTCTCGCGGGGCTGGAGAGGGATCAGCTGGATCCCTACCTCGCCGGCATCGACCTGAGCACGGCGCCCGAGGGGGCAGCAGCCACTCTCGAGGACCTGCACGCAGCGCTCAAACAGGTCCGGAACCAGGGATTCTCCCTCGTCGACCAGGAGATCGAACAAGGCCTGCGCGCCCTGGCAGCGCCCGTGCACGACCGCCAAGGACGTGTAATCGCGGCCATCAGCGTGTCGGCACACGTGAGCCGCTTAAGCAAGGACAAGGCCCGACGCCAGTTCCTCCCGCTCCTGCTCGAGGCGGCGCAGCGGATCGAGACCGACCTCCGTCCGTCCTGACCAGCCCCTGATCGGCGGCGACGCCCCGGTCATACGCGTCCATCGGCCATCGACGGCCAGCTGCGTCGTCACCTCCACGACGCGACGAGGTGTCCGCGATGTGCGTCGCTCGAGTTGTAGGTGCTCGCGACGCCGACGACGGGTTCGCGCTCGTGTCGGGTGCGCCCACCGATCGCTGGCACGGCACGCAGCGAGCGCCGCGCCAGTTGCGGCGAGAATGCACAGACGGCGTACCCATTTGACGCACGCCGACCATCGACTTATGCTTCTGTTCGTAATAGGCACGACCGTACGCATAGCGAACACTCGTGTCGTTCGTCGACGTCAGAACCCGTCGACCCTGCCACATTGCCGGGCACCATGACGGCCGAGGACCCACGTCAAGGATCCGCGGACGGCGAAGCCCGGTCACAGGGCCTTTCCGGAACCGGAGAGCCCGGGTCGCGGGCGGGTCTGGACCTCGCGAACGGGTCGACGTCACAGAAGGAGCGCACCGCGGTGGAAGATCGACAGTCCGCTAGCAAGATAGTGGTGACGGGCCAGTGGCCCGAGTATGCCGAGGCGCACCTGGGCTTCCGCAACTATTGGTACCCCGCCATGGCGTCGTCATCGCTGGGCAAGCGACCGCAGGCGGTCAAGCTGCTCGGGGAGGACGTCGTTCTCGTCCGCGACAACGGACGCGCCTACGCGCTCAACGACCGTTGCCCCCACCGCGGGGTCCCGCTGTCCATGGGACGTAGACAGTTCCCCGGAACCATCTCGTGCGCCTACCACGGGTGGACCTACGACCTGAAGGACGGCAACCTCGTCGCTGCGCTCACAGATGGGCCGGACTCGCCGATCTGTGGGAAGAGGTCCGTCAGGATCGCCGCCTACCCGGTCGAGGAACGTGCCGGCCTGATCTGGGTCTACATCGGGGACGCACCTGCTCCGCCGATCGAGGAGGACGTGCCGGAGGAACTCCTCAAGGCGGGCACTGTCCCCATGGTGATGGTCGAGACGCGCAAGGGCAACTGGCGCTACGGCATGGAGAACGCCGTCGACGAGGCCCACGCCAAGTATCTTCACCGCCGGACCCCCTTCTATTTCTTCAGCAAGTTCCCGGTGTACTCCACGGACGTCCGGATGGAGGTCGCGGAGGACGGCAAGTGGCTCGTCCGGACCGGCAAGCAGGTCTTCGACAGCCAGACGTACGGCGAGCTCGGGTCCTGGCCCGGGCGTGAGTGGTGGCGCGTCGGCGGGGGCGTCTCGACTTTCGCTGCTCGGCTGCCCGCGATCTTCAGGATCAGCCACAAGACCTGGAGTGACTACCAGTTCTTCGTGCCGGTCGACGAGCACCATCACCTCGCTGTCATGGTCTCGGCAAAGTGGCCCTCCCGTCTCGGCAAGGCCTGGTGGAAGCTCTACTACCACGCCTACGTCAGGCCCTTCCACCACATCATGCTCAACCGGTGGGAAGACGATCGCATGGTCTCCATGATGAGCATCCCGCCGGAGAAACTGTTCCGGCCCGACATCTCCGTCACCACCTGGCGCAAGTGGAGTTCAGAGACGGCGCGCCGCACGCCCGAAGCACCCGCAACCTCCAAGCCGTAGATCGGCTGCCGCCACCTCCCTTCCTCGAGGACACCTGCACGTGAGATCAACGGCCCTGACGGCGCACACCAAGCGTGCGATCGTGTCGTCCACCGTCCTGTTCGGCGTCGCCGCGCTTCACGACGTCGTCCGGTCCGGCGATCTGGTCCTGGAGCACTGGGCATCCCTTCTGGCCGTCGTGTCCGGCGTCGTGTGGCTGATGTCCGGCGTCGAGGCGATTGCCAAGGGAACGCCCCACCTGATCGCCCAGCTCATCGGGGTTCGCGCTGCGGGGCACCCGGTTGCGCTCTACCGCAGCTTCGTCGCCCGGTTCCTGGTGCCACGAGCCAAGGAGATTGGATATGTCGTCCCCCTCAGCCAGATCCTTGTGGCGATCTCGTACTTCTCCGGTGTTCTGGTCCAGCTCGCAGCCGTTGGGGCTCTGCTGCTCCTCCTCAACTTCATCGTCTTCCAGCGCATCACCCGACCGCGTGACGACTTCGTCGTCCTCGTTCCCCTCCAGGTCGTCGTCCTGACGTTGGCGCCGGGTGGCCTGGTCGAGCTCGCGCGTGCTGTCGTAGCCTAGGAGCCGAGCACCGCCTGCGTGGGGGCTCGACGGCGCAGCGCCTCGCCCCCGCCCAGGGGCGCCCCCATGTCCTTCGTTGGGACCCGTATATCGACCTGCCGCCGCCGGCGTCGCGCCGCACCAACCGAGCGATCTGCTCCGACCACCGCACAGCCTCCCGGCACGCGGCCGCATCCCCTTCGGGACTCCGCCAGCCCCAGGTCCCGTTCGACCGCGAACACACCGGCTCGGTGGCTCGGTGGGGACGCCTGGCGCGCTGGTGCACGCTCGCCGAGCCCGGCCCCGAGACGCCGTCGGGCCGGTCGTGGGCGCTGGGCCCACGACCGGCCCGAGGTGCCGTGCCGGAACGACTCAGAGGTCGTGGTGGTGCTTGGCCTGCTGGATCAGCGAGTAGACCCGCGTCCGAAGTTCGCCGAACCTCTGGCTCGAACGAGTGCCGATCTGGTCCCGCTCGGCCGGCAGATCCACGGTGACGTCCTCCATGACCACGGTCGGTGACGAGGACAGCACGATGACACGTTGGCCGAGGTACACCGACTCGTCGATGTCGTGGGTGACAAAGACAATGGTGACGCCGAGCCGGCGCCAGAGCTCTCGGACCAGGTCCTCGAGATCCGCGCGCGTCTGTGCGTCCACGGCAGCGAAGGGCTCGTCCATCAACAGCACTTGGGGCTCGTAGGCGACGGCTCGCGCGATCGCTACGCGCTGCTGCATACCGCCGGAGAGCTGCCACGGATAGGAGTCGTGCACGTGCTCCAGCCCGACAGCGGACAACGCCTTGACCACCAGTTCCGTACGTCGCGCCTTGGGGAGCTTCTTCTCCTTCAGCGGCAGCTCGACGTTCTGGCGCACGGTGAGCCAAGGGAACAGGCTGCGCCCATACTCCTGGAAGACGACTGCCATGCCGGCTGGCGGCCCGGAAACGGTCTGTGCCCCGAGCACGACCTCTCCCTCTGTGGGCTGCATCAGTCCTGCGATGCACTTGAGCAGGGTCGTCTTGCCGGCGCCCGACGGCCCGACGATGCACACCAGTTCGCCTGGAGCGACGCTGAATGTCAGGTCGCGCACCGCCTCGACCGGATCGGTGCGCCCCCCGCCGTAGACCTTCTTCAGACCACGCACGTCGAGCATCGGACGGGTGTCGGTCAGGGGCGGCTTGCTAACGGTGGAAGTCATGGATCACTCTCTTCGTTGGGAACGTCGCAGGCCGAAGTACCACGCGAGTGCACGGCGCTCGATCAGCCCGAGGAGCAAGGACAGGGCGATGCCGACGAGACCTAGGACGATGATGCCGGTCCACATCTCGGGAATGGCGAAGCTCCGCTGGAACTGGACGATGCTGAAACCCAGACCGTTGCTCGCCGCGAACATCTCACCGATGACCATCAAGATGATCGAGAGCGACAGGGCCTGGCGCATGCCGGCGAAGATGTGCGGGCTTGCGCCTGGAAGGATGAGATGGCGGAGTCTCGCCGACCGGTTGATGCCGTAGCACCGGCTGGTGTCGGTCAGCACGCTGTCAATTGCGCGGACGCCTTCCACGGTGTTCAGAAGCACCGGCCACACGCAGCCGTAGACGATCACGAGGATCTTCATGGTGTCGTCGATCCCCGCGAACAAGATGACGACGGGGATGAGCACGGGCGACGGGATGGCCCGGAGGAACTCCAGCACGGGCTCGAGCGTGTGACGCAGGCCGTGGAAGCTGCCCACGGCGACACCCGCTGCGACACCGATGACGACGGCAAGCACGAATCCACTCAGGAGCCGGGCAAGGCTGGGTATGACGTCGTGCTGTAGCCGCTCGGCCGTCCAGGTCTCAGGGAACGTCGAGAAGATGAGGCTCAGCGGGGGGACGTATGGATCGGTGCTGTCAGCGGTAGCCACCCACCAGAGCGCGAGCAGCAGGGCTGGCAGGGCGGCACCCAGGGTCGCCGTGCGTGCGAGTTTCTCCGCGGTCACGCGATGACCTCCGATCGATGCGATGGGTGCCACGCCAGGACGCGCCGCTCGAGTGCGCGTGCGAGCAGATTGACGAGAACGCCCAGGGCCCCGGTCACGATGACCAGGGAGTACATGGTCGCCACCGCACCACTGGACTGGGCGACTGCGATCTGCTTGCCGATGCCCGGGCTCCCGATCACCAGTTCGGCAGTGATGGTCAACACCAGAGCCACGGTTGCAGCGAGACGGAACCCGGTCATGACGAAGGGAAGGGCTGTCGGCCACACGACGTGACGCACTTGCGCCATGCGCCCGAAGCGATAGGACCTAGCGGTCTCGCGGACGACCGGATCGACGTCCTGCACCCCGTAGAGGACCTGAATCAGGACCTGCCACAGGGAGGCGTACACCACCAACACCAGCGTCCCTTGCATGCGGGTGCCGAACATCAGCACCACCAGGGGAATGAGCGCCACCGAGGGGATCGGGCGCAGGAACTCGATCGTCGAGAACGTGAGCTCGCGGAGCAGCGGGAAGCTGCCGATGACCAGGCCGAGGACAATGCCCAGAATCATCGCGATCGTTAGACCGATCGCCCACGCCTGGGCCGTGTTCAGCAATGCCGACCAGAAGGACGCTTCCCCGAGTTGGCGCCGCAGCGCCGTCATCATGGTGCTGAAGGGGGGCAGGTACCTCGCCGAGACCAAGCTGGTCCTCGGCAAGAGCTCGAGCACTGCGATCAGTGCGGCGAGCCCGATCAGGCCCTGCCCCCACCTGAGCACGAATGTATTACGCATTCGTCGCGTCAGACTTCAGTCAGTGCAGGAGAGCGGCTACGTCGACGGGCTGGTCCACGAGACCGTCCTGCATCGCGAGGTCTGCCAGCGTCTGGGTCGACTCCCGGTTCACGGCCGGGGTCCACACGGGCAGGGTGAGGGCGGCGAGGACGTCATCGGCAATCTCCGTGTAGGTCTTGACGATTGCACGCGCCTCCTCAGGGTGCTCCATGGCGTACTCCTGCGACTCGGTGACGGCGGCGACGAAGTCCTCCACCAGCTCCGGGTCCTCCTGCAGCAGCTTCTCCGACGTGAAGTAGCCCGAAAGCATCAGATCTGGCGCTGTGTCGACCAGGTTCCAGGCGACGACCCGGTCCCCTTGGCTCTTGCTGATCGCCACGAACGGCTCCACCACCCAGGCTGCGTCGATCTGACCGTTGGCAACCGCCGCCGGCATGTCGGGGAAGCCCAGCTCGACGAACTCCACCTCGTCGGGGTCCCCGCCGTCCTTGCGGATGGACTGGCGCACGGTCGTGTCGCCAAGGTTGTTCAGGGTGTTGACCGCAACCGTCTTGCCCTCGAGGTCCTTGGCCGACTTGATGTCGCTGTCGCCCTTGACCACCACCGCGCTGATGTCGGGGTCCTGACCCGTGGAGGCATTGCCCGAGACGACAATCTTCACCGGCAGCCCTTCGTGGCGGGCCAACATCAACGAGGTCACGTTGCTGGAACCGAACTGGAACTGGCCGCTCACGACGCCGGGGATGATGGCAGCGCCACCTTGGCCCGCCTCCAACGAGAGCTCGATGTTGCGCTCGGCGAAGAAGCCCTTCTCGACGCCGAGGTACAGCGGCGCCACATCAACCACCGGGATGATCCCGACACTGACCTTGCGCAAGCCGTCGGTCCCGTCGGCGGTGGACCCGTCGCCGCTCGAATCGGAACCGCATCCTGCGGCGGCAAGAAGAACGAGTGTGGTCGCGGCCCCGAGGACGCTCTTGGTAAGTCTGCGCATGGTTGCTACTCCGTAGGACGGCCGGTTGAACCCGGGAGGCGAAAAACGCTGTGAAGTCGGGCACTTTGTGTGCGCGATGCGAACACCTGTCCTCTATACGATACACATGCCAGTTGTTGTCTGCATAGACTTCTGCCGACAGCGACCGGTTTCTTGTGCCGTGACGCCTCATCCCAAACGAAAAGGATGCTGATCTTGGACCCGTTCGAAGACCACTGCTGGCAAGACGTCGTCGATGACGAACTCCTGGAGATCTACCGTTCCTACCATCGACCGCTCCATGTGGGACCACGGCCTGCGGTGCTGCTCGTGGACCTCTACGAACTCGCCTATCAAGGGGGCGCCCGCCCGGTGCGCGACGTGATTCGCGAGCACCCGAGCTCCGCGGGAATCCATGCTCATCGAGCGATCGAACCGACACAGCGACTGCTGGCCATGGCGAGGGAGCGACAGTTTCCGGTCTTCTACTCCACGTCCGCCCCCGACCCGGCTGGCGCGACACTGCGCCAGGACAGTTCCTACCGGGCCGAGTGGTACGACATTCGCAAGGAACTCACTCCGCGACACGGTGATCGGGTCATCCTCAAGGAACGCGCGAGCTGCTTCTTCGGCACCCCGCTCATCACTCACCTGACCCGGTTGCAGGTGGATACCCTGGTGATCTGTGGACAGAGCACCAGCGGTTGCGTCCGAGCGACCGCGGTCGATGCCTATTCCTACGGACTGCACGCAGTGGTCGTCGAGGACTGCACGTTCGACCGCAGCGAGCTCTCCCACAAGGTGAGCCTGTTCGATCTGCACCACAAGTACGCTGATGTGTTCACCGTCGCGCAGCTCGAGAAGGCGCTACCCGCGCTATGACCACGATGAGCCGGCAGGCACGAAGGCCCCGGAGAACCGGGGCCTTCGTCTACGTACGTGCGCGAGGGGGGATTTGAACCCCCACGCCCTTTCGGACACTGGCACCTGAAGCCAGCGCGTCTGCCGTTCCGCCACTCGCGCAAAGAAGCGAGCACAGGCTATCCCACGGCTCTCGGCGCTCCCAATCGGACGAGGGCACGGCACGGGAGCACACCTGAGAACATGGGAGGCGCGCCGCCCGGGCCAGCCGGCCTCCCGGGGCTGGTGAGTACGATCGGCGACACCTGCACCATCGCGGGACCCCCACGGCGGATGCTGTCGCGCGCACGACCCACCGCTCTTGACCCCTGACCCCGGAGAGGAGGCGCTGGAGGAATGAACGCCCTGCAACGTTTCGAGCACCGGCTGGAGCAGCTGATCTCCGGTGCCTTCGCCCGCGCCTTCCGCAGCGCGGTGCAACCCGTGGAGATCGCGGCCGCGCTGCAGCGCGAGTGCGACAACAACGCGCAGATCCTCAGCCGGGACCGGCGCCTGGTCCCCAACACCTTCCACGTCGAGCTCGCCGCCGTCGACCTCGAGCGCCTGCAGGGGTACGGCGACGCGATGAGCCGCGAGCTCATCGAGCAGCTCAAGGACCACGCCGACTCGCAGGGCTACGTGTTCGCCGGCCCGGTCACCGTCGGCTTCGAGGCCTCTGACGACCTCACCACCGGGCGCTTCCGGATCCGCAGCCAGGCCCAGGCAAAGGTCACCGACAACGACCACCACACCCGGACGAGGGCGGCGAAGGCCATCCTCGACGTCAACGGCACCCGCCACCCACTCCGCGGGCCGAGCCTCGTGGTCGGTCGCGGCACCGACGCCGACCTGCGCATCGACGACCCCGGCGTGAGTCGTCGGCACGTCGAGTTCCTCGTCAACGGCGACGTCCTCGAGGTCGTCGACCTCGGCTCGACCAACGGCATGCTCGTTGACGGCACCAAGGTCCCGCGCGCCGCCCTGCGCGACGGGACCGAGGTCAAGATCGGCCGCACCACGGTGATCGTCCACCTCACCGACACCGACGGCAGGGACTGACGCGTGTCCGAACTGACGCTCTTCCTGATCCGCTTCGCCTACCTGGCGATCCTGTGGATCTTCGTCCTCTCAGCCATCTCGGTCATCCGCTCCGACATGTTCGGCGCACGCGTGCCCGAGACCGCCCGGGACGCGACCCCGGCCCGCGGCAAGGCTGGCAAGTCCAAGGCCAAGGCGTCGACGCCGCGCCGCGGATCGCCGACCCACCTGGTCGTGGTCGAGGGCGACAACGTGGGCGCTCGCGCCGAGCTGTCGCAGGCGCCCCTGCT
This sequence comes from Nocardioides sp., assembly GCF_025964975.1. Lineage (GTDB taxonomy): Bacteria > Actinomycetota > Actinomycetes > Propionibacteriales > Nocardioidaceae > Nocardioides. The sequence goes on from NZ_JAOPXV010000192.1 coordinate 41,706, forward strand.
AATCGGGCGCGGCAGCGACGCCGCCATCAAGCTGGACGACGACTACGTCTCCACCCGGCACGCGCGGGTCGCCGCCAGCGGCGACGAGTGGTTCGTGGAGGACCTCGGCTCGACCAACGGCACCTACGTCGGCGCCGCACGCATCACCCAGCCGACCACCATCGGGCTCGGCGTCCAGGTGCGCATCGGCAAGACGATCCTCGAGCTGCGGAAGTGAGGGACGAGTGACCGACACCGACGCGCTCTTCCTCCACTACTCCGCGATCTCCGACGTCGGACGCATCCGCAAGAACAATCAGGACTCCGGATACGCCGGGCCGTGGCTGTTGACCGTCTGCGACGGCGTCGGCGGCGCCGTTCGTGGCGACCTGGCGTCGGCCACCGCGGTCCAGGCCCTGCGCAAGCTCGATGCGCGACCCAGCGACGACCTCCTCGGTCAGGTCGCCGGCGCCATCCACCGCGCCAACGACCGGATCTCCGAGCTCATCGACGAGGACCCCGCGCTCAACGGCACCAGCACCACCGCCTCCGTGCTGCTCTTCGACGGCACCAAGGTCGCGGTCGGACACCTCGGTGACAGCCGGGCCTACCTCATGCGCGACGGTGAGCTGCGCCAGCTCACCCACGACCACACGTTCGTCCAGAGCCTCATCGACGAGGGCCGGATCACCGAGGAGCAGTCGCGGACCCACCCACACCGCAACCTCATCCTCAAGGCCGTCGACGGGATCCGGCACGAGGAGCCCGACCTCTTCGAGCTGCCGGTCCAGGCCGGGGACCGACTCTTCGTGTGCAGCGACGGGGCCTGCGGTGTCCTGACCGACGACCGGATGGCCGACATCCTGCGCACCGGCTCGCCCGACTACGCCGCGGTCGAGATCGTCCGCGCCAGCCTCGAGGCGGGCAGCAGCGACAACGTCACGTGCGTCGTGGCGGAGGTCGTCGCGAATCCCCCCGACCCCCCGCTCGAGCCGCTGCTCGTCGGTGCTGCTGCCGAGCTGCCGCGCACCCTCACCGGCGGCGACTCCGCGAAGAGCCGTGCCGCGCACGGCCACCGGACGGGCGACACCGGTGAGATCGACGCGGTGCCCGACCCGGCCGACCCGGCCGACCCGGTCGAGCCCGTCGACCCCGAGGCTGCCCGCTACGCCCCGCGCCCGCCGGCCCGCTTCACCTGGTCCAGGCGGTTGCTGGCGACCGCGGTGGTTCTGGGTCTGGCCTGGATCGCCCTGGCCTTCGCGTGGTCGTGGAGCCAGAGCCAGTTCTTCGTCGGCGTCGAGGACGACAAGGTGACGATCTTCCGGGGGATCAACGCCCAGATCCCCGGTGTCGACATCGCGCACCCCTTTGAAGTCAGCGACGTCGACGTCAACAACCTGAGCGAGATCGAGGCCGACGCCGTGACCCGGGGCATCGAGGCCACCGACCTCGAGGACGCCCGCGCCACGGTGGACAACTACGCAGCCCTCCAGGACGTCCCGGATGAGTGAACCCGGCGCCCCGGGCTTCGTGCACCGCCCACGACGCGGCGCTGAGCTGTTCCTGCTGCTGGCCGCCCTGGTGGTCGGCATCGGTGCCTACGTCGCGGTCGGCCTGGGCGTGCAGGGCACGGTCCCGGCGAACATCATCGGTTACAGCGGCTGGCTGGCCGCGCTGACGATCGCGGCCCACGTCGCGGTGCGGTTGGTGGCGCCGTACGCCGATCCCGTGCTCCTGCCGCTCGTGGCAGCCCTCAACGGGCTGGGCCTCGCGGTCATCCACCGGCTCGACCTCGCCTACGAAGCCGTCGACAAGCCCCACAGCTTCGCCCAGCAACAGCTGACCTGGATGACGCTGGGAATCGTCCTGTTCATTGTCACCATCATCCTGCTGCGCGACCACCGCAGCCTGCAGCGCCTGACCTACACCTCGGGCGCCGCCGGGATCGCGCTGCTCCTGCTGCCGTTCATGCCGATCGTCGGCAACGAGATCAACGGCGCCCGGATCTGGATCAACGTCGCCGGCTTCAGCTTCCAACCCGGTGAGGTCGCCAAGCTGCTCCTGGTGGTCGCCTTCTCCGGCTACCTGGTCCGGCACCGGGACGCCTTGGCACTGGCGGGACGACGGGTGCTGTTCATCGACCTGCCGCGCGGACGGGACCTCGGACCGATCCTGGCCATGTTCGCCGTCTCGATGATGATCCTGGTCGCGCAGAACGACCTGGGGTCGTCCCTGCTCTTCTTCGGGCTCTTCCTGGTGACGCTCTACGTCGCCACGGAGCGTCCGGGCTGGTTGGTCGTGGGCGGCCTGCTGTTCGCGGGTGGCGCGCTGGCCGCCTACACCTTCGTCGGCAACGTGCAGAACCGGTTCAACTTCTGGCTGCACCCGATGGACTACTACTACGAGTCTCCCGGCAGCGGGCAGCTCGTGGAGGGCATGTTCGGCATGGGCTGGGGCGGGCTCATCGGCCGTGGCTTCGGCGAGGGGTCGCCCTCGAGCGTGCCGTACGCCAACTCCGACTTCATCATCGCCGCGATCGGCGAGGAGCTCGGGCTGACCGCTGTCATGGCCGTCATCCTCTGCTACGGCCTCATCGTCGAGCGTGCCCTGCGCATCGCCCTGATCTCGCGCGACGGGTTCGGCAAGCTGCTGGCCGTCGGCCTCGGCAGCATCGTCGCGCTGCAGGTCTTCGTCGTCGTCGGCGGCGTCACCGGACTGATCCCGCTCACGGGCCTGACGACGCCGTTCCTGTCGTATGGCGGGTCGTCGCTGGTCGCCAACTGGGTGATCATCGCGCTGCTCATCCGCATCTCCGACCAGGCCCGCCGACCCATCCCGAGGATGACCGACCTCAGTGGCACCTTCGACAGCGAGACCACCCAGGTGGTGAAGCTGACGTGAACAAGCCGATCCGCACCATCTCGATCTTCTGCCTCCTGCTGTTCCTGGCGTTGCTGGTCAACGCCTCCTACGTCATGTACTTCCGCGCCGACGAGCTTGCCGCGGACGCCAAGAACCGGCGGGTGATCAACGCCGCCTTCTCCCGCGAGCGCGGTGCGATCCTGGTGGGCAAGGACCCCGTCGCCCGCAGCGTCCCGTCGGACGACAAGTACGACTTCCAGCGGACCTACCCGCAGCGGTTCATGTATGCGCCGATCACGGGCTACTTCGCCTACTACGCCCAGACCGGCATCGAGCGGTCCCAGAGCGACGTGCTCTCCGGTGACGACGAGCGCCTCTTCGTCACCCGGCTCGTCGACATGCTGAGCAACGCCGAGCCCAAGGGCGGCAACGTCCAGCTGACGATCAACCCGGCCGCGCAGGCCGCCGCCTTCGAGGGGCTGCAGGCCCTGTCCGGTGAGGCGAAGGGCGCCGTGGTCGCGCTCGAGCCAAGCACAGGCAAGGTGCTGGCCATGGCCTCGACGCCGACGTTCGACCCCAACCTCCTGGCCTCGCACGACCTCCAGGCCGTCGAGGCGGAGGGGAAGCGGCTCGAGGCTGACCCCGCCACACCGCTGATCAACCGCGCCATCGGCACGACGCTGCCACCCGGCTCGACGTTCAAGCTGGTCACGGCGGCCGCCGCCATCGAGTCCGGAAACTACGACAAGGACTCCATCGTTCCCGGGGGCTTCCAGTTCCAGCTCCCGCAGTCGGACAGCAAGGTCGGCAACTACGACCAGGGCAACTGCGGCGGCACCAAGATCACCTTGACCCAGGCGTTGCAGGTCTCCTGCAACGTCAGCTTCCTCAGCCTGGCCAACGAGCTCGGCGCGGAGGCGATGACCGAGCAGGCCGAGGCCTTCGGCTTCAACTCGACCGCGCTCGAGGACCTGCCGGGTCAGGCTCCCTCGCTCTACCCCGAGATGGACGCGCCGCAGACGGCCCTCTCCGGGATCGGCCAGTCCAGTGTCACCGCCACTCCGCTGCAGATGGCCATGGTCGCCGCCGGGATCGCCAACGACGGTCAGGTGAAGCGGCCCTACCTCGTCGACGAGGTGCGCGCGCCGAACGCCTCCCTCCTCGACAAGACCGAGGCGTCGACGTACTCCCAGGCGGTCTCGAGCAACACCGCCGACGAGCTGACCGAGATGATGGTCGCCACCGTCGACAGCGGCACGGCTGTCGTCGCCGCCATCCCGGGGGTCCGGGTGGCCGGCAAGACCGGCACCGCCCAGTCGACCGGCTCCCGGCCGCCGTACGCCTGGTTCGTCTCCTTCGCGCCCGCCGACGACCCCCAGGTCGCGGTCGCCGTGATGGTGGAGGCGAGCGAGACGGCCCGCGAGGAGATCGCGGGCGGCAGCCTGGGCGGGCCGATCGCGAAGGCGATCATGGAGGCGGTGATGGCCCAGTGAACGTCCAGCACGACCGCTTCGCCGACGACGCCCACCGCTACGCCCTCGTCTCCCGGATCGCCACTGGTGGCATGGGTGAGGTCTGGCGCGGTCGCGACCAGGTGCTGGGCCGGCCGGTGGCGGTGAAGCTGTTGAAGGCCGAGTATGCCGACGACGCGCTCTTCCGTACCCGCTTCGAGACCGAGGCCCAGCACGCCGCCTCGCTCCATCACCCGGGCATCGCCGGCGTCTTCGACTTCGGTGAGGCCTCCCCGCTCGACGGCTCGAGCACCCCGCGTCCCTACCTCGTGATGGAGCTCGTCGAGGGCCAGCCTCTCTCCGACCTGCTGCGCCCGAGTGCCCCGATGGACCCCGACGTCACGCGCGACCTGATGGCGCAGACCGCCGACGCGCTGGGCGCCGCCCACCGTGCCGGCATCGTGCACCGCGACGTGAAGCCCGCCAACCTCATCGTCACCCCTGACCGGCGGATCAAGGTCACCGACTTCGGCATCGCGCGCGCCGCCGAGGGGTTGGCGTTGACCCAGACCGGTCAGGTGATGGGCACTCCGGCCTACATCTCGCCCGAGCAGGCCGAGGGCGGGACGGCCACCGCCGCCTCCGACGTCTACAGCCTCGGAGTCGTGGCCTTCGAGTGCCTGGTGGGCCGCCGGCCCTTCGTCGCCGACACCGCCGTCGCGACCGCGCTCGCGCACCTGCGCCAGCCCGTCCCGGAGATCCCCGACCACGTCCCCGCTCCGCTGGCAGCCGTGGCGACCCGGGCGCTGGCGAAGCAGCCCTCCGAGAGGTACGCCGACGGGGCGGCCTTCGCGGCGGCGCTCCGTGACCCGGAGTGGGCCGCCGGTGTGGCGCCGACGACAGCGCAGGCACCCACGCAGGTGCTGGGCGCGGCTGCCGTCGCCCCGCCGCCGACCAGCGTCCTGCCCGCCGCGCCCGCCGCGGTGCAGACCTCGACCACCCGGGAGTCGACGCCCCCGCCGGCGAACGGTGGCCCTCGGCGTACGAACTGGGTGCCCTGGGCACTCCTGGCCGCGGTCGTCGTCGTCGGCGCGCTGGTCATCTGGCAGCTCATCTCGGCGGACGACGCCGAGCGCCGGCAGGCAGCGACCACCCCGGTGCAGAGCAATCGCACGCAGACCGAGGCCCCCGCCGAGACCGAGCCGCCGGCCGAGACCGCCACCGAGACGCCCACGGAGCCTCCCGCCGAGACCGGCATCGAGGTGGACGAGGCAGACTACGTGGGCTCCGACCTCAAGGACGCCGAGGACAGGTTGCGCGAGCTCGGCCTCAAGGTGCAGAAGGTGCGGCTCGACAATCCCGGCGACCAGGTGGAGGACACCGTCGAGAGCGTGCAGCCGTCGGGGACCCTGGCCGAGGGCGACACCGTCACGCTGAGCTACTGGGGCAAGGTCTCGGGCAAGCCCGAGGAGACGGTCCCGCCCGAGGATCCCGGCACCAGCCCCACCGACACGGCAACGACCGAGTGAGAGACGACGATGAGCACTGAGCCGATCGTGATCGGCGGCCGCTACGAGCTCGGCGAGCTGCTGGGCCGAGGCGGCATGGCAGAGGTCCGCCAGGCCCGCGACACCCGGCTGGGCCGGACGGTCGCGGTCAAGCGCCTCCGCACCGACCTCGCGAGCGACGCCACCTTCCAGGCCCGCTTCCGGCGCGAGGCGCAGTCCTCTGCCTCGCTCAACCACCCCTCGATCGTGTCGGTCTACGACACCGGCGAGGAGATGTCGACCGACGGCTCGGACGTGGCGCAGCCCTACATCGTCATGGAGTGCGTGCAGGGCCGGACCCTGCGCGACATCATCCGCGAGGGGCGCAAGATCCTGCCCGAGCGGGCACTGGAGATCACCAGCGACGTGCTGGCGGCCCTCGACTACAGCCACCGCACGGGCATCATCCACCGCGACATCAAGCCGGCCAACGTGATGCTCACGCCGACCGGCGACGTGAAGGTGATGGACTTCGGCATCGCCCGAGCCGTCTCCGACGCCAGCTCGACGATGACCCAGACCGCCGCCGTGGTCGGTACGGCGCAGTACCTCTCACCGGAACAGGCTCGTGGTGAGACGGTGGACTCGCGCTCGGACGTCTACTCCACCGGCTGCCTGCTCTACGAGCTGCTCACCGGGCGACCGCCCTTCGTCGGGGACAGTCCGGTCGCTGTGGCCTACCAGCACGTGCGCGAGAACCCCTCGCCGCCGTCCGACCACGACGACTCGCTGGACGCGGAGATCGACGCGATCGTGCTCAAGTCGCTGGCCAAGCGGGTCGAGGACCGCTACCAGAGCTCGGCGGCCATGCGAGCCGACATCGAGCGCTACCTCGCGGGCCACCCGATCCAGGCCGCGCCGCCCCCCTTGGCGAGCTTCGACGACCCCGGTCCGGCCACCGCCGCGACCGCCCTGTTCCCGGCCGCAGCGGCCACCGGCAGCTCGCCGGCCGCACCGCCGTCAGGGCAGGGCTCCGACTCCCGCACCGGGTTGCTGTTCTTCCTCGGCTTCCTCGTCGTGGGCCTCATCGCTGCTGGGCTCTACTTCGCTCCGAGGCTGTTCGAGCAGCCGGTGGACAGAGAGCAGGTCCCGTCCCTGCTCGGCCTGACCGAGAACGAGGCACGCGCGGCGATCCGGAAGGCCGGGCTGAGTGTCGGCACCGTCAACACCCGGGCCTCGCAGAGCGTGCCGGTCGACCGGGTCATCGAGCAGACCCCCAACCGCGACCTCTACGTCGACCCCGGCAGCGCCGTGGGCTTCACCCTCTCCCTCGGACCACCCGAGGTCGAGGTGCCCTATGTCCTCGGCCAGCCCAAGGAGAGTGCGCGGACGTTGCTGGAGGGCAACGACCTCAAGGTCAAGCTCGTCGACGAGGAGTCCGACCAGCCCAAGGACACGGTCGTGCGTACCGAGCCAGAGAGCGGCCAGCAGGTGGCGGAGGGGACCGTGGTGACGCTCTTCGTCTCCCTGGGCCCCAACGAGGTGCCCAGGGTCGTCGGGCTCAGGCAGGGGGCGGCCGAGAGCGCGTTGCGTGCCGCAGGCTTCGACGTCGAGGTGGTCACGACCGCCGAGACGACCGAGCCGAAGGGGACGGTGGTCCGCCAGATCCCCGAGGGGGGCACGGCCGACCAGGGCGCCACGATCACGATCTTCGTCTCGACGTTCGTCAAGCCGGAGCCCACGCCGACCGAGACACCGACCGAGACCCCAACGATCCCAGTGCCGACCGAGACCCCGACGATCCCAGTGCCGACCGAGACCCCGACGCCGACCGCGGTTCCGACCACGCCGGCGCCCACGCCGTCTGCTCGGCGGCGACCCTGATCCGGGACCCCGTCCTCCAGCTCGCCGGTCTGAGCTCTGTGCTCGGGGCTCTCAGCGCTGGGCGTCGGGCATCGGCTTCGCGTAGCCGAGGTCGAGCAGCCCGTCGTAGGCAGGCGCCACCGCCTGGGCCAGGACCTCGACCTGGTAGCCCACACCACCCCGGGGATCGGCGGCCGCCTCGCGATAGATGTCGAGATAGCTGTCACTCTCGAGCGAGGTGACCAGCCTGGTCGGCACGCCGATCGCGACGATCTCGTAGGGCGGGGAGTAGGAGAGTCCCTGCAGGCTCACGGAGTTGCCGTCGCACTTGATGCCGGTCGTGGAGATCAGCCGCTGGCCCTGGACGGTGACCGCTTCGGCGCCGGCGCGCCACAGGGCGTTGACCGTTGCCTGGATGTCCTGCTGGTGCACGATCACGTCGAGGGGGTCGCGGGTCGTGTCGTCCAGCACGTCCGGTGGTGCGTCCGACAGGGTCACCTTGACGGCAGGCCCGGTCCGGGCCGTGAGGCCGGCCGGGTCGGAGAGCAGCTCGATCTGACGTTGTGCACGGTCGACGCTGCGGTCGCCGAGCCCCGCGCTCAAGGTCTGGACCTGCGTGGTCAGGCTGGTCACCTCGGCGATCAGCTCGTCGGCCGTACGGCGCTCTGCCAGCACGACCGAGGCGAGGTCGGTGTAACGCCCGGCACGCAGGTCGGTGCCGCCACTGTGCTCGGCACTGGTGGCGAACAGGGCGCCGCTGAGCAGCACCATCACCGGCGTCCCGATCCGCCATCCGAGCGCCAGCCGCTTGCCCTGGTGGCTGTGCGCCCCAGCGGTGGGGCGCGAGTCGGACTCCGGGGACATGCCGACTACGCTAACCCCCCGGTGGGTGCCCCCGCCGCAGTCCCATCAGCCTTCCAGGGAGTAGTTGTGGCCAAGTCCAACGCGGCGTACGTCGAGACCGAGGCGAAGATCCTCACGGTGAGGTTCGTGATCGCGCTGCTGCTGATCATCGGCGGCATCGCGTGGATCGCCTTCTACTACGTCTCCGTGCGCCCGGATCCCTCGGTCTTCCCGGTCCCCGAGGGCAAGCCCAAGGCGATCGCCGACCTCGGCCTGTGGAACTACGTCATCGGCTTCGGCGCGCTGCTCGTCGGTTTGGCCGTCGCTGCGCACCCGAGCACCCCGCTGGGTCGCGGCCGCGGCGTCGTGGTCGGCATGCTCGGCTGCTTCCTGATCGGCCTGCTGTGGATCTGCACCTTCTACGTCTTCTCCGACGACCTCACCCCGCTGTGGGTCTTCAACGACCTCGGCCAGTGGAACCTCGGTGTCGGCATCGCCTTCATGGCGGTCGGCTTCACCTACGCCACGCGCTGGGAGTAGGCTCCCGCTCCCACTCGTCTCGCGAGAGCCGCCGGTCCTGTCGGGCCGGCGGCTCTCTGCATTTCGTTGCCCGATGCAGGTGAACTACACGGGTGTAGTTATCCACAGGGCATTCCACACCTGTGTACGACGCCCGTCGCCGTACCGCCCAACCGCCGCTGATCCCCCGGGTAGCCGGGGTTCCGTCATGTTCGCACGTGTTGCAACACGTGCGAACCTTCTACTCCCCCGGGTAGCCGGGGGAACTGAACGCGACGAGGGAGGATCCCGAGGCCTCAGCCGAGGGTGTCGATGCGCAGCGCGATCAGCGCCGCGAGCAGGGCCGTGATGCCGACCAGGCCGAGGACCTGGATTTGTGTACGGCGCGCGCGGGGTGAGTAGACGATGATCGCGGCGATCGCCGCGCCTCCCAGGAGCCCGCCGAGGTGGCCCTGCCAGGAGATGTTGGGTACGGCGAACGTGATGAACACGTTGATTGCCAGCAGCACGCCGATGCTGCGCAGGTCAGCCTTCACCTTGAAGGTGATCACCGCGATGGCCCCGAAGAGTCCGTAGATGGCCCCAGAGGCCCCCAGCGTCAGATCGACCGGCGCGGAGAACCACAGCACGGCGACGGAGCCGGCCAGGCCGGACAGCAGGTAGAGCGCGAGGAAGCGCGCCCGCCCGAAGGACCGCTCCACCTCGGGCCCCAGCGACCACAGGGCCAGCATGTTGGCGGCGATGTGCCACGGCTGCACGTGCAGGAACTGACTGGTGACGAGCTGCCAGAACGCTCCGTCGGCGACGCCGGGCACCCATGTGCCAGGGGTCGCCAAGGCGCACGTCTGGGCGTCCGCAGCGCCCGGGAAGAACCCGCCGCCAGGCGCGTCGCAACGACCACGCGGCAGCAGCCCCAGCAGATCCACCAATTGGCTGGCGGCGAAACCCGTCACCAGCACCGCCAGCCAGACGGCGACGTTGACACCGATCAGGACGTTCGAGGTGAGCGTCGGGTTGTCCGAGCGGCGTCCGCCGTACGTCGCGCGCCCGGACCGCGTCTGCTTCGAGCCCTCCTTGACGCAGGAGGGGCACTGGAAGCCGACGGAGGCGTCGCGCATGCAGTCAGGGCAGATCGGTCGCTCACACCGCTGACAGCGGATCCAGGTCTCACGGCCGGCGTGCCGATAGCAGATCGGCACGCCGGCGGCGGACTCCGGAGGAGTCGTGGCACTCATCGGCGGTGTGGGGGAGTGATTCAGCGCTCGATCGTGACGGACTCGATGACCACGGCGTCGACCGGGCGGTCACCCGCACCGGTGCGGGTGTTGCCGATCTTGTCGACCACGTCGCGCGACGACTGGTCGGCGACCTCGCCGAAGATCGTGTGCTTGCGGTTCAGCCAGGGGGTGGCCCCCAGGGTGATGAAGAACTGCGAGCCGTTGGTGCCGGGGCCGGCGTTGGCCATGGCGAGCAGGTAGGGCTTGTCGAAGACGAGCTCGGGGTGGATCTCGTCCTTGAAGGTGTAGCCCGGGCCGCCGGTGCCGGTGCCCTGGGGGCAGCCGCCCTGGATCATGAAGCCCTCGATGACACGGTGGAAGCCGAGGCCGTCGTAGAACGGGCCGGAGCGGTCGCCCGCGGTGTACTCCTTGGTGCCCTCGGCGAGACCGACGAAGTTGTCAACGGTCTCGGGAGCGTGGTTGGGGAACAGGTTGATGACGATGTCACCCTGGTTGGTCTTGAGGGTGGCTTTGGGGTCCGCCATGGGAGTGCCTCTCGCGTTGGTGGTCTTCGCCCTCGATCCTGCCATGAGGCCGTTCACCCGACGGGGGGCTGGTCGGCTCATGGGGGACATGGTGAGATGGAGACCTAACCATCTAGGAGGCCACGCAATGCGCATCGGCAGGCAGAAGTCGATCATGGACCGGGCCCACGACTATGTGGAGTCCGTCGCAGAGACCGTCATCCCGCAGCTCGAGGCCGCGCTGGAGACAGCGCGAGACAAGGCAGGCCCGGCAATCGCCGACGCACGCGACAAGGCGGCACCCGTCTTCGCCGACGCGCGCGATCGCGCCGTACCTCTCCTGCACGACGCCCACGAGAAGGCCGGCCCGATCCTGACCGAGGGACGTGCCCGCGCCGCCGAGGCCGCTGTCGCGACCGCCGCGATGGCAGCAGGCACCGCAGCCGCGTCCCGCGACTTCGCCGCCGCCAAGGTCGCCGAGCTGCGCCGCGAGCCCGAGCCCGAGCCCACCTCGAAGTGGAAGAAGCTCCTGCTTCTCACCGGTCTGCTCGCCATCGGTGGTGCGATCGCCGGCAAGCTGCGCAAGAAGTCGGCCGGCACGGACAACTGGCAGTCGTCCTACACCCCGACCCCGCCGCCGGCACCGAAGGCAGCGCCCACCCCGCCGACGAAGCCCGCTGCTGCACCCAGGCCGTCCGCACCCTCCTCCCGTCCTCATGGTGACCCGTTGAGCGACCCGCTCACCTCGGTCGACCCGGCGACCCCGACCGCGACGGACGCGGCGGACGCCACCGAGGACGTCGGTGGCGGTGCGCCCGGTGAGGCGCTCAGCGACGCCGTGGACACCCCGCACGAGGTGTCGACGCCCGACGCCCCGGCCGAGGTCGTCGACGTCGACGACGTGCCGGACCAGAAGAAGTCCTGACCCTTCCGCTCGCGAGCCCCGGACCGTCCTGGTCCGGGGCTCGCTGCGTTGTGGCGCTTGCCCCGCTGATCCCCCGGGTAGCCGGGGGAATCGAACGTTCACGCGGGTTGCAACACGAGTGAAGGTGACGACCCGCCCATGGAGTCCGAGACCCACCGCCGGCGCGTCGGACGTGATGAAGTCGCCGTACGCCGCCTGCTGACGCTCCGGTTGGCGCTCGCCGGACAACGACTGGTCCGAGGCTCCGCGAGGTCAACGCCGCGGCAGGTCCTGCGGCCGGTTGTCGTCGATCCAGGCGTCGATCTTCTCCCACCAGTCGAAGAGCCACTCGATCCGCTCGTCGCGACCGTCCGGGATCTCCGATCGGGGCACCTCCCACCAGCGCATGATGAGCTCCTTGTCCATCGGCAGCTCACGCCACACGTCGGTGACCGTGAGCATGTGGTCCAGGCCTGTGTGCGCGACGAGCACCACGTCCGCCTCTGGCGCCGCGTCGAGCGCGGCCAGGAACCCGCCCGGACGCGGCGCGAGCACGTTGGTCATCTGCTCTGCCCGGTCGGCCATCCTCCCCAGTCCGAGCTTGCGCAGCCGGGCGATCGCCCGCTCGCGGCGCGCGGCGGTGAAGTTGCCGCCCTCGGGGAAGATCACGAAGGCATCGTTGGAGTCGAGGCCGCTCGCGAGTCGCGCGATCTTGCTCTCGAAGTCCTCGCCGGGGCCGGGGTTGGTGGAGATGAAGGCGGACGGGATCCGGTTGAGCAGGACGTCGATCGCCGGGTCCCACGCCAGCGTGTCCTTCAGCACCACGCGGGGTTCACGGCCGTACCAGTGCAGCAGGGCATACATCAGCGTGAACGAGTCGCCCGGGCCGGCGTGGCGACAGCAGACCAGGATCGGTTTGTCCGGGTGCGCGTCGGGGCCCGGGCCGTCGGTGCGGATCCGCAGCGCGAGCACCCGCTTCGCCTCACCGAAGAACAGCACGAGCACCCACTGCGCCAGGTCGTAGTGGATGCCGGCGAAGTAGGGCGAGCGCAGCCGCCAGCCGAAGCCGGAGGCCAGCCACAGCCCGAGCAGGACCAGCAGCAGCAGCGACTCGGCGACGAGGTAGAGCATCGCCACCCACAGCAGCCTCAGCGCGCGCCAGCGTCCCGGCAGCAGCGGCGACAGGGCCAGGGTGGCGATCAGCCACAGCGGCAGGGTCACCACGAGGAACGTCGTGATCAGCACGAGCGTCGGCGCGATCACGAACCGTCGCAGCGCCCAGGTCATCGGGCGGCCAGGTGCTCGTCGAGGTAGGTCCGAGACGCGGCGTACGTCGCATCGATGCGCCGCTGCACGGAGTTGAAGTCGCGGAAGGCGAGCATGGTGTCGTCCTTGGGCGACGTCCCGGCAGCGGGTAGGACGTGCACCTCGACGTCGTCGGGGATCTCCGCCAGCTCGCGCATGAAGCGGTGACGACGGGCCACCTCGAAGCTGACCCGGGCGACCTCCCACGGTCGTCTCGGCACCTGGAGCGGGCGGTCGATCCGGCCGACCTGGAGCACGAAGATCCGCGTCGCTCCGAGCGCTGCAGCGCGGCCCACGGGGATGGAGTTGACGATGCCGCCGTCGAGGAAGTGCTCCTCGCCGTACTCCGTCGTGGCCCGCGCGGGCGGGAGCAGGCCCGGGACGGCCGCGCTGGCGACGATGGCGGGCACGAGCGGGCCGCTGGTGAACCAGTGCTCGGCGGCTCGCTCGATGCTGGCCGCGCAGACGCCGAACCTGACCGGGAGGTCCTCGAAGGTCAGGTCGCCGAACTCGTCCATCAGGCGCTCGGTGAGCGGCTTCGAGGAGTAGATGTTGCGACCGCCGGTGGCCACGACGCGGCGTACGGTCCGCAGCGGTCGCTCCCGGAAGAGGTCGACGCCGTCGGTCGAACCCGCCTGCGCGGTGGTGGCCCACAGGTCGGTGAGCCGGTCGATCACGGCGAGGGTGGGGTCGCGCGCGACCATCGCGCCGTTGAGGGCACCTACGCTGGTCCCCAGCACGAGGTCGGGGGTGATCTCCCGCTCGAAGACCGCGCGGAGCATGCCGACCTCGACCGCCCCCAGCACCCCACCACCGCCCAGCACGAATGCGGTGGTCACGGGTCAGGCCAGCTCTGCGTGCTCGGACCGGACCCGCTGGGTGGCGCGGTGCTCGGCCCAGAACGAGAGCAGCGGGATGGTGCCGCAGATGAGGGTGACCACGAGGTAGGGCATCTCCCAGCCTGCGCGCCGACCCAGCATGAACGCGACGATGAGGAAGATGAGGTAGAGCCAGCCGTGCGCGACGCCGAGGTACTGCGAGATGCCGGCGCCGATCTCGTAGGCCGTGCCACCTTGCGGCATCGCCTCGGGGAACAGGAGGTAGCCGTAGTGCAGCGGCAGACCGACCAGGCACAGGACGACGAGCAGCACACCGACGACGGTGGCCATGACGCGGTAGCGGAGCAGGGCGGCCTTCACGTCGGGGAGTCTGTCACGCGTCCGGTGGCCTGCTCGTCGCGGACCCAGCGCCACCAGATGAACGCGGCGAAGCCGCCGAAGACCCACCACTCCAGGGCGTAGAGCAGGTTGCGCAGCGCGGTGAAGCGCCCCACGGGCGGGAGCGCATCGAGGGAGGCGGGCGACAGGCCTGCGGTGGGGTCGGTGGCGATGGCGTAGGCGCTGTAGAGGTCGTTCTCCACGCGCTGGATCGCGTCGGCTGTGCGGAGCTGGGGCACCACGTCGTCGTCGGGGTCGTCGTCGACCGAGCCGTTGCCGTCGGGCGGTTGCAGCCAGCCGGTGACCTCCCCGCGCCCGGTCGGCGCCACCACGTCGTCGACGGACTCTGTCCAGCCGAGGACGACGGGGATCGCAGGCTGGCCGGCATCGCCGACGGCGATCGGGACGACGGGCCAGAAACCGTCGCGATCGTCGAGCTCGCGGCCGGACACGAAGAACAACCCCTCGGGCAACCACTCCCCCTCGATGGTGACCGGCCGACCGACGTCGTTGCCGGGGAACGGGTCGTCCGGTCCCATCACGTCGCGCAGCGGCACCGGGTCGAGCTGGGTGAGGTCGCGGGCCTCGGCGGCGCGCCGCTGCTGCCAGGCCTCGAGCTGCCACCAGCCCAGTGCGGCCGCGATCGCGACGAGCACGATCGCAAGCAGGGTGGGGCCGATCAGGCGAACCCTCGAGCGCTGATGGCCACCTCGCACGACGACCACCTCGTCACCGTGCGCTGTCTGGTCCGGGCCCCCGTGGCCGTCGGCTTCGCTCACAGGCCCATCGGCTTCACCTCGTTGCACACCGCGAACGGCAGCAGGTCGGTCAGCGTGGCCCTCGCGGCTGCGCCGGGCTCCACGACGGAGTAGCCGATGCGTCCCGTCGACGGGTCGACCACACCGTCCACGAAGGCGTCCTCGAAGCCGAGGTGACCCACTGTCGGGAAGTCGGTCGCGAGCTCGGCGCGGTCGAAGAGGTCGGGGCGCTCCGGGCCGAGCCGGGCCGTGGCCAGGCCGTCGTTGAAGCTCATGGCGACGGCGGACAGGGGGTCGAGGTCGGTCGGGTCGTGTGCGCTCACCACGGCCTCCTGGTCCTCGATGTGGGCGTCCGGCCCCAGCGCCGTACTCAGCGGCACGCACCCGGCGCGGTAGTAGGTCGACTCCGCGGGGGCGTCGTGGGTGAGGTCGGCGATGCCCTCGATCGTGCCCCACGTGTCCACATCCGTGTCTGACGAAGAGACCGCGCCGAGCGAGACGAGGTGCTGCGCGGTGTCGACGACACCGCCCGCGAGGCCGGCGACACCTGCGTCCACTGCTGCCTGTACGGCGCCCATGTCGAGGTCGGCGCGGAAGCCGAGGATCCAGCCCTTGCCGGCGGGAGTCGTGAAGTGCGCCTCCCAGTCGACGTCGTCCTGGGTGAAGCCGTGGTCGAGCATCAGCTCGGAGCCGTCGTCGAGCAGCATGCCCTCGGCCAGGAGCACCGACTCGCGGCGCGCCCGCTCCCAGAAGTCCCTCCGATCGCTCATCGGGTCGTCGCTGGTCAGGTGGGGCACCCCCAGGGTGGCCCGCACCTGGTCGAAGTCGGTCACGGTGATCGCGGTGGCATCGGCAGGGACCAGCGACAGGGCTGCCGCGCCGACGGCGATCTCCGCGTCGACGTCGTAGGCCGGGATGGTCGCGGCGGCCCTGGGCGGCAACGACTGCGGCCTCAGCTCGGGGTCGTCGCCGCACCCAGCCAGAACGGTCAGCATGAGGGCCGCGAGGCACCACGCCGGCCATCGAGGGGCGCGCGGCGTCGGGCCGGTCGGGAAAAACACGGCGTGAGTCTGCCACTCGGCATACGAGCGGCGTGAGCCCGCGTACCCTTCGACACTGGGATCGCCACCGGCGGTCGTGCTGGAGAGGGACCGCGCGAGATGACTGTGACGAGTGGCACCGCGACCGCGGCGACCGGGTCGCTGACGGGCGAGGAGGCGACCTGGTTCGCCGGGGCCTTCACCAAGATGGCCGACAACATCGGCCTGGCCGTCCTCGGCAAGGACCACGTGGTCCGACTCGCGCTCACCTGCCTGCTCTCCGAGGGCCACCTGCTGCTCGAGGACCTCCCCGGGACCGGCAAGACGATGCTGGCCCGCGCACTGTCCAACACCATCGAGGGCAGCCACGCCCGCATCCAGTTCACCCCGGACCTGTTGCCCACCGACGTCACCGGTGTGACCGTCTACGACCAGCACAAGGGCACCTTCGACTTCCACCAGGGCCCGATCTTCCACGACATCGTGCTGGCCGACGAGATCAACCGGGCGTCCCCCAAGACGCAGGCCGCGCTGCTCGAGGTGATGGAGGAGGGGCACGTGACCGTCGACGGGGTCACCCACGACGTGCCCCAGCCCTTCATGGTGATCGCGACGCAGAACCCGATCGAGCAGGCCGGGACCTACCGGCTGCCCGAGGCCCAGCTCGACCGGTTCTTGATGAAGACGTCGATGGGCTACCCCGACCGTGCGGCGACGATCGAGCTGCTCATGAACGCGGCCGTGCGCGACCGGGCGTCGCTGGTCACGCCGGTGATCACGGCCGCCACCATCTCGCAGATGAGCGGGCTCGCCGACCAGGTCTACGTCGACCCCGCCGTCGTGGGCTACGTCGCCGAGCTGGCCGAGGAGTCGCGTCGCCAGCCGCACGTCAAGCTCGGCCTGTCGGCGCGGGGC
>NZ_JAOPXV010000197.1 GCF_025964975.1 Nocardioides sp.
GTCGCGAGCGCCCCGGTGATCAGGCTGACGATCAGGGCGTATCTCTCGGCTTCCTCGTAGGGCTCGAGGCGCTCGGAAACCACGACCACTGCTCGGCTTCCCCCCTCGGTGGTGAAGGGGGTTGCGATGATGCGGACTGTGCTGCCGACGTTGCGGAACTGCGTTGAGGTCGAGGCGGCGAGTTGATCGTAGGTTTCTTGCAGGTGCGGGGCGGCGACGCCCACGACGGCGTGGCCCGTCGAGTCGTAGACGACGATGCCTGGGTCGAGGTCGGCCGAGGGCACCACTAGCTCTTGCGTTGTGGAGGCGCTGATGGCCGAGCTCGCGACCGCGTCGGCGCGATCCTCAAGGACGCGGTCGACGTTGCCCTTCGTCAGGTCGGCCAAGATCAGCTGGAGCACGACCGTCAGCACGAGCATCGCCAATGCCGTAGCACCGGCGGTGAGAAGGATGATCTGGCGACGGAAGGAACCTGGGGCGATACGCAAGGGCAACCTCACAGCAGCCGGAATCCGACGCCACGCACCGTCTGGATCGTGACCGGCGATCCGATCGAGTCGAGCTTGGTGCGGATGCGGCGGATGAAGGAGTCGATGGTGTTCTCGTTCACCACGGCGCCATCGGGCCACGCTGCGGCCACCACGGTCCGGCGCCGCACGACCTCTCCAGGCCGTGACGTGATGGCGGCAAGCATGCGGAACTCTGTGGGTGTCAGCAGCACCTGTCCCGATTCAGACCGGATGCCGTGCGTGGCCGGATTTAGCACGAGGCCCGAGGGGTCGTGCGAGGTCGGCCGGCCGCGCCGCCCCAGAGCCTCCACACGAGCGATCAACTCCTTGACGTCGAAGGGCTTGGCCAGGTAGTCGTCGCCGCCGGCACCGAAGCCCGACAACTTGTCGTGGACTGATCCCAGTGCCGTGAGAAAGACCACCGGTGCGACCTGCCCCGCCGAACGCAACGCCTGGGTGACGTCGCGTCCATCCGAGTCCGGGAGCCCGATGTCCATCACCAGGACATCGACAGCGCTGTCGGCTCCGAAGAGTCGCAGTGCCTCCCCGCCGTTGTGCGCGCTCAGCACCTCGTGTCCGGCAAAGCCCATCGCTTGGCTGACCAGGCGTCGGATGGTGGGGTCGTCCTCGCAGATCCCGATCAACATGGGCTCATCCTCTCGCGGCCAAACCCGGTGTGGTCCTGGATCGCTCCACCAGTCTCGGTGCGGGCGCACGAATTGGCCATGACCCGAGCGTCGTCGCCCCAACCTGCAGGACACCTGACCACTCTCGTCAGACGAGAATCACCGGCATTCAGGTTGTTGGCATGGTCGGGCACGCAGGATCGACGAGCACACGACCACGCACCGGACGAACAGGAGAACACCATGCCCGGTCCCGCCACCATGCTCGGCCGAAGTATCCATATCGAGTCCGATCGACTGTGCGCATCCCAATATCGCCACACCGAGGTGGACTACCGATGCTATGCACCGAGACCCGTCGCTCAACCTGCGGCGCTTCCGAGGTGGCCACTTCGATGCCAAGTAGAGTGAACCCGCCAGAACGGAGGAACATGTCGAGCACATCAAGCCACCGAACCAGATTGATCGGGGCCGCAGCGATATGTCTGTTGACGGCGGCTTTCCTCGCGTTCTTGGTCCACGACGGTGGGAGTTCGCTCCAAGCTATCGATCATGACGTCGGCGCACCAATGGAAGCCTGGTCGTTTCGCCACGCGGCCGCCGTGAAGGTACTGCTCGCGATCGAACTCATCTTTGGCACGATCAGCACCATCGTCTACGTGGTCGTCTTGGTGCTCGGGCTAGCGGTCGCTGGTCATCGCAGGGCGATCGTCTGGACCGTCGCGGTGATGGTCGGAACCTCAGCGACAACGACTGTCATGAAGCTAGCCTTTCGTCGCGAACGACCGCAGTGGGACGACTCCGTGCACACTCTGACCAGTTTTTCGTTCCCCTCAGGCCACGCATCAGGTATCGCCTCCGGCATGGGTGTGGTGGTGGTCCTGAGCTGGCTGTACATCCAGCGGAAGGCAATTCGGTGGAGTGTTTTGACTGCTGCAGTCACGCTGGTTGCGGTGGTGGGTGCAGACCGCATCCTGCTTGGGGTGCACAACCTCTCCGACGTACTCGCCGGGTACATGGTCGCCGGATTCTGGATCTTCGCCATGCTTGCGGCCTACCCACCAGAGACGTCCGGCCATGTCGCGTCTGCTGCCTGCTCGAACCATCCAGTCGCCGACGACCACTAGCTCGATCAGGGGGCGCGTCCCGGGAGCCGATCCCGCTGCGGGACGACCGGACATGCCGAATGAGAGGTCGTGTCGGTGATGATGTGGACATGGAACCCGTAGTCATCGGAAACGCAGGCAGAACGCTGTCCTTTTCGGACCCGCAGTTTGCTGGAGCCCTCCCGGCTGACTACCTGTCAGTCACCCTGACTGGGCCCGACCTCAGCGCCAGCCGTCAGGTCTAAGCAGGATGGGAGGGCGGCTTCACCCACTTGGCCGCCTCCTTCACTGGTCTCGCTGACCGATGGCGCGGCTGGCAAGGTGAGCGCGTCTTTGAATCCATCGAGGGCGATCTGCGAATCCAGGCGACTCACGACGGGCATGTGAACTGTGCGTCATGCTCTGGGAGTCCACGCCTTCGGACGGATGGAAAGTGCAGGCTGAGGTTCGGCTCGATGCCGGTGAGGACCTCAGCAGCACAGCGACCGGTGTGGCTCTTCTCGTTCAGGGACGGACTCGCTGAAAAGTCCGCTCATGCCGCCATCCGGGCGCGCTCGCCGTTGACCGATCGGCTCGCAGAGCGTGCCAGTGCGGGATCCGTGGCCGGCGACTGCAAGGCGTACGGGTCGCGGCAGATCCGAACGTTCACCATGCTCGACTTCGGGTTCACCCCGCGTGTAGCCGAAGCGCTGTGGCACGCGATCCTCGACGGGGTCCACGTCGACATCGACGGCACCTTGCACGGAAGTAGCTGACCTCCGACCAGGTGATGCCTTGGCTCGTCGACCCGGGGCCACGGACGGCTCGACCAGGCGCGGCACGAACGCGTGTTCCCCGCGCGCACCTTGTGCACAAGCACCACTTCCGCGAAAACGACATCTCCCATTCCGGTCGCAAGGACAATGCGAGTCATGACGATCCTCCGACGCGTCACGGCTGCGGCCGTGCTCGCCCTCGTCGCCCTGGTCGCCACGACCGGCTGCACCACCACCGACCCCGAGTCCAAAGAGAGCACGTCCACGCCGACCGGCTCCGCGAGCCCGGCCGTGGAGCAGGTGCTGACGAAGCCGGACATGAACGACACGCTCCTTTTCGTGGCCCGTTCCCCCGAAGCGTCATTCGACCTGGACGTGAACGACGACGGCACGCTCACCCTCTCCTCGGCCCCGACGATGACGTGGTTCTCCGACCGTCCCGACCACGACGCCGGCACGGCGACCACCACCGACGCGCTGAAGTCGTTCGGCTGGAAGGACAACGGTGACGACCTCGGTGACGAGCCGCCGAACGCGGTGCTGACCGGCAGCGAGCTCGCTGACGCCGTCGTCGTCGAACTGCTCACCGCCGACCTGGACGGCGACGAGCTCAGCTTGACTGTGAAGGCCGTCAACGACGTTCCCGCAGCGGAGCGCAACGTCGAGGTCAGCCACGCCGACCTGTTCATCGACGACGTCGGCGCCGGCGCCGACTTCCCTGGCGACGTCCCGGCCGTGGGAACTCTCATCTCGTCGGCGCACAACGGCATCGGCGTCGCCATGAGGGGTGCCTTCGACTTCCAGATCGACTTCCTGATGATGCCGGACAACACGCGGGCCGCGAACGTGAGGGTGCGAGCTGTCTACAAGGATGTCACCGGCAGCAGGATCACCGGCTTCTCGGGCTGGTACCCGATCACCTTGACGGCGGACAAGCTCCGGGCTCCCGAGACCCCTTACCCGTTCAGTGTTCTCGGCACGACCCTGGGCCGGTTCTTCCTCGACCCCGTGACCGGAGCGGTAACTGTCTATGCGTCCGCCGAGCACGGCCGAGAATCACTAACTCTCCGGCCCTGATCCGACCATGGCACCACTCGAGTGCACCAGTGGGACCGCCCCGGACACGTGGAGTGCATGAGCACCCAGACGACACCCCTCACCTACACCGTCGAAGCCCAGCACGCCGCGGAGCTCCGCATCAAGCGCGACCTCACGGACACTGAGATCCGCAGCGACTTCCTCCAGTCGATCACTGATGACCGGCTGGCCGTTGAGCGTGCCAGGGCCACGAACACCCGACGCAACTGGGAGCGCGACGCGATCGAGTCGGCCGTCGGCGGCGTCAGCCGGTCCTTCCTCGCTGAAGGCGGAGAACTTCGCTACCACGACGACGTGCACGAGTTCGACATCGACGGCGGACCCGTCCGCGGCCTCGAAGGCGTCACGATCACGGCCCCGCCGCGGACGGAGACTCCAGGACCGCACACCGGCAGATCCACGCACAATGAGCGGCTACTCGGGACGTCCGGAGTTTCGACGCGGGTGCGGGAGGCTCGGATAGTGTCGATCGCGCCGGACGCGTCGCTCCGTCGAAGAGCAGTGCGGCGAGGCGGCGCGAACGAGCCGTCCCTCTCGGTCAATGGACGTGCGAGCGGCGGCAACGGCGTGGTCGGCCATGGGCGGCAGTCCGTCCTCAGTACCCGTCGCACTGAGGTCGCCAGAAACCTCTCTCCGGCCCCCACCCTCGACTACCTCACATCGGCTGCTTGTTCCCCTATGTCCGGATGCCCCCGCAACCCGCACCGTTTGCGGGACCGATGCGGGTCAGCCGTGCGAAGGTGGTCGTGCTG
>NZ_JAOPXV010000229.1 GCF_025964975.1 Nocardioides sp.
AAGACCGACCTCACCAACGCCGCACTGCTCAGCACCCCACCACCACCACCGAGCCCACCACACCCGCTACCTCACCCCACCGCCTCCCCCACGGCGACTACCGCTTCCACCGACGAACCTAGGCCGAATCGTGAGCATCGAGGGCTTGGGCCAGCGCAGCGCGGCCGAGCAGAATCGACGGTCAGTTCACGGCGACTCCTATCGCGCCCCGGACACGTCGCCTGGTCGCTTTCGCCGCCCCTCCGCCGACGACGCCACGCGGGGGGCAAAACGCCGCAGAACGGGGGCAGTTTCCCGATTGTCCGGGCCGTGGTGTTGGCTGGAGGGCGTAACAACCACGAACTGTAGGGAGAACACAATGAACAAGACCGACCTCCGCGACGCAGTCGCGCAGCACGCAGAGCTGACCAACGCCCAGGCTGACAAGGCCATCGAGGCCGTGATCACCTCGATCACGAGCGCCGTCGCCAACGGCGAGAAGGTCAGCCTCCCCGGCTTCGGCACGTTCGAGGCGCGCCAGCGCAACGCGCGCACCGGACGCAACCCGCAGACCGGTGAGTCCCTCGAGATCGCCGCGAGCACCGCCCCCGCCTTCAAGGCCGGCGCTGCTTTCAAGTCGGCCGTCAACAAGAGCTGACCAAGAACCACCGCACCACCGATCGGACGGCGTGACCCACGGGTCACGCCGTTCGTCCCATTTCGGGCATGCCACCGCACGGACGTCGCCGTCCCCTTCTGCGGTACGTCGTGTGGCCATGCCGCGCGCCTGGGGAGGCGACTTAGGCGTGCAGCAGCACCAGCGAGCAGAGTGCCACCAGCCAGGAGGCGAAGCTGCCGACGAGGAAGTACTCGGTCAGCAGGTGGATCCGTTCCTGGTCGCGACGGCCCGACAACTCCGGGAAGCGCAGGAGTCCCTTCGCGGCCACCACGATGCTGGCAGCGGTCACGTACCCGCCGAGGCCCAGGGACAGGATGAAGAGGCGCTCCATCGGACCGAGCAACCGGCCACCCTTGAGCTGCGTCTCCGGGTCGTCCACGAGTCCGTGACGTAGTGGATTGACG
Organism: Nocardioides sp.; assembly: GCF_025964975.1. GTDB lineage: Bacteria > Actinomycetota > Actinomycetes > Propionibacteriales > Nocardioidaceae > Nocardioides. Next base: position 1,063 of record NZ_JAOPXV010000229.1, read on the forward strand.
GTGCCCGTGGCCGCAAGCACGAGTCGCACGAGCACGTTGCCGGTGCTGAGCTGGATGGCGAAGGCCGCGGCGAGCAGCAGGGCGCGATCGGCGCTCAGGTCACTCAGCAGGGGCACGGGGGTGCTCGCAAGCCAGTCACCGAGGGAGCCCCCCGCTGGGCGGGCCAGGCCCGCGAGCAGCACGGCGAGCACCAGTGACGCCGCGAACACGAGCAGCGGCACCCACGCAGGGATTCGGCCGGCGAAACCGCTGGTGACGGTCTGTCCCCACGCCAGCACCGCGGCGGCGATGAGCAGCAGCGCCACGATGTCGCCCACCGAGGTGAGACCGGCGATCAGCCCCACAAGGATCGCTCCGATCGCGCCGACGCACTGAGGCAGGATCCGCACCGGACGCACCGAGTGCGCCAGGTCGGCCAGGGCGAAGCCGATGAGCAGCACCGCGAGCCAGCTCATGCCCGTCCTCGCTTCGCTCCGGGCGCGCATGAAGCACAGGCCACCCTGAGCTTGACGATGCCCTCGCTCATGTCAGCCCTCCCATCAGTTCGTGTGCTGCCACCAGTGCCCCGAGACCGTCGGCGCGCACCCGCTGGGAGACCGCTGAGGGACTGATCCCCAGCACCTCGGCGAGGTCACGCTGCGACTGTCCCGAGAGCAGACCACGCAGCACCGACAATGAGCGCTCCGACAGGCTGGTGACCCGCTCGTCGCGGAGCAGGAGCGCCGCGTTGACCGACGCCTCGTCGGTCGCGGAGCCGGCGTCGTGCGCGACATAGGCGGTCCGCAGGCTCCGCGATGCTGGTCCCCCCTCAGCGCCTGCGGCCCGCTCGATGGCTCTGCGGGCGGCCCACCAGCCGGGGCCGTCCTCGATCCGTGGATCCTCGGCGAGGACCTCGACGGCTCCCCGGCCGATCCCGTGGCGGATGTCGTGGTCGGGCAGCAGCGCAAGCCTCACCAACAGCGAGGCAGACAGGGCGTCACCCAGGGTCGCGAAGACGGCTTGGTATTCGTCTCCCACCTGCATCCGCATCGGTGTCAGCGGCGAGAACGCCGTGTTCACCTCCTCGAGGGCCTGCTCGAAGCGGGTGTGGAGCGCACGCCGGTCGACACTGGCGCGCGAGCCGATCAGGTCGCCGAGCAGAGTAATTGATGACATGGCTTCACCTCACAAAAAAGAAGGATAACACTTCACCCTTCCCGACGTGAAGCGAAGTGCTTCAGCCCCAGAACACCTTCTCCACCACGCCATGAGCGCGCCGAGTGGTGCGGAGATAGTCGTTGACCATGCGATCGGAGTCTCCCGCCGCATACCCGAGCACCCTGGCGACGGCCGCCCGCTCCGCGGCGTCCCGAGGCACCTGGTCCGACGGCTTCCCGCGGACCAGGGTGACCGCGTTACGCGTCCGGCTCACCAGGCGCCACGCCGCGGCGAGGACGTCCGCGTCAGGCCGCGGGATCAGCTCGGCGTCCACGGCTGCCTCCAGCGCCGCCAGCGTCTGGGTCGTACGGAGCGCGGGGACCGCACCGGCATGCCGCATCTGGAGCAGCTGCACGGTCCACTCCACATCGGCCAGGCCGCCACGCCCCAGCTTCAGGTGGGTGTGGGGGTCCGCCCCGCGCGGCAGCCGCTCGTCGTCCACGCGGGCCTTGATCCGGCGGACCTCCACGATGTCGCTCTCGCTGATACCCGCCGCGGGGAAGCGCAACGGGTCGACGAGCGCCATGAACCGCTCCCGGAGCCCTTCGTCCCCCACGACTGCGTCGGCCCGCAACAGCGCCTGGAACTCCCACACGTGCGACCACTTGGCGTAGTAGGCCTCGTAGGAGGCGAGCGTGCGCACCACCGGGCCCTGCTTGCCCTCGGGCCGAAGATCGGCGTCCACGACGAGCGGCGGGTCGGTCGCGGGCAAGGACAACAGCCGCCTCAGCTCACCGACCACTGCTTGCGCGTATCCCCCGGCCACCTGCGCTTCTACACCGTCGACCGGCTCGTACACGAACATCACGTCGGCGTCACTGCCGTAGGACAGCTCGAAGCCGCCGTACCGGCCCATGGCCACGACCGCCATCCGCGCCGGCTGCGCGGCCAGACCCCGGCCGGTGCGCATGGACTCCATCGCAACCGCCAAGGTCGCCTCCAGGGTCGCGTCGGTGAGCCGCGACAGGGCGTGGCCGACCAGGGCGACGTCGGTCTCGCCCACGAGCTCCCCGCACGCGATGCGGAGCAGCTCACGTCGGCGTACGGCGCGGATGGCTCGCACGGCGTCCTCGGGATCGACCTGACGTGACGCGACGGCCCGCATCTCGGCGGTCAGGGCCTCCGCCGAGAGCGGCTGCAGGTCTTCCCCGAGCATCCGGACACCCTGCGGCTCGCGCTCGAGCAGGTCGGTCGCGTAGCGGGAGGTGCCGAGCAGGAACGCCAGCCGCTGGGCGACCTCCCCCTCGTCGCGCAACGTCTTGAGGTACCACGGAGTGCTGCCCAGGCTCTCGCTGAGCCGCCGGAAGCCGAACAGCCCGGCGTCAGGATCGGGTGAGTCCGCGAACCACGACAACATCGCCGGTAGCAAGGTCCGTTGGATGTCGGTGGTGCGCGACACCCCTGAGGTCAGTGCCTCGAGGTGGCGCAGCGCCCCCTTCGGGTCGTCGTAGCCCAGCGCGCGGAGCCTGGCCTCCGCGGAGTCCAGCGAGAGCCGGGCGTCGCCACCGGCGAGCTTGGCCACCGCTGCGAGCAGCGGCCGGTAGAAGATCTTCTCGTGGAGCCGACGAACCTCCCGTCGGTGGTACCTCCACTGCTTGTCGAGCTGGGCGACCGGCTCGGAGAAGAACCCCAGCGAGCGTCCCAACCGCCGCAGCGACGCGTCGTCCTCGGGCAGCACGTGCGTACGCCGCAAGCGGTGCAGCTGGATCCGGTGCTCCAGCGTGCGCAGGAACGCATAGGCCTCGTGGAGCGCCTCGCCGTCGTCACGCCCGACGTAGCCCCCCTGGATGAGCTCGGCGAGCGCACTCAGCGTCGCGGTGGAGCGGATGGACTCGTCGGCGCGGCCGTGCACGAGCTGCAGCAGCTGTACGGCGAACTCGACGTCCCGAAGTCCCCCGGATCCCAGCTTGAGCTGCCGCTCCGCCTCGTGGGCGGGGATGTGGTCCAGGACACGCCGTCGCATGGCCTGGACGTCGTGGACGAAGCCCTCGCGATCGGCGGCGCTCCACACCATCGGCGCGATCATCTCGACGTATCGCTGCCCCAGCTCGAGGTCGCCCGCGACCGGACGTGCCTTGAGCAGCGCCTGGAACTCCCACGTCTTCGCCCACTTCTCGTAGTAGCCCTGATGACTGGCCAGCGTCCGCACCAGCGGACCGGACGCCCCCTCGGGCCGCAGGTTGGCATCGACCGGCCAGATGGTGCCCTCAGCCGTGTGGTCGGAGCAGACCTGCATCAGCTGCGCAGCGAGCTGGGTGGCGGCTCGCAGGGCGACGCCCTCGTCGGCGTCGTCGGCGGGCTCGAAGACGTAGATGACGTCGACGTCGGAGACGTAGTTGAGCTCGTGCCCACCGCACTTGCCCATGGCGACGACGGCCAAGCGCGTCGTGGACGCCGTCTCCCCCACCCGCGCCCGGGCGACGGCCAACGCGGCCTCGAGGGTGCCGGCCGCCAGGTCGGCGATCTCGGCAGCCGCGTCGTCGAGGGCGAGGTGGTGGGCGAGGTCGCGCGCGGCCAGGCGGAGCAGCAGCCGGCGGTAGTTCACCCGGAGCGCGTCCACCGCCTCCACGTCCGGCACGGTGGCGACCGGTTGGTCCGCCAGGGGATCCGCGCCCACGCACTCGAGCAGGGCCGCCCGGACGGCGAAGGCAGCCGGCCGCGTGGTCCCCAGCGTCGGATCGGTCAGCTCGCGCCACTGCGCAGGATGTTTGGCGAGGTGGGTCGAGAGCGCCTCGCTCGCACCCAGGACCGAGCACAGGCGCATCGCCGTACCCTCGTCATCGGCCAGCACCGCCAGCATCGCGCTGCGGTCGTCGACCGCCTCGGCCAGACGGAGCAGCCCGGCAAGCGCGGCGTCGGGGTCGGCGGACGCGGCGAGCTTGCTCGTGAGGGCCGGCCCGGCCTCCCCCAGCTCCGCAATGCCCGCACGAGCAGCCTCGCCGTCGAGGAAGCCGAGACGGACCAGAGACCCGCTGGTTGGACTCACGTCAGATGACCGGCAGCATCCGGTCCCGCTCGAAGGCGGAGACCTGCCCGCGGTACTCCTCCCACTCCGCACGCTTGTTGCGCAGGAAGTAGTCGTAGACGTGCTCGCCAAGGGTCTCGGCCAGCAGCTCGGAGTCCTCGGCGATGCCGATGGCGTCGTAGAGGCTCTTCGGGAGCGGCTGGATGCCGAGCGCCTTGCGCTCACGCTCGGTGAGCGACCAGACGTCGTCCTCGGCCTCGCGCGGCAGCTCGAGACCCTGCTCGATGCCCTTCATACCGGCCGCGAGGATCACGGCGAAGGCGAGGTAGGGATTGCAGGCAGCGTCGATCGTGCGGAGCTCGATCCGGGTGGACTGGCCCTTGTTGGGCTTGTACATCGGCACCCGGATCATCGCCGAGCGGTTGTTGTGGCCCCAGCAGATGTAGGAGGGGGCTTCGCCGCCGCCGATGAGTCGCTTGTAGGAGTTGACCCACTGGTTGGTGACGCAGCTGATCTCACTTGCGTGGTGCAGGATGCCCGCGATGAACTGGCGGCCCGTCTTCGAGAGCTGGTATTCCGAGCCCGCCTCGTAGAAGGCGTTGCGATCGCCCTCGAAGAGCGAGACGTGCGTGTGCATCCCTGAGCCGGGGTGCGTGGTGAAGGGCTTGGGCATGAAGGACGCCCAGATGCCCTGCCCGAGCGCGACCTCTCGAACGACGGTGCGGAAGGTCATGATGTTGTCGGCCGTCGAGAGGGCGTCGGCGTAGCGCAGGTCGATCTCCTGCTGGCCCGGCCCACCCTCGTGGTGGCTGAACTCGACCGAGATGCCCATCGCCTCGAGCATGGAGATCGCCTCGCGGCGGAAGTCGGAGCCCCTGGACTGCGCGGTGTGATCGAAGTAGCCGCTGCGGTCGACCGGGACCGGGTCGTTCCCCGCGGACGGTGAGTCCTTGAAGAGGTAGAACTCGATCTCCGGGTGCGTGTAGAAGGTGAACCCCTTGTCAGCGGCCTCGGACAGCGTTCGCTTCAGGACGTGGCGCGGGTCGGCGTAGGACGGGCTGCCGTCGGGCATCGTGATGTCGCAGAACATGCGGGCGGTGCTCGGGCCCTCGCCGGAGCGCCACGGCAGGATCTGGAACGTCGTCGGGTCCGGCTTGGCGAGCATGTCGGACTCGTAGACGCGGGCGAAGCCCTCGATCGCCGATCCGTCGAAGCCGATGCCCTCCTCGAACGCCCCCTCGAGCTCGGCCGGTGCCACCGAGACCGACTTCAAGAAGCCCAGGACGTCGGTGAACCACAGTCGAACGAAGCGGACGTCTCGCTCTTCGAGTGCGCGGAGTACGAAGTCTTCCTGCTTGCCCATGCGCACATCATGGCGCACAGGAGCGCCACCCGGACGAGGAGTCTCGGCGCGCTCAGCTCAGATCGCAGGCCAGCACGTCGCCGCTGACCAGGACACCGCTGCGGACGCGCTCCATGGGCCGCACGAAGCTCTCGGTCACCGGGGCCCACGCCATGGCCACCGTCTTGCCGTGGCGTTCCACGCGTCGCACCTTGATCTTCAACGTGACGTCCTCGTTGACGGTGCCGGCCCAGCAACCGCTGGCGCGGCTCTTCGTCCGCGCCTGTGCCAACGTGACGCCGTCACCGATGTCGGCGCCGGCGTAGCGCCACACGACGTAGGTGTCGGACCTGGAGTCGGCCCACGGGGGGTCCACCTGCACGCTCATGCCGGCGGTGCGAGCCGAGGGCAGGGTGATCGTGACCTGTCCGTCCTCCACGAGCTTCGGAGCGGAGGAGTAGATGGGGGTCAGGCCGTCATAGGAGAACAACGTGATGACGCAGTCCTCGCAGCTGGGCACGAGGAGGGTGATGTCAGTCTCCAGCTCGACCGCGGCGTCGCGCGGCACGGCGTGGCCCGTCGTGGCGGCACCGACGCAGAGCAGGAGGCCGAGAAGGCCCGCGAGCACTGCGGTGACGAGTGCGGAGATGAGGGGACGGAGCACGGTCGAACCTTCCGGCGTCATGGGGGTGTTCAGAGAGTACGACGACCTGGGCGCTCGGTTAGTTGTCGGGAACATCAGCGAGATCTGCGAGCCACGCGGTGGCCTTGGCGTCGCTCGGCATCCGCCAGTCCCCACGCGGACTCATGGTCCCGCCGGCGCTCACCTTGGGGCCGTTGGGGAGGGCGCTGCGCTTGAACTGGTTGGCGAAGAAGCGCCTCAGGAACAGCCCCAGCCACGTCTTCACCTCGCCCAGGTCGTACGCCACGTGAGCGTCCTCCGGGAAGCCGGGCGGCCACTCCCCGTGCTCCACGTCGCGCCAGGCGTGCCATGCGAGGAAGGCGATCTTGCGAGGCCGATAACCCAGGCGAACCACGTGGTAGAGCGAGAAGTCCTGGAGGTTGTAGGGCCCCACCGTGTCCTGGGTCGCCTGCGGCTTCTTGCCCTCCTCGACCGGGATCAGCTCAGGGGTGATCTCCTGCTCCAGGATCTCCTCGAGCACGTCGTTGGTCTCGTCACCGAAGTCGCCGCTCGAGATCACCCAGCGGATCAGGTGCTGCACCAGGGTCTTGGGCACGCCGGCGTTGACCGAGTAGTGCGACATCTGGTCGCCGACGCCGTACGTGCACCAGCCCAGGGCCAGCTCGGACAGGTCACCGGTGCCGACGACGATGCCGCCGCGGTGGTTGGCCAGGCGGAAGAGGTAGTCGTAGCGCAAGCCTGCCTGGACGTTCTCGAAGGTGACGTCGTAGACCTTCTCCCCGCCGGCGTACGGGTGGGCGAGGTCCTTGAGCATCTGCTCGGCGGCGGGCTTGATGTCGATCTCCTCGAAGGTGACCCCCAACGCCCGGCTGAGCCGGGTGGCGTAGCTCTTCGTGGCCTCACCGGTGGCAAATCCGGGCATCGTGAAGGCGTGGATGTCGCTGCGGGGCCGACCGAGCCGGTCCATCGCCTTGGCAGCCACGATCAGTGCGTGGGTCGAGTCGAGGCCGCCGCTCACGCCGATGACTGCCAATGGCTGGCCGATGGCCTCCAGTCGCCGTTCCAGACCGGAGACCTGGATGTTGTAGGCCTCGTAGCAGTCGAGGGCGAGCCGCTCGGGGTCGTCGGGCACGAAGGGGAAGCGGTCGACCTTCCTCATCAGGCCGATGTCCCCCTCCGGCGGGTCGAGTGCGAACTCGATGACCCGGAACTCCTCGTCACCGCCGGCGCCGCGACGATTGTCGTCGAAGGTGCCCATCCGCAGCCGCTCCTGCCGCAGCCGGTCGAGGTCGACGTCCACGGTGGTCCGCACCGCGTCCGCGGTGAACCGTTCGCCCTCGCCGAGGAGGTCGCCGCACTCGTAGACCATGGTCTGGCCGTCCCAGGACAGGTCCGTGGTCGACTCCCCCTGGCCGGCGGCGGCGTAGAGATAGGCCGCGGCGCACCGTGAGCTGGCGCTGCGGACCAGCAGCCGCCGCTCCTCGGCCCGGGCGACCGTGACCGGGCTGCCGCTCAGGTTGGCCAGCACCGTGGCGCCCGCGAGCGTGGCCTCGGCGCTGGGTGGGATCGGCACCCACATGTCTTCGCAGATCTCGACGTGGAGGCGGAGTCCGTCGATGTCGGCGGCGGAGAAGATCAGGTCGGGGCCGAACGGCACCTCTTCTCCGCCCAGGGTGATGAACTGACCGTGCTGGTCGTCGCCGGGCGCGAACCAGCGACGCTCGTAGAACTCCCGGTAGTTCGGCAGGTGGGCCTTCGGCGCGACCCCGAGGATCTCGCCGCGGTGGATGACGACGGCGCAGTTGAAGACCCGGGACCCCTTGACCAGCGGTCCGCCGACGACGAGGACGGGGAGGAGGTCCGCACTTGCCTCGACGATGTCCCCGATCGCCACCCTGACCGCCTCGAGCAGCGGGTCCTGGAGGAAGAGGTCCTCGATCGAGTAGCCGCTCAGCGCCAGCTCGGGGAAGACCGCGACGGCGACCGAGTCCTCGGACGCCGCCCTGGCCTGCTCGATGATCCGCTGCGCGTTGGTCGCCGGGTCGCCGATGGCGACGGGCAAGGTGATGGCGGCGACCCGCGCGAAGCCGTGGGCGTAGGCCGAGTAGAAGTCCACGTGCTCACTCTAGGGCGGGGCGGCATGGCGAGTTCTCCTCAATGGCCCGTCGGGAGGTTTCGCTCGCCGGCATCGGGTCACTCTCCTGTCATGGACCCCGAAGACGTAGTCGCAGCGGATCCGATGATGCGGGTCCTGCGAGAGCGGCACCCGGACGTGAACATCGTGCTCCTCCCCCCGGTCGAGCCCATCCTGGATCGGCCCAGCGCGACCCCAGCACAGTGTCGCGCGGTCCAGCACCACGCCGACACGGTGCTCTCGACCCTGAGCACCGAGGTCGGGCTCGAGCCGTCCACCCGGGTCGACTACTGGTGGAGCCAGAGCCACCCCGAGGTACGCCGCTGGGTGACCGCGGCCAGCTACACCGACCTGGGCCCGGAGGGCGCCGTCCCCGTGCTCCGGACGCTGGGCAACCTGCTGGCCCGCCTGGGTTGGGAGCCCCGGCCCGCGGCCGACGGCAGCCCGCGCGTCCGGGGCATCGCCGGTCCGTTCGAGCTGATTGCCAGCGCCGACGGCGAGGTCGTCACGGTCAACCTCACCAGCGACCCCCTCTACATCCCAGTCCCCGTCTACGACGAGCTGATGGCCGACGCATGAGTCTCTACGTCTACCTCGGCGCACTGACCACCTCCGCCCAGGCCTGGGAGGACACCAGCGAGACGATTCGTGGTGCCAACAAGTCCCTCATGGAGGTCGACGTGGACCTTCTCGGCGACCGGGTGGCAGGGGCCGCCCAGGGCTTCATCGACACGTGGGCGAGCGAGATCAACCGGCTCCAGACCACCGCCCGTGACCACGGCGACGCCTTGCGCGAGGCGGCACTGCTCTACGAGCAGGCCGACACCGATGTCGTCGAGCGCAGCCAGCAGCTGATGGTGTGGGCCGACCGCGACGTCTCTCCGGGGAGCGTCCCGTGACGACGACCATCCTGGTGCCGGCACATGTCCCAGCCATCCCCGAGATGACCGCGACCGCCGAGGCCGCCGACGTCACCACCGCGCTGCGATCCACAGCCACCGCCATGTCGGACGTCTCGGAGTGGATGACGGCGCACGGTCCTCCGGCCGACTGGACAGGCGATGCCTCCCAGGCCGCTGACCACGCCATGACCCAGGTCGCCAAGGCCACCAACGCCGCCAGGGCCGCGTTCACCCGCGTCACGACCGCGTGCGACAAATACGTCGACAGGGTCGTCACCCTCGCGGCCGTTCGCGACGGCCTCGTCGACGATCGGCTCAAGCGCAACGGTCAGATCGACGACCTGGTCAACCGCATCAACCAGTCCACCGCGGACGACATCGCCACGCTGCAGGGAGAGGCGCAGGCACTCCAGTGGCAGGTGGACCATCTGAACGACAACATCACCAAGTTCTGGGAGGACGTCACAACTGCCGAAGACCTCCTCGTCGCTGCCTTCCAGGCCGTGGACAGCACCACCGAGGGCCAGGCCGCCGCCGACCGCGACACCACCGACATCACCGCCCTGCGGGCCGAGCTCACCACCCTGGGCGGCGACCCGGGAGCCATCCACGACTGGTGGACGTCCCTGTCGCCAGCCGAGCGGGAAGCGCTGAAGATCAGCGACCCCGACCTCATCGGCAACACCAACGGCATCCCGACTGGCGACCGTGACGAGGCCAACCGCACCTCGCTCGATCGTGACCTCGACCGTCTCACCGCCAAGCAGGACGCTGGTGAGGAGCTGAGCAAGGAGGAGCAGCGACTGCTCGACCGGGCGAGAGCGGCTCAGACAGCCACGGGGATCCCTGACACCCAACCTCTCGTCGACAGCGACGGTGACGGGGTGGCAGACCCTGTGGACGTCAACCTGCTGGTCTACCAGCCCGGCGCCTTCGGGGGCGACGGGGCCGTCGCAGTGAGCTACGGCGATCCTGACACGGCCGCCAACACCGCCGTCATAGTCCCCGGCATCACCAACGACGGCACCAGCATCGCCACCCAGGGCGCGGACGCCTACGAGTTGTACAAGAACTCCATCGCCAACCAGGAGTCAGCCGCGACGATCGCGTGGATGGGATATGACGCCCCGAGTTGGAACCCGGAGAACGCGCTGGACTGGCCGGGCGACGGGCTCGACATGGGCAGCGTCATCAATGAGCAGAAGGCTGAGGCCGGCGGGAGGCTGCTGGCCGATTTCGTGGACGGGCTGCGGGCCACCGACACCCTCGACCCTGACACCGGAGACGCCAGGTCCAACCTGACTGTCATCGGTCACAGCTACGGGTCGACGACGGCTGCGCACGCGGCTCACGACCACGGTCTTGACGCCGATGCCCTCACCCTGATCGGCAGCCCGGGCGCCGGTGGCAACGACGTCAACAGCGTACGAGGTCTGGGCATGCCGGAGGGCAAGGTCTACGTCGGTGCTGCCGACAACGACTTCGTGACCTGGCTCGGCCGTGACGGGAATGTCGGGATGGGCCAGGACCCGGCCCAGGCTGGCTTCGGGGCCAAGGTGTTCCCCGTCGCAGGCGGACTCGAGTTCCATGCCGACGACCTCGGCCAGGGCGTCACGAACCACACGTCCTACTTCGACCCCAAACTGAACCCCGAATCCCTGTCGAACCTCACCTCGATCGTCCAGGGCGACGAGCCCACGCTCACCGGCGGGCGCACCCAGGACGCCAACGACATGGCGCTGGAGTGGGCTCGGGACGAGGTGGCGCACCAGGTGGAGCAGGAGGTCGCGACGACGCTGCAGGAGGCCACGGCCGTGTACAACGACAGCGCTGACTGGGTCGGCGACCGAGTCGAGGACTTCAAGGGCCTGTGGCCATGACGACTGGTCCTAGGCTTGGCCGCATGACTCGGATCCTGTTCGTGGCCCTGGCCGTCGGCTTGGCGGCCTCCGTGGCAGCGTGCACACCCGACGGATCGACCAACGCTGCTGGCCGCCCGGACAACGACGCCGAAGTGTTCAAGACCGAGATGGACGCGTTCGTGCGCGACACCTTGCCGAAGCTGCAGGCCCAGGTCGGGGGCGAGTGGACCGGTTTCCAAGGACGCTTCTTCGAGAAGGGCGGCAACACCGGGCAGTGGGAGTACACCGCTGAGGGGGGCACCAGCAGACCTGCCGGCAGCGCGGACGAGGTGCTCGACAAGGTCGAAGCCGTGCTGATCGAACAGGGCATGGAGATCACCCGGCCCGACGTCATCGCCGACATCACCGGCCGCAAGGCCAACATCGCCGTGCAGGTGACGCGGGCACTCGACGCCGACGTGGAGTCGATCTCCACCCTGCGCGTCACCTTCAGCTCGTATGACCGCCTCAAGTCCTCCGACGACTTCGCCGAGAACGCGGGCATGACGGACCTGCTGAAGTGAAAGCGCGGTTCCCGGAGTCCTTCTTCCCAGGACTACCTCGCCCGTGCGGAGTGACGCGACACACACCGCCGCGGGTGCGCGCCCGGGTCTAGCCTGAGGACGTCCGTGGACTCCGGCCGGGAGCTGCGAGATGTCGTGAGGAGAGCACCATGAGCGAGGAAACCGCGCCGTACGGCGGCGGCAGCAACCCTGCGGCGCAGGCAGGGTCGGCGGTGCCGATCAAGAAGATCCGCACCCACCACCTGCGGGAGATGAAGGAACGCGGCGAGAAGATCACGATGCTGACGGCGTACGACATGTACACCGCGCATACCTTCGACGAGGCAGGCATCGAGCTTCTGCTCGTCGGCGACTCGGCCTCCAACAACGTCTACGGCAACGAGACGTCGCTGCCGGTCACCGTCGACGAGCTCCTCCCCCTCACCCGGGCGGTGGCCCGCAGCGTCACCCGCGCCATGGTCGTCGGTGACCTCCCCTTCGGCAGCTATCAGGCCTCCCCGGAACAGGGCTACCTCACGGCCGTGCGGTTCATGAAGGAGGCCGGCGCCCACTGCGTCAAGCTCGAGGGCGGCGCCGAGATGGCGAGCGTGATCGAGAAGTGCACCAGGGGTGGCATCCCGGTGATGGCCCACATCGGCTTCACCCCCCAGTCGGAGCACACGCTCGGTGGCTACCGCGTCCAGGGCCGGGGCGAGTCGAGCGACCGCATCATCGCCGACGCTCGTGCCGTGCAGGAGGCCGGGGCTTTCGCCGTGGTGATGGAGATGGTGCCCGGCGACGTGGCCGAGCGGATCTCCAAGGAGCTCACCATCCCCACGATCGGGATCGGCGCGGGCAACGGCTGCGACGGCCAGGTCCTCGTCTGGCAGGACGCCTTCGGACTGCGCACGGGTCGGATGGCCAAGTTCGTCAAGCAGTACGCCGACGTCCACTCGGTGCTCCTGGAGGGCGCCCAGGCCTTCGCTGACGACGTGCGGTCCGGTTCGTTCCCCGGCCCGGAGCACACCTTCTAGGACCGGCTGGGCCTCGTCAGCACGCTCGCGGCGACGGTAGCGTCGCCAGCATGACTCCTCCTTCCCGCGCGACGGCGCTCGCGCTCTCCGGACTTCTCGCCCTCGGGGCGTTCACCGCCATCAGCCCTCCGACGTATGCCGATTTGTCGGCCGGCACGACGAGATCGAGCCAGGCTGCAGCCGACGCTCGCGCCGCCGCCCCGCGGCTGAAGGTGCGCACGGTCGTCGCGGGCCTGCAGAACCCTTGGGACGCCAAGCCGATCGGAGGTGGCGCGCTGTTGGTCACCGAGCGGGACAGGGCGCGGCTCAGCGTCGTGCGCGATGGCACGCGGCGTACGGTGCGCTTCCCCCGCTCCCGCGTGTGGGTCTCCGGCGAGACGGGTCTGATGTCGCTCGCGATCGATCCGCGGTTCAAGCAGACCCGCCACTTCTGGACCTGCCAGGGCTGGCAGTCAGGGGGCGCGCACGACGTCCGGGTCTCCCTGTGGAAGCTCAGCAGGAGTGCCCGGCGCGCCCGGCTCGTGAACCACGTGCTGACCGGCATCCCGACCACGAGCGGGCGCCACGGAGGCTGCCGCCTGCTGCTCGACTCCGGCAGCGACGCCCTCTTCATCGGGACCGGCGACGCCGCCGACCCGGCCAACCCGCGCAACCTCACGTCGCTGGGCGGCAAGGTGCTGCGAGTGCACCGCCTCACCGGCGCGGCGATGTCGGACAACCCGTACGCCGACGCGAGCACCCCACGCCAGCGACTCGTCTTCACCTACGGCCACCGCAACGTGCAGGGGCTGGCCCAGCGTCCGGGTGACGGTGCCGTGGTGAGTGTCGAGCACGGGTCCTATCGCGACGACGAGGTCAACGCGCTGGCGCCGGGGGCGGACTTCGGGTGGAACCCCGGGCCGGGATATGACGAGAGCGTCCCGATGACCGACCAGAGCCTGCCTGGCCAGCAGACCGAGGCGATCTGGAGCTCGGGCACCCCGACCATCGCCACGTCGGGTGCGGCCTGGACGTCTGGTTCGTCCTGGGGTGAGTACGCGTCCGCGCTGGCCGTCGCCGCCCTGGGTGGGGAGCGGATGATCTTCATCAGGTTCGACGAGGCACTCCGGCAGATCGACGTCAGCACGCCGGCCGTGATGCGCCGCTACGGGCGGCTGCGCTCGGTGACCTCGCTGGGCAACGGCGACCTGCTGGTGACCACGAGCAACGGCGTGGACGACCGGATCCTCCGAGTCTCCCCGCGCTAGTCACACCCAGTCGAGCCAGCGGGCACCGGCCATCACGACCGCGAACCACCCGAGCGCGAGTGAGACAGCGAGGACCAGTACGGCGACGGGACGGCGGGTGAACCACCGGCAACCCTGCACCAGCGCGACGAGCCAGAAGAGGATCAGTAGCACTACGACCCACCACGGGCAGTCGACGACGGTGGGGGTCGCCGCGAACAGGAAGAAGGCCGCGGCAAGGCCGATCATGCCCGCGAAAGCCCACGGGGACGCGTCTTCTCGACGCCCTACGGGCTGCTGCTGTGACACGCGGCGCACCGTACACGAGTGACAGCGCCGGTCAGCACGGGCAGGATCAGAGGCTCAGCCACCTTTGTGCCTAGGAGAGTTCATCCATGAGTGAGACCCCGACCACCCCGACGAGCACGAGCTCGACGTCCAGCACCCCGACGAGCACGACGTCCTCGTCGAGCTCCCCGGCGAGCAGCACGTCGTCATCGAGCACCCCCGTGAGCACGCCGTCCGCGAGCAACCCGGGAAGCTCGGCGCCGTCATCGGCATCGACGTCGACCACGTCGTCGTCCACGAGCTCCACCGCAGCGAAGAAGGCTCCTGCGGCCAAGACGACCAGCACGAGCAACGGGACCGCCACGAAGTCGTCGCCCGCCAAGAAGACCAGCTCGAGCACCTTGAGCAACACCGCGAAGAAGACGTCGACGGTCAAGAAGTCGCCCGCGAAGAAGACCAGCACCTCGAGCACCTCCAGCAGCACCGCCAAGAAGTCCTCGGCGAAGAAGACCAGCTCCAGCAGCAGCGCCGCCAAGAAGTCGTCGTCCAGCAGCACCGCGACGAAGACGTCACCCGCGAAGAGGTCCTCCTCCTCGTCCAGCAGCACCACGACGAAGACCTCACCCGCGAAGAAGTCCTCCTCCTCGTCCAGCACCGCCAAGAAGACCAGCACCGCCAAGAAGTCGGCCGCCAAGAAGACCCCGGCCAAGAAGACCAGCACGAGCAGCGCCAGCAGCACGGCCAAGAAGGCGACCAGCACCGCGAAGAAGGCCAGCAGCGCCACGAAGTCCGCGGCCACCAAGAAGACCAGCACCGCCAAGAAGACCAGCACCGCCAAGAAGAGCTCCCCCGCGAAGAAGACCAGCACCGCGAAGACGAGCCAGACCCCCACCCTGGTGGACGTGACGGCTCGGCAGGTCGCAGCGGCAGCCACTCCTCCGGCGGTCGTCTCCTCGCGGCGTACCCCTGTCGGACTCGCAACGGCCGCAGGAGCCCAGGTGGTCGACTCGGCCGTCGCCGTCCAGAAGATCGCTCAGGACGCGGCGGAGCGCGTGGCACGGGACTTCGCCGGCCGCGTCGCCGAGGAGGTCCTCAAGGCGATCACCGAGGCCGCCAACGTGGGCATGACCGTCGCGGACACTGCCGGCAAGGTCGCCGGCAAGGCCGTGGGCAAGGGTTCGAAGAAGAACAAGAAGGGCAAGAAGAACAAGAAGTAACCGGCGTCAGTGGTCCGGGGTTCCGTCGACGAGGCCGTCACCAGGCCCGTCGCCGGACCCCGGACCCTCGTCGTTCCAGTTGGGGTCGTTGTCCCACTGTTCGTTGCGCTCGGCGACCTTCTCCAGAGCGCGGGAGGCCTCCTCCGCAGAGGGGTACGGACCCAGGCGGTCCTTGCTGCGACAGCCGTCTGCGCCTTCGACGGTGTGGTGGGTCAGGCAGAACCAGTGCTCGCTCTCGCTCATGAACCGAGAAACTACACTCGCCGACGTGAGTCCAGTAGCCCCCGCCGTCATCTCCCCCCGCCGCGCCGTGCCGGCCAAGATCGCCCGACCCGAATACGTCGACCGGGCCGCGCCTACGCCCTTCACGGGTTCGGAGGTCAAGGACGCCGAGACCATCGCCAAGATGCGGGTGGCCGGCAGGCTGGCTGCCCAGGCACGCGACCTCGTGGGGTCGCACGTCACGCCGGGTATCACGACCGACGAGCTCGACCGCATCGGGCACGAGTTCCTGTGCGACCACGGCGCCTATCCCTCGACGCTCGGCTACCGAGGCTTCCCCAAGTCGTTGTGCTCCAGCGTCAACGAGGTCATTTGCCACGGCATCCCTGACAGCCGGGTCGTCGAGGACGGCGACATCGTCAACATCGACATCACCGCCTACCTCGACGGCGTCCACGGCGACACCAACGCGACGTTCCTGGCCGGCGACGTCGACGAGGAGTCACGGCTGCTGGTGGAGCGCACCAAGGAGTGCCTCGACCGCGCCATCAAGGCGGTCAAGCCCGGCCGCCGGGTCAACATCATCGGTCGCGTCATCGAGGCCTACGCCGCCCGTTTCGGGTACGGCGTCGTCCGCGAGTTCACCGGTCACGGGATCGGCACCAGCTTCCACTCCGGACTCGTCATCCCGCACTTCGACTCCGACCTCCACGCCGAGGAGATCCAGGTCGGGATGACCTTCACGATCGAGCCGATGCTCAACCTCGGCACGCACGAGTGGACGATGTGGAACGACGACTGGACGGTCGTGACGCGCGACCTCAAGCGCAGCGCGCAGTTCGAGCACACCCTGCTGGTGACACCGACCGGTGCCGAAGTCCTGACCCACCCCTAGACTCATGCGAGCGAATGGGTTGGCTGGGCGATCGCGCCTCGCCGTACGGCGACGTGCGGCGGGTCGAGGAAGGTCCGGGCTCCACAGGGCACGGTGGTGGCTAACAGCCACCCGGGGCAACCCGCGGGACAGTGCCACAGAAAACAGACCGCCTCCCGGCTTGCCGGGAGGTCAGGGTGAAACGGTGGTGTAAGAGACCACCAGCGCTCCGGGTGACCGGAGCGGCTCGGTAAACCCCACCAGGAGCAAGATCAGACAGTGTGCGTCCGAGGGCGGCCCGCCCGAGCACACGGGTAGATCGCTTGAGGGAGTCGGCAACGGCTCCCCTAGATGGATGATCGCCCCGCCCGGCTCGCCGGGCGGACAGAACCCGGCCTACAGGCCAACCCATTCGCCCCAACCCCTTCGCCCCAGCCCTCGAGAACACAGGTCCAGGAGGACTTTTCATGATCGGATTCATCGTCGCCGGGCTCATCATCGGCGTGCTGGCACGCCTCATCAAGCCGGGCAGGCAGAACCTCTCGATCCTGATGACGCTGCTCCTCGGGCTGGCGGGCTCGGTCGTCGGCGGTCTGGTCGCCAACATCCTGGGGACCGGCAGCATCTGGGAGCTGAACGTGCTCGGCTTCGTCGTCGCTGTCATCGCCGCCATCGTGTTCATCGGTGTCGCCGAGGGCGCCACTCACCGCGGCCGCTGAGCGCGCGTCACGCCTCCGGCGGTTTGAGGGGGTCGTGCCCGAACGACATCAGCAGGCGGCGTACGTCGTCGTCCCCTGCATCGGGCTCCAGCTCCTCTCCTCGCAGGGTGCGGACCTGGTCGACCACGACCGTCATGGTGTCGATGTCCTCGGCCGTGAGGTCCGTACGCCGCTTGGCGAGGATCGCCAGCACGTGCTCACCGAGCTCGAGCTCGGGCAGGGTGGCGTCCGGGTTGAGCATCTCCCCTCCCTCGCCCGTCGCCTGGGTGCGCAGCCAGTCGGCCAGCTCGCGGGACGTCATGTTCACGACCGTGTGGAACTCCTCCCACAAGTCGTCGGTCACGTGGCTCTCAGCCATGTGTCGTCACTCCTTCCTGTCTGGTCCGGTGATCGTCGCGCAGGGCGGTCACGTGGACGTCGGGTCGGGTCGGGTGTCGAAGCGCAGCACGGCGCCGACTCCGTCGGGAAGCAGCCCCACCGGGGCATAGAGGGGTAGCAGGTCTGCATCCTGGCCGATCGCGGCCCGTGCCATCGCCTCGTCGAGGCGCGTGACCGCCGGCTCGTCGACGCCGAAGGCCTTCAGCTCGTCGGGGGTGTGACCGAGCAACAGCGGCTCCGGACCGACGTACGCCTCTCGGTCGTCCAACGCGCCCTGCAGCAGGACCAGGGTCTCCACCTCGCCCCGGCGCAGTGCCTCCACCGTCTCCGCGACGCCGACCGCCTTCGCCCCTCCTCCGAGACGCTCGAGCACGCTCATGAGGCGCGCCGACCAGCAGCGTTCCAGGGCCGCGGCAACCTCCTCCTCCAACCGCTCGTCCGAGGCGCCTTCGGCCCGACCGCCGTGGTCCAGGACCTCGAGGCGCTCCGCGAGCTTCTGCCCGGCACTGTCCCGGACCTTGGCGCAGCTCGTGGGCTCGCCGGCGACCAGGACGAGGTCGATGCGCTCCTGGGCGACGAGCCGGTCGAGATCATTGGCCACCTTCTCGGCGTTGCGCTCGATCGAGTCCTCGACCCGCATCTGAAAGCGCCGGTGCGCCCAGCCACCGCCCTTGAACTTGTGCAACACGTCGTGGTCACCCTCGCTGACCATCTCCCTCTCGTCAGGCCCCGAGGTCCCAGCAATGGTGATGTCCGCACCGGTGTGGTCCACCTTGACGAGCGCATAGCGCACGTCGTCGGCCGTCGCCCGCGCGAGCTCGAGCAGGTGCGCGATGGGACCGACGTGCTGGCGGGAGGGTACGGCGCTGGCCAGCAGCGCCTCGGTGACCACCTCGCCGCCGTGGGCCACGATGACCCGCGAGGCCTCGCCGCCGTGCCCGGTGGGCCGGAGGATCCGCTCCGACACCGACTCCACGAGAGCCTCGTCGGCGCTCGAGCCCAACAGCTCCCGCCGCAGGTTCTCCGCGCGCAGCTCGACCTCGCGGGTGCCGTCCTCGTTGTTGCGACTGACGTCGACGTACGTCGTGACGACGTCGCCGTAGAGCTCCGCCGCGGGCCGCAGCGCTGACAGGGGTGCTGTTCGTGTGGGCGTCATGCCGCGTCCGTACCCGATGACCCGGCGGCCATTCCCGTGCCGCGATTCAGGCCGGGCCCGCGGCGGGCCCTCGGCCACGAGGGCAGCTGACGCAGGGATGCCGCGGGCGCCGTGTGGGTACTGGACCGACTCGATGTGCCAGCGACGAAGAGAGGGACCCATGACAGACCAGGAGGACGGGCGGGGAGCCGCTGAGGAGATGTCCGGCGTCCCGGACACCCCGGAGGAGCACAACGGACCGGCGTCTCCCTCCTCGACGCCGGGGGGAGAGCCTTCGCGCGTCGACGGCGCCGCGGAGGAGGGCGTAGGGGTCGAGGACCAGTAGCTCCCTGCCCCCACCAGCGGTGCCGGCATCCGAACCGGTGATCCGCTGCAGCCGCCTCATCCGCCGACATTGAACGACCGCCGATCCCAGCACACACTGCCGACCCGAGGAGACCCATGGCCCACCACGAGCTCCCCCTGCCCGACTACGACAACCTGACGACCGGCTCGCTCGAGTCCCGCATTCGCTCCCTGGATGCCGACAGCGTGAAGCAGGTGCTTGAGTACGAGCGCGAGCACGCCGACCGGATGCAGGTGGTGATAATGCTGGAGCACCGTCTGGACTCGCTCCGGAGCGGCGACGCCACGCCCTCCGGCGGGGACCCGGCCGCTCCCGCGCCCGAAGTCGCCCAACGGCGACCCGGCGGGTCCGCCGTCACGCCGGCGACCGAGGGTCCGCCGATCAACCCGCCGTCCCAGGGCGACCCGACCAACCCGGCGCAGCCCCGGGGCTGACGCAGGTCCGGGCGGTGCTCAGGGAAGGCTGCCCCGCTCCGGATCGAGCTCGGCGTCCAGCCCCGAGTCCAGCCCCGAGTCCAGTTCGGACTCCAGTCCGGAGTCGAGCTCGAAGTCGTGGACGACGTGCACCGCTGCCTCCTCTGCTCCGGCGGCGGCCCCGTCGATGCCCACGTCCCAGGCCACGAGATCGCCCTCCGTGTCGGTCCGGACGCCCTCGTCGGCCTCGACCAACCGACCGGCGCGCACCGCGCCGACCTCGGCGCGCGGCTGCGCCTCGTCCGCCGGTTCCTCCTCGCTGACGAACTTGTCCAGATCGCCGCGCCTCGCCTCGATCTCCGCCAGCTCGTACGGGTCGGGCTCGGGGATCTCCTGCTCGAGGCGCTGGTCCAGGGACTCCCCCAGCTGCTCCTCGAGCGGGGTGTTGCCGAAGCCCTGCCCCGCCGACCAGCTCTCCGGTGGCGAGTAGCCCTCGTCGAGTGGTTCGGCCAGTCCCCGGTCGCTGTCGACGAGGCTGTCGCCCGTGCTCTGCGGCTGGGTCTCGTCGTCGACGCTGTAGCCGTGGTAGCTCTCGTTGTCGGACGCGTCCCCGGTGGCGTCGACCTGCGGGTCGGTGCCGATCGCGGCGGCGAGGTCTGGTTGTTCGGCGTTCATGGGATCTCCTCATCGGTGGTGGAGGCGGAGTACCCACTGCGTTGAAAGTCAACGCCCGGGGCGACTTGTCGCCCACACCGAGGACCTGCAGGACGCCACCTGGGTCGCACCGGCTGCGGGAAGCCGTCGGTCCCTTCGCCCCGCACCACGACTGGGTCCAGTCTCTCCAGACCCGCCCAGCCGAGCGTGACCTCCCCCGGGGCATGAGCATCAGGACCTTGGGTACGAACCCGTGTCGGTGACCGCACGAACTCGGAGGCACAGACCGCATGACAGATCGCCCCACAGGCCGAGCCGTCCCTCACGGAACCTCGTTGGCCCACCAGAGCCACGCAGCACTCGGCGGGCCGCTGAGCGTGCTCGTCCGCCAGAAGCGCGACCACGTGCGTCTTGACCGCCTGATCGGGCAGCTCAAGACCACCACCGGCCGGGAACAGGACCGGGTGCTGCTCCAGCTCCGGCGGCTCGTCTTCCCACACGCGTTTGCCGAGGAATCCGTGCTCTGGCCGGTCATGCGCCGCGTCGTCCCGGACGGGGAGGCGCTCACCCGGCAGGTCGAGCAGGAGCACCAGGAGGTCAACGAGCTGGTCCTGCGCCTCGATGAAGAACAGCTGACGCCGTCCGAGCGTCCCCGACTGGTCAACCGGCTGATCAAGGTGCTCCGGGAGGACGTGCGCGACGAGGAGGACTCGCTGCTCCCGGAACTCCAGAGGGAGCTCACGGTCTCCGAGCTCCGGCGCCTCGGTGTGGCCTGGGAGGTCGTACGCCGCACAGCACCCACCCGCCCCCACCCGGTCGTCTCCCGGCGACCCCCGGGCAACGTGCTGGCCGCTCTCCCGCTCAGTGTGCTGGACAACGCCCGCGACCTCTGCGAAGTCGCAGCGCTCCGGGCACCCCGCGCAGCGGGTCCCATGCACCTGACCGGCAGGGCCCTGGGCCGAGCCGCCACCAGGGTCGAACGCATCGGTCTGATGCGACGCGGAGAAAACCCCACCACGCACGTGGCCGAGTCGGACCCAGCACCGAGCAAGCCGTCAACCTGAGGAGGAGCAGCTGTGCAAGCCATGGTCTACCGCGGCCCCTACCGCGTGCGCGTGGAGGAGAAGGACCGCCCGCGCATCGAGCATCCCAACGACGCCATCGTCCGGGTCACGCTGGCCGCGATCTGCGGCTCCGACCTGCACCTCTACCACGGGATGATGCCCGACACCCGAGTCGGTCACACGTTCGGCCACGAGTTCATCGGGGTCGTCGACGAGGTCGGCCCGTCGGTGCGCAACCTCGCCGTCGGGGACCGCGTCATGGTCCCGTTCAACGTCTTCTGCGGATCCTGCTACTTCTGCGCGCGCGGCCTCTACTCCAACTGCCACAACGTCAACGCCAACGCCACCGCGGTGGGTGGCATCTACGGCTACTCCCACACGTGTGGTGGGTACGACGGCGGGCAGGCCGAGTTCGTGCGCGTGCCCTTCGCAGACGTCGGCCCGTCGATCATCCCGGACTGGCTCGATGACGAGGACGCCCTCCTCCTGACCGATGCCCTGCCCACCGGCTACTTCGGCGCACAGATCGGTGACATCAGCGAGGGCGACACCGTGGCCGTGCTGGGTGCGGGCCCCGTGGGACTCTTCGCGGCCCGGAGCGCGTGGTTCATGGGCGCCAGCCGCGTCGTCGTGATCGACCAGCTCCCCGAACGGCTCGACAAGGCCCGGACCTTCGCGCACGCCGAGGTGCTGAACTTCACCGAGGTCGACGACGTGGTGGTCGAGATGAAGAAGCAGACAGACCATCTTGGTTTCGACGTCGTCATCGACGCGGTGGGTGCCGAGGCCGACGGCAACCTGACCCAGCACCTCACCTCCGCGCGCTTCAAGCTGCAGGGGGGCTCGCCCGTGGCCCTCAACTGGGCCATCGACGGCGTGCGCAAGGGCGGCACGGTGTCGGTGGTCGGCGCCTACGGACCCATCTTCAGTGCGGTGAAGTTCGGCGACGCCGTGAACAAGGGCCTGACCCTCCGGATGAACCAGTGCCCGGTCAAGCGGCAGTGGCCCCGGCTCCTTGAGCACATCCAGAACGGCCACTTCAAGCCCAGCGACGTCATCACCCATCGCTTCCCTCTGGCGGAGATCG
>NZ_JAOPXV010000040.1 GCF_025964975.1 Nocardioides sp.
ATCGCGTTCACGCGGATGCCCTTGCGACCGGTCCACTGCTGGGCCAGGTCGCGCGTCAGCCCGATCAGGCCGGCCTTCGACGCGGCGTACGCCGCCTGGGGGAGACCTGCGGTGGTGAGCCCCAGCACCGAGGAGATGTTGATGATCGACGAGCCCGGTTGCATCACCCGGCCGCACGCCTGGGCCATCCAGTAGCAGCCGTTGAGGTTGACGTCGATGACCGAGCGGAACTGCTCCGGGGTCTCGTGCGTGGCCGGAACCGCCGTGCCGATGCCGGCGTTGTTGACGAGGATGTCGACGCGGCCGAAGCGTTCCATCGCGGCATCGACCAGGGCCTGGCACTGGGCGGGGTCGGCCACGTCGGTGGCGACCGGGAGGGCGTTGCGACCGGCGGCCTCGACCAGGGTGGCCGTGCTGCCCAGCTTGTAGATGCGGCGCGCCCCCAGCACGACGTCGGCGCCGGCCTCTGCCAGCCCCTGCGCGAAGGCGACACCGATGCCGCTCGAGGCGCCGGTGACGATGGCGACCTTGCCGTCGAGGCGGAACATGTCAGGAGTGGTCATGGGCTCGACCCTAGAACCTCACCGTGGTCTCGGTGTGGTGGGTCCAGGTTGCGGCTCGGCCCCCGGTGTTGCGGGGGGGAGCGGTGCCAAGGCCACCTTCTGAGCGCCGACAATGTGGCTCACTCGCCGCTCGGGGGTTCGGGGTGCGGGTGTTGCGGGGGGAGCGGTGCCAAGGCCACCTTCTGAGCGCCGAGAATGTAGCTCACTCACCGCGTGGGTACGGCGGCGTCGACGGCACTCGTCGGCTCGACGGGTGGAGGTCCTGTCCGCCGGGGCAGGTCGCGCACCGAGCGCGAGGTCAGGACGAGCAGGCAGATGGCGGCGTACGCGATGCCCGAGATGACCAGGACGCGGGAGTTGCCGAAGGCTGCCCCGAGGGGGCCCCACGCGAGCTGGCCGATGGGCATTGCCACGAACGAGCCGAGTGCGTCGTAGGAGTAGGCCCGCGAGAGCATGCGGTCGTCGATGTTCTCCTGCATGGCGAGGTTCCAGCCCATGGAGAAGACCTCGAGGCCGGCGCCGGCGATGAAGGCAGTCACGATCAGCGCCACCAGGTGCGGCTCGACGCCGAGCATCACCATCGGGATCGAGAGGAGCGAGACCGACAGCATGCCCCAGAAGAGTGGCCGCTTCATCGGGACCCGCAGCAGCACCACTGCCATCGCCAACAGGCCCACGGCCTCGGCGGACAGCACGTAGCCCCAGCCCTGGCGACCGATGGTGTCCTCGGCGATGACCGGGCCCAGGACGAAGATCGCGCCGTTGTGGATCATGTTGAGGAACCCGAAGCCGAGCACCACGACCCACAACCAGGTGGTGCCGATGAAGAACGACCACCCCTCGCGGAGCTCGGTGATCGTGCTGGTCTTGTCGCCCGACTTCTCCGCGCGCGGGATCTTCACCGGGATGAGGAGCAGCGCCGCCACGAGCCACGTCGCCGCATCGATCGCCAACGCCCAGCCGGCACCGACCGTCACCACGAGGAGCGCCCCGAGGGTGGGCCCGAGCACCGTGAGGCCGTTGCGCGTCAACGACATCAGCGCGTTGGCCGGCTGCAGCTGATGGCGCTCCACGAGCTGGGGGAGGAGGCTGGCCATGGCGGGGAAGGAGATCGCCGAGACGGCACCGTGGAGGACGGACAGGGCGACCAGCATCCACAGCTCGGCATCGCCGGTCAGCACCAGGATCGCGATCAGGCCCTGGGTGATCGCCGAGGCGACGTTGGAGAGCTGGATGACGACTTCACGCGGGAAGCGGTCGGAGATCACCCCGCCCCACAGCAGCAGCACGATCATCGGGACCGTGTGCGCCGCCAGCACCTGGCCCAGCGCCGCGGCGGAGTCGGTGATGTCGAGCACGGCGAAGGTCAGCGCGATGCTCGCCATCATGTTGCCGAGGGTGTTGACGGTGCGAGAGGCGAAGTACCACGCGAAGTTGCGCTGGCGCAGTGGCTGGACAGCGTCTGCCCAGGTCATGCCTCATCCTCCTTCGGGGGACCCTCCAGGAGTCTTCGTAGCGTGAGGATCCGGCACGCTTCGGCGTACTGTCAAACGCATTGGCGGGTCGCCCCCGCTCCGTCCCTGATTCGACCCTGATCCATCCCCGAGCCGGGGTGGAATCGGGCCGGGCGCGTGGTTGAGTTGAGGCAGACCACCAAGGAGGTTCCCCATGACCGAGCAGTTCCCGACCGAACCGACCAACCCCTACCCGGCGCAGGGCGGGCAGACGGGCCACCAGCCGCCCACCCAGCCGCCCACCCAGCCGGTCGGTCCGCCCGTCGGTCAGCAGGGCCACCCCGCCGAGGGCGGCTACGCCGTCCAGTCCAAGCCGATCTCGCCCGCCGAGGAGCGGACCCTCGGCGCCGTCGCGCACGGCGTCCCCCTCATCGCGATGGTGCTGTCGGCCGGCTTCCTGGGATTCGTCGGCTCGCTGGTCGTCTACCTGATGTACAAGGACCGCGGCCCCTTCGTGCGCGCGCACGCCGCCAATTCGCTCAACGTCCAGATGACCACCGGCATCGTCCTGCTGGTCTCGATCCCGCTGATGTTCGTGCTGGTCGGCTTCCTCACCTTCGGTCTCGCGTTGGTCTACGCCTTCGCGATGCACGTGCTCGGTGCCATCAAGGCCAACAACGGCGAGTGGTGGGACCCGCCCATGACGCCGAAGTTCGTGCGCTAGACGGCTCGCTCGATCGCTGGACCATCCACGTCGACGACCCCGCGCCACGGGGTCGTCGGCATGGATGTTTCCCGCCGGGCGACGACGGCGCTAACATGGTCGTCATGACCCCGCAGTTCCTGCTTCTTCGCCAGCCGCGCTGACTCACCACGTTGCGCGGCCACCCCTCCATGCGAGGGGTTTTTTCATGTCGAGATGCAGTCATTGACCAGCAGGATCACCGGGCACGAGCCGGAACAGACAGGGACGAGACCATGAACGAGACGCACGAGGCACCCGAGGCGCAGGACACCGATCAGGCGGCGACGTACGACGTCGGGGCTGTCGAGACGAAGTGGCAGCGTGTCTGGGAGGACCTGCAGCCGTTCCGGGCCGACGACGACAGCCCGCGGGAGAAGCGCTACGCGCTGACGATGTTCCCCTACCCGAGCGGTGACCTGCACATGGGTCATGCCGAGGTGTTCGCGCTGCACGACGTGGTGGCGCGCTACTGGTGGCAGCGCGGCTACGAGGTGCTGAACCCGATGGGCTTCGACTCGTTCGGGCTGCCCGCGGAGAATGCCGCGATCCGCAATGACGAGCACCCCGACACCTACACGCGTGCCAACATCGCCAAGTCGATCGAGTCGTGCAAGAAGTACGCCGCCTCGTTCGACTGGTCGCGGACCTTCAACACCTCCGACCCGACCTACTACCGGTGGACCCAGTGGCTGTTCCTGGAATTCTTCAAGCGCGGCCTGGCCTACCGCAAGAACTCGCCGGTCAACTGGTGTCCCGTCGACCAGACGGTGCTGGCCAACGAGCAGGTCGTCGGCGGCGTCTGCGACCGCTGCGGAGCGGAGGTGACCAAGAAGGAGCTGACCCAGTGGTACTTCAAGATCACCGACTACGCCCAGGAGCTGCTGGACGGCCTGGACGAGCTGGAGAAGACGTGGCCGGCCCGCGTCGTCACAGCGCAGCGCAACTGGATCGGCCGCTCCGAGGGCGCGCACGTCGACTTCACCATCGAGGGGCGCGACGAGCCGGTCACGGTCTACACGACGCGGCCGGACACGCTGTTCGGCGCCACCTTCATGGTCGTGGCCGCAGACGCTGCCCTGGCCGGTGACCTGGTCACCGACGAGCAGCGGGAGGCGCTGGAGGACTACCTGCTCGAGGTACGCAAGGAGACCGAGATCAACCGGCTGTCGACCGACCGGCCGAAGACCGGTGTCTTCCTGGGCGTCCATGCGACCAACCCGCTGACCGGCACGCACATTCCGGTGTACGCCGCCGACTACGTGCTGGCCGACTACGGGACCGGGGCGATCATGGCCGTGCCGGGCCAGGACCAGCGCGACTGGGAGTTCGCGCAGGTCTTCGACCTGCCGGTCATCCGCACGGTCCAGCCGCCTGCCGACTTCGACGGCGACGCCTTCACCGGCGACGGGCCCGCCATCAACTCCGCCAACGACGAGATCGACCTGTCCGGGATGGGCGTCGCCAAGGCGAAGTCGACGACGATCGCCTACCTGGAGCGTCAGGGACTGGGTCGCCGCACGGTCAACTTCCGCCTGCGCGACTGGCTGCTGTCGCGCCAGCGCTACTGGGGCGCCCCGATCCCGATCATCCACTGCTCGTCGTGCGGCGAGGTCCCCGTCCCCGAGGACCAGCTGCCCGTGACCCTGCCGATGCTGCGTGGCGCCGACCTGAAGCCGAAGGGCACGTCGCCGTTGGGTGGAGCCGAGGAGTGGGTGAACGTGGACTGTCCGACCTGTGGTGGTCCGGCGACCCGGGACACCGACACCATGGACACCTTCGTGGACTCCTCCTGGTACATGTTCCGCTACTGCTCCCCCCACGACGACACGCAGGCCTTCGACAGCGCGAAGGTCGACGAGTGGATGCCGAGCAACCTGTACGTCGGTGGCGTCGAGCATGCGGTGCTGCACCTGCTGTACGGCCGCTTCTTCACCAAGGTCCTCAACGACATGGGCCTGGTCCACTTCCGCGAGCCGTGGTCGGCCCAGCTGAACCAGGGCTTCGTCATCAACCAGGGCAAGAAGATGAGCAAGTCCCTGGGCAACGGGGTCGACCTGGGGGACCAACTCGGCGCTTTCGGTGTGGACGCGGTGCGCCTGACTCTGGTCTTCGCCGGTCCGCCGGAGGACGACATCGACTGGGCCAACATGTCGCCTGACGGTTCGCTGCGCTTCCTGCAGCGGGCGTGGCGGCTGTCGGGCGACGTCACCTCGACGCCCGGGGCCGACGTGTCCGCCGGCGACCCGGCGCTGCGCCGTACGACAGCGCGGACCGTGCACGACGCCGGTGGGCTGGTCGAGGCCTATCGCTTCAACGTGATGGTGGCCCGGGTGATGGAGCTGGTCAACGCGACCCGCAAGGCTATCGACTCCGGATGCGGTCCCGCCGACCCGGCAGTGCGCGAGGCGGTCGAGGCGGTCGCGATCCTGCTGTCGCTGGTGGCGCCGTACGTCGCCGAGGAGATGTGGGAGAAGCTGGGCCACGAGCCCACCGTGGCGCGCGTGGGCTGGCCGGTCGTCGACGAGGCGCTGCTGGTCGAGGACTCGGTGACGGCCGTCGTCCAGATCCAGGGCAAGGTCCGCGCCCGGTTGGAGGTGTCGCCCGACATCACCGAGGCCGACCTGGAGGCTGCCGCTCTGGGCGACGAGGCGGTCGTGCGCGCGCTGGACGGCAAGCCGGTCCGGAAGGTCATCGTGAAGGCGCCCAAGCTGGTCAACATCGTCGTCGAAGCGTGAGAGCGTGAGGTACGAGCGGTCGAGCTGCGAGGCGACCATCGCTATCGTCGTGTGAATCGACCTTGCGGGCCGCTCACTCGACGTCGAGGGTCCCGCTGGTCACGACCGCGGCCTGCTGCGCGTTCTCGGCGGTGAGGGTCAAGGTCCATTCTCCGGCGTAGGGGAAGGTGAACTCGCCTTCCCAGTGGTCAGCGCCGGTCGCGGTGAGGGCGATGTCGATTGCTCCGATGTCCTGCGCGGGGAGTGTTGCGGTGAGTTGAACCTTCCGGGCGTCGAGAGGTGCACCGTCCGCATTGAGCAGCGTCACGGTGAGGCGACTGCCGTCGACGGTGGCGGGGTCGACTTCGACGTGCGCGGATGCTCCGGCGTCGAGGTCAAGGTCGACGGTGACGGGTCCCGTTGCCGTGCTCGCAGCGTCGGTTGGCTGAGTCGATGGGGGGCTGACCGTGGCCAGGACTGCGGTGAGGGCCAGCACGAGCAGAGTGGTCACCACTTCGACCCGGACCGTGCCTTGCACGCGGTCAGCGCCGTGGCTGAGTCGCCGCCGCGACGCGGCAGCCACGCCAACGGCTGCGGCAACCACACCGATCTTGAGAGCCAGGAGACGTCCGTAGTCAGAGCGCCACAACGAGTCAGGGGTGTCGAGGCGGTACAGGGAGTTCACGGTTCCGGTGGCGACAAGGACAAGGACGGAGAGCAGGGCGACACGCGAGAAGGACTGGACGGCTGGTGTGTCGGGTCGCTCACCTCGTCCGGTGGTGGCGACGGCCAGCGCGATGAGGCCACCGACCCAGATCCCTGCGCCGAGCACGTGGGTCGAGTCGACAGCACGTTCTATGAATGAACCCGAGGCCGCGGCGTGCGCTGTCCCAGAGAACGTGACTGCGACGCCGAGCACGCCTGCCCCGGCGAACCAGCGGTTCAGCTTGTTCTCGAAGGCGTCTCGGGGCCACAGGATGGCGGCCATGGCAATCAGGATGAAGAGACGGATCTGCGTCCACGCTGCGAAGTCGGAGTGTCCGGTTTCGGACAGCAGCGCCCGGTCGAACAGATTGGTGAGCGGTTGCGCCGAGACGTAGGGGCCCTGGAGGAGCATGGCCAGCACTGCGGCGATCGCGGCTGCAGTGAGGCCGACCCGGAAGAGCCGGTGGATGCGGGAGTGGCGTCGGGCTGGCTGCCAGCAGTACACGGCGAAGACGACCGTCCCCGCGATCAGGGTGAACCCGAAGTATCCGACGAACTTCGTCGCGATGACCTGCCATGGGGCGTCGAGGGTCTGACCCTCCTCGGCAACCATGGGGGTGACGGTGACGCCGTCGCCGACCCCGAAGGAGAACGCGCCCGCGACGGGGTGGCTGTCTCCGGAGAGGACGCGCCAGTTCACCACATACGCCCCGTCGGGCAGGTCCGATGGCATGGCCCACCGCACGGTGCTGCCGTCCGCCACCGGGTCGGACGTAGGAACCGTGTCACCCTCCGCGTCCAGCAACCGGATGCCGTCCTCGAGGAGCCCGACCGACTCGGTGAAGACCAGCTCCACGTCGGGGGGTGGCTCCGCCAACTGGGCACCGTTGACGGGATCGGTGGTGACGAGCTCGGCGTGGGCAACCGCCGGACCAGCACCGACGAGCTGTCCCAGGACGAGGACGGCCAGGACGGCCAGCACGCTCCCGGCTCGACGAAGCGCGGTGGTGGTCATGGGACGGGTGCGTGAACTCGGGCCAGCCGCACGGTCTGCGCCCCGCCCGAGGTCATGCCCGACGCCTCAGCGCCACAACCAGTGCGCCGATCGCGGTGAGCAGGGCCAGACCGGACACCACCAACGGCAATCGCGTCGAGTCGTCTGCGTCCTCGTCCCCTTCAGCCGCCGTCGCACCGGACGTGTCGGTCGTCTCCGGGACGTCGTCCGACCCCGGGGCGGTGATGGTCAGAACAGGTGCCGGGTGCTCAGGCTCGGTCTCCTCGTCGACAGCGACCTCGTTCCACTTCACGACCTCACCTGAGGAATACGTCTGGATGGCGGCGAAGACCATCTCACCGGACTCCGGCAACGGACCCATGCTCACGTCGAAGTCCTCGAACTGGTTCGGCGCGATGCCGTCGCCCGTCGCGGTCCAGGTCACCTCGGAAACGACCGAGCCGACCTCCTCACCGAACATGTCGATGGGCTCGTCCAACGTGCGGTTCTTCGTCGTGACTTCCCAGCCCGGCACTGAGGTCGTTCGCACCGAACCGATGGGCTGGTCCTCGGGCAACAACACCTGGACCTTCGTGGTGCTCGCGTCGTCACGCTCGGTCGGGACCCGGAACGACACCACCGTGAACCCACCCCCCACAACCTCGCCAGGCTGCACGGTGACGTGCGCCCACGCCATTGACGGGACCATCATCGCGCCGAGCCCAAGACCCACCAGGAGCGACCTCTGGATCCCGCGAACCTTCCGGTTCGGGGCATCGGTCATCGTCATGGTCGCAGTCTGCATCTTGGATCCATTCACTCGCGTCAAGCCTGTCCTCGTCGAACTCGGCACCAACGACTGCCGAAGAACCCGAGGGCTCCCACGTCACGCCTACATCCTGCCCTGAGCGGAAGGGCGAGCACTGAGCGGCCACCAATCATCCGGCGTCCCCAGCACGACGCGACCACCAGCGCGACCACCGCTCACCACGTGGCGCTCTTCTCACCCGTGACCCTGGCTGGGCACTAGGGTCTGCCACGTGCCAGGGACCGTGATCGTCACCGACTCGACCGCGAGCATTCCGCCTGAGCAGGCGAAGGCGCGCGGCATCGTGGTCGTGCCGCTGCAGGTCGTGATCGGCGCCCAGGTGTATGACGAAGGAGCGGGCGGCGCGACCCCTGAGCTGGTGGCGAAGGCGCTGGCGGAGTTCGTCCCGGTCAGCACCTCGCGGCCCAACCCTGCCACCATGGCCGAGGTCTACGAGCGGCTCGCGCGCGACGGCGCTGACGAGATCGTGTCGATCCACATCTCGGGCGACATGAGCGGGACCTACGAGTCGGCCCAGCTGGCCGCCAAGCAGGTCGAGGTGAACGTCACGGTCATCGACAGCCGGCAGGTCGGCGTCGCGACGGGCTACGCGGCGTTGTCGGCGGCGGACGTCCTGGACGCCGGCGGGTCAGCCGCGGAAGCCGCCCAGGCCGCGCGGGATCGGGCTGCCTCGGCGAGGTCCCTCTTCTACGTCAACACCCTCGAGTACCTCCGTCGCGGTGGCCGGATCGGTGCGGCTGCCGCCTTCCTCGGCGGCGCGTTGGCGGTCAAGCCCCTGCTCGGGATCATCGACGGCAGGGTCGCCAACCTCGAACGCGTTCGTACGGGCGCCAAGGCGCTGTCGCGGCTCGAGGACCTCGCGGTCGAGGCAGCCGGTGACCTCTCGGTGGACGTCTGCGTCGCCCACCTGGCCAGCCCGGATCGCGCCGAGCAACTGACCGCCAAGCTCACCGAGCGGCTGGCTGAGGGCCTCGAGGGTCGCGACATCTGGTGCGGCGAGCTCGGGGCGGTCCTCGGTGCACATGTCGGACCGGGCATGGTCGCGGTATGCGTGGCGCCCCGGCTGACGGGCGACTGAGCGCCGGCTCGGCTGTGGAGAACTCCGCGCCGGAGAGTTGTCCACAGGAACCCGTTCCCGTGGTGGCAGGACCCGAGGTTCGTTCCTAGGTTCGAGGCATGCCCCCACTCCAGCCGCGGAGCACGACCAGCGACGAGCACGCCGCAGCAGTCTCGCGTCGACTCGCGACGCTCAGCGCAGAGCTCGCCGCGGTCCGCGGCGACCCACCGGTGCCGCATCGCCACACGCAGGTTCGCGGCCTGTACGCCGACGAGGCGCCGGGCGCCGGCGGGGATCCGACGCCAGCGCCGGTCGTCCCGGTGCCCGGAAGGCACGCGTCGCGACGGCTCGTGCCCGGACTGCCGGCCCGGCTGTCGCTGACCGGTGCGCACGTGGCGGTCATCGCAGTCATGATCGCACTTGCCGTGGGGATGGCAGCGTGGCTGGCCGTGCGGTCCGATCCCGAACCGGTCCCGACGTTGGTCCGGGCCAGTGAACCGCTGACCACGCCGTCGGTGCCTCCGGTGACATCGGGGTCGCCCACGGCCACCGGATCGCCGGCAACGACCGGCGGTGAGGTGACGGTCGACGTCGCCGGCAAGGTGCAGCGCCCCGGGATCGCGGTCCTGCCGCCCGGCTCGCGTGTGGTCGACGCCGTCGAGGCAGCCGGTGGGGCACGCCGCGGCGTCGACCTGGCCTCTCTCAACCTGGCGCGACCGCTGGTCGACGGCGAGCAGATCCTGGTCGGGGTGCCTGTCGCGGCAGGCGTGGCCGGTTCTCTTGGCTCCCCGAGTGTCGCGGCGGGAGGACCGGGAGTCCTGGTCGATCTCAACGCCGCGGACATCGCCGCGCTCGAGACCCTGCCCGGTGTCGGACCAGTGACGGCGCAGGCCATCGTGGAATGGCGGGCCCAGAACGGAGGCTTCACCCGGGTGGACGAGCTGCTCGAGGTCAGCGGCATCGGTGACGCGACGCTGGCCGAGATCGCTCCGCACGTGACGATCTGACGCGGGGGTGAGCGATCTCCGGCTGCCGTTGCTGGGTGCCGGCGCCTGGCTCGGTGGTTTGGCAGCTGCGAGGCTGCCTGGCTGGTTGAGCCTGGTGATCGCAGTGGGGTGCCTCGGGGCGGCCGCCGCCCTTCGGTCGCGGACCTGGGTCGCGTGCGCCCTGGCGGCGCTTGCCGTGCTGGGAGTCGCGACCCTGCGGGTGGCGTCCTACGGGGTCGGCCCGGTCGCCGACCTCGTCGGCGGGAGGGCGGTGGTGGACGCACAGCTCGAGGTCAGCAGCGATCCACGGCTGGTCCCGGGACGGTTCGGCGACATCGTCGTGGTGCGAGGCGTGTTGAAGCGGGTGCATGGTCGCGGGGCGTCGTACTCCCTGCGGGCGCCGATCGTGGTGTTGGCCGACGACAGCTGGCTCGACGTACGACTGGGGACCTCCGTCTCGGTCACGGGTCGCCTGGCTCCCGACGACGGACGCGGCCCGCAGGTGCTCGGGGTGCTTGCGGTCACAGGGCCGCCGACGGTCGAGGAGGGACCGGACATCTGGTGGCGGGGGGCGGCCGCCGTTCGCCGGTCGATCCGCGACGCGGTGGAGCCGCGTGGCCGGCACGCGCGTGAGCTCGTCCCATCGCTGGTGGTGGGCGATGACAGCGGTCTGGACCCTGTGCTCGCTGAGGACTTCCGGACGACCGGCCTGACCCATCTCCTGGCCGTGTCGGGCACCAACCTCACCCTGCTCGTCGGGTTCGTGCTGGTCCTTGGCCGGTGGTGCGGGGTACGGGGCAGGTGGATGTACGCCGCAGCCGCGCTGGGCATCGTGGGGTTCGTCCTCATCGCGCGGACCGAGCCGAGCGTCGTGCGCGCCGCCGCGATGGGGACCGTTGCGCTGATCGGGATGGGCAGCAACGGCCGTGGGCGCGGCACGAGGTGTCTCGGGGCCGCGGTCTTCGCCCTGCTGCTGGTCGATCCAGGGCTCGCCGTGAGCGCCGGGTTCGCGCTCTCGGTGCTGGCGACCGCCGGCATCCTCTTCCTGGCACCGGTGTGGCGCGACGCGATGTGCCGTTGGCTCCCGCGCTGGGTGGCGGAGGCCGTCTCGGTGCCGCTGGCCGCCCAGGTCGCGTGCACGCCGGTCGTCACGGCGATCTCGGGCCAGATCAGCCTGGTGGCCGTGGTCGCGAACCTGCTGGCTGCGCCCGCGGTCGCGCCGGCGACGGTGTTGGGGCTGGCAGGGGGTCTCGCGGGCCTCGTCTGGTCACCGCTGGGGGAGGTCGTAGCCGCCCCAGCGGCGTGGTCGGTGTCCTGGATCGTCGTGGTGGCGCAGCGCGGGGCCTCGTTGCCGACCGCCGCGGTGGAGTGGGCGACCGGGCCGGTCGCGATCCTCGCCATCACGGTCCTCTGCCTGCTGCTCGTCGTGACGGCTCCTCGGCTGCTGCGCTCGCCCGTCACGGGCATCGGCTGCTCCGTGCTCCTGGTCATCACGGTGCTCACCCGGCCCCCGACGCTCGGCTGGCCGCCGGACGGCTGGGTGCTCGCGATGTGCGACGTGGGACAGGGTGACGGACTCGTCCTCAACGCCGGAGCGCGCGCCGGGGTGGTCGTCGATGCCGGGCCGGACCCCGAGCTCATCGACGGCTGTCTCGACCGCCTCGGCATCACCCGGGTCCCGCTCGCCGTGATGACGCACTTCCACGCGGACCACGTCGACGGGCTGCCCGGGGTCCTCGAGGGGCGTGCGACAGGTGAAGTCGCGGTGACCTCGATGGTCGATCCGCCCGAGGGCGCGGCAGCCGTGAGTCGGGCTGTCGCGACGCCACCCGTCGTAGCGGCGTACGGAGTGGCACGACAGGTCGGCGACGTGACCGTGCAGACCTTGTGGCCGTTGCCGGATGGCCCCACGGCGGGGACAGGCGACGGCAGCCATGCCAACGACGCCAGCGTGGTACTGCTGGCGGAGGTGCAGGGGGTGCGGATCCTCCTGACCGGTGACATCGAGCCGCCGGGGCAGCTCGCCCTGCGGCGTACCCTCCCGGGTCTCCACGTCGACGTGCTCAAGGTGCCCCACCACGGCAGCAGTCGTCAGGATTTCGAGTTCCTCACCGGGCTGCACGCCAAGCTGGCCCTGATCTCTGTGGGCGAGGACAACGACTACGGCCATCCCGCCCCCGACCTGCTGGCGGCGCTGACGGCCACGGGCGCGGACGTACGCCGAACCGACCTCGACGGCGACGTGCTCGTGCTCCGCACCGACGACGGGATCGCTGTCCGTGCCCGCGGCTAGGGTGGGGGACACCATGGCTTCCATCCCCGCAGCAGCGCAGGTCCTCGGCCGGGTCATCCTCGTGACCGGCAAGGAGGAGTTCCTCAGCGAACGCACCGTCCAGGGTGTGCGCGCGGGCGTCAAGGCGTTCGATGTCGAGGCAGAGATCGCCGAGTCCAGCGCCAGCGAGCTGACGCTGGCCAGCCTGGGCGAGATGGCTGCGCCGTCCCTGTTCTCCTCGACCCGCTGCGTGGTCGTCCGTGGACTGGAGGGTCTGGCCGACGACTGCTACGACGGGATCCTCGACTATGCGAGCGCCCCGGTGGACGACATCTCGCTGGTGCTCGTGCACGGTGGGGGACAGAAGGGCAGCGGGCTGCTGGCCAAGCTGCGCAAGCTGCCGGCCGTGACTGAGGTGAAGTCGGAGGAGATCAAGCCCGGCGACCTCAGCCGCTTCGTCGCCTCCGAGTTCGCCGGTCTCGGTGCCAAGATCGCCCCCGACGCCGCGACCTTCCTGGTGACCGCGGTCGGGGGAGACCTCCGGTCGCTGGCCGCTGCGGCACATCAGCTGACCAACGACTTCCCCGGGGAGCAGCTCACCGTTGAGAAGGTCCAGCGCTACTTCGGCGGTCGCGCGGAGGCCAAGTCGTTTGCGGTGGCCGACGCGGCCTTCGCGGGACGCAAGGCGCAGGCCCTCGAAGAGCTGCGCTGGGCGATGGACGGCGGCACGGCCGCGGTCCTGATCACGTCGGCGATGGCGGGCTCGGCGCGCAGCCTGGCCAGGTTCCTCGGCGCCCCCAACGGCATGCGCGAGGGCGACCTGGCCCGCGACCTCGGGGTTCCCCCGTGGAAGGTGCGGCAGGTCCGTGACCAGTCCCGGGCATGGACGCCCGAGGGGATCTCGGCTGCCTTGCGCGCGGTCGCGGTCGCGGACGCCGACATCAAGGGGCAGGCGCACGATGCGGCGTACACCCTCGAGCGGCTCGTGCTCACCGTCGCCGGCCTGCGCGCCGGTCGCTGACACCTCCGACCAACCGCCCCGGAGGTGAGTGACCCACCTTCTCGGGTCCTTCGGTTCTAGGTAGTGATGCAACACCTCTGATGTGAGGAGTTGTGATGGTCAAACCGCCGTTGCCTTATGAGGTGGAGCGCCGATTTTGGGCCGAGATTCGTGCCGGTCTGGTCGTCGCGAGGGCCGCCATCGCGGTCGGCGCGTCGCCCAGGTGGGGCTGGCGGGTCTTCTACGACGCTGGTGGCGTGAACCCCGTGCGTGTCAACGAGCCAGTCGGTCGTTACCTGTGGCTGGATGAGCGTGAGGAGATCATGCGCTTGGACGCTGCCGGGCTGGGGGTTCGAGCGATCGCGCGCGAGCTCGGGCGAGATCCGGCCACGGTGAGCCGCGAGCTCAAGCGTGGGCAGGGCTACCGCGGGTACAAGGCGTCGGTGGCCCAGGCCCGTGCCGACCGGGCTCGAGGCCAGCCACGGGGCGCGAAGTTGGCCACGAACCTGCGGCTACGACGCGAGGTC
>NZ_JAOPXV010000064.1 GCF_025964975.1 Nocardioides sp.
GACCGCGTCATCATCATGGAGACGCGGCCGCTCTCGGCCACCAAGCGCTGGCGCCTCATCGAGGTCCTCGAGAAGGCCAAGTAGCACCTGCGTGACACCCGGCGCGGCTCCCCGCTGCGCCACCCCCACCCGATGAGTTCGGCCAGGCTCGCGATCCAGTGAGACCGCGAGAACCAGCTCGACAACCAGGAGAAACCAATGATCCAGCAGGAGTCGCGACTCAAGGTCGCCGACAACACCGGTGCAAAGGAAATCCTCTGCATCCGTGTTCTCGGTGGCTCGGGACGTCGCTACGCCGGCATCGGTGACGTCATCGTCGCCACCGTCAAGGACGCGATCCCCGGTGGCAACGTCAAGAAGGGCGACGTCGTCAAGGCCGTGGTCGTACGCACCGTCAAGGAGCGTCGGCGTGCAGACGGTTCCTACATCCGCTTCGACGAGAACGCCGCCGTGATCCTCAAGGCCGACGGGGAGCCCCGCGGCACCCGCATCTTCGGCCCCGTGGGTCGTGAGCTGCGCGAGAAGCGATTCATGAAGATCATCTCGCTCGCCCCCGAGGTGTTGTGAGAGATGGGTAAGGGCATGAACATCAAGAAGGGCGACACCGTCAAGGTCATCGCCGGCAAGGACAAGGGCGCCCAGGGCAAGGTCATCTCGGTGCTCCGCGAGGAGCAGCGCGTGATCGTCGAGGGTGTCAACCGCATCAAGCGGCACACCAAGGCTGTCCAGGGCGGCAACACCGGTGGGATCATCACCGCCGAGGCCCCCATCCACGTCAGCAACGTGATGCTCGTCGAGGGTGACGGCGTCACCCGCGTCAGCTTCCGCCGCGACGAGGTCACCAAGCGTCGCGCCGACGGTTCGACGTACCCCGCAGAGCGCAGCGTTCGCGTCTCGCGCAAGACCGGTAAGGAGATCTGAGATGGCTGAGACCACCCAGACCACCGAGATCCCCCGCCTCAAGGCCCGCTACCGCGCCGAGATCATCCCCGCGCTGCAGTCCGAGTTCGAGATCGCCAACATCATGCAGGTCCCCGGCCTGACCAAGATCGTGGTCAACATGGGTGTGGGCGAGGCTGCCCGCGACTCCAAGCTGATCGAAGGCGCCATCAAGGACCTCACCGCGATCACCGGCCAGAAGCCGTCGGTGACCAAGGCCCGCAAGTCGATCGCCCAGTTCAAGCTGCGTGAGGGCATGCCCATCGGTGCCCACGTCACGCTGCGCGGCGACCGCATGTGGGAGTTCCTCGACCGCCTGCTGTCCTTGGCGCTTCCTCGTATCCGCGACTTCCGCGGCCTCAGCGGCCAGCAGTTCGACGGTCGCGGCAACTACACCTTCGGTCTGACCGAGCAGGTCATGTTCCACG
The DNA here is from genome assembly GCF_025964975.1 of Nocardioides sp. GTDB lineage: Bacteria > Actinomycetota > Actinomycetes > Propionibacteriales > Nocardioidaceae > Nocardioides. The sequence goes on from NZ_JAOPXV010000064.1 coordinate 1,368, forward strand.
AGATCGACCAGGACAAGATCGACCGCTCGCGCGGCATGGACATCACGGTCGTCACGACCGCGACCAACGATGACGAGGGTCGCGCTCTGCTCAAGCAGCTCGGCTTCCCCTTCAAGGAGGAGAACTGACATGGCGAAGACTTCACTCAAGGTCAAGGCCGCCCGCAAGCCCAAGTTTGCGGTGCGTGGCTACACCCGCTGCCAGCGCTGCGGACGCCCCAAGGCCGTCTACCGCAAGTTCGGCCTGTGCCGGATCTGCCTGCGCGAGATGGCACACCGTGGCGAGCTGCCCGGCGTGACCAAGTCCTCCTGGTAACCGACCACTTCTTTCACTTCAAACGATCGCTGCAGGTCGCACCTGAGATGCAGGTGCGAAACCACGGTGGAGAAAGGGCCTCACGGCCATGACGATGACTGACCCGATCGCAGACATGCTCACGCGTCTGCGAAACGCCAACCAGGCGTACCACGACGAGGTGTCGATGCCTTTCAGCAAGATGAAGGCCGGCCTCGCCGAGATCCTCCAGCAGGAGGGTTACATCACGTCCTTCGACGTGAAGGAGCCTACTGAGAACGAGGTCGGCAAGACGCTGATCGTCACCCTCAAGTACGGCCGCAACCGCGAGCGCTCCATCGCCGGGGTCCGCCGCATCAGCAAGCCCGGTCTCCGGGTCTACGCCAAGAGCACGGGTCTTCCCAAGGTGCTCGGCGGGCTGGGTGTCGCGATCATCTCGACGAGCCAGGGCCTCCTGACCGACCGCCAGGCCAACCAGAAGGGCGTGGGCGGAGAAGTCCTCGCCTACGTCTGGTAATCCGGACTACAAGACCAGAAGGAGAAACGAAGCATGTCGCGTATTGGCAAGCTCCCCATCCCGGTCCCGTCCGGTGTCGATGTTGCCATCGACGAGGCGACGGTCACCGTCAAGGGCCCGAAGGGCACCTTGAGCCACACCGTGGCCAACCCGATCGTGGTCGAGAAGAACGACGACGGTGTCCTGGAGGTCAAGCGCCCGGACGACGATCGCGTCAGCCGCTCGCTGCACGGCCTGACCCGCACCCTGATCCACAACATGGTCGTGGGTGTCACCGACGGCTACGAGAAGAAGCTCGAGATCGTAGGCGTGGGTTACCGCGTCCTGCCCAAGGGCCCCACGCAGCTCGAGTTCCAGCTCGGCTACTCCCACTCGATCGTGTTCGACGCGCCCGAGGGCATCACCTTCACCACTGAGGGCCCGACCAAGCTCGGCGTCGTCGGCATCGACAAGCAGCTCGTCGGTGAGGTCGCAGCGAAGATCCGCAAGCTGCGCAAGCCGGAGCCCTACAAGGGCAAGGGCGTTCGTTACTCCGGCGAGCACATCCGCCGCAAGGTCGGAAAGGCCGGTAAGTGACATGGCGATTTCACTGTCAAACAACAAGCACACCGCTGGTCGCGTCAAGTCGCGTCTGCGTCGTCAGGTCCGTGGCCGCAAGCGCGTCTCCGGCACTGCCGAGCGTCCGCGCCTGGTCGTGACCAAGTCGGCCAAGCACTTGTCCGTCCAGGTCGTCGACGACCTGCAGGGTGCGACCCTGGCCTACGCCTCCACGATGGAGGCCGACGTTCGGGGCACCGAAGGTGACAAGACCGCCAAGGCCGTCAAGGTCGGTGAGCTCGTTGCCGAGCGCGCCAAGGCCGCTGGCATCGACGCGGTCGTCTTCGACCGCGCCGGCAACAAATACCACGGTCGCATCGCGGCCCTTGCGGACGCCGCCCGTGAGGGCGGACTGTCCTTCTGATCGCTAGTCAACGCGGTAAGAGAGAGAACTTAGATATGGAGCACATCTCATGAGCGGAGCCCAGCGCGGACAGCGCAGCGGTGGCTCGGGCGACCGTCGTCAGCGCGACGACCGTCGCGGTGGCGGACCCGAAAAGTCCGTCTACATCGAGCGCGTCGTAGCGATCAACCGAGTCGCCAAGGTCGTCAAGGGTGGACGTCGCTTCAGCTTCACCGCCCTGGTCATCGTCGGAGACGGCGACGGCATGGTCGGAGTCGGCTACGGCAAGGCCAAGGAGGTGCCTGCGGCGATCGCCAAGGGTGTCGAGGAGGCGAAGAAGAGCTTCTTCCGCGTCCCCCGCATCCAGGGCACCATCCCGCACCCGGTCCAGGGCGAGAAGGCGGCAGGCGTCGTCCTGCTCCGTCCAGCGTCCCCCGGTACCGGCGTCATCGCCGGTGGCCCGGTGCGCGCCGTGCTCGAGTGCGCCGGCATCCACGACGTCCTCAGCAAGTCGCTGGGCTCGTCGAACCAGATCAACATCGTCCACGCGACTGTCGCGGCGCTGAAGATGCTCGAGGAGCCCGAAGCCGTGGCTGCTCGTCGCGGTCTCACCGTCGAGCAGGTCACCCCGGCCGCGATCCTCAAGGCTCGCGAAGCCGGTCGGGCCGAAGCCGCAGCGGCTGCTGCCTCGGGGGTGTCCTCCTGATGGCACAGCTCAAAGTCCAGCAACTGAAGTCCACGATCGGCTGCAAGGCCAACCAGCGCGACACGATGCGATCGCTCGGTCTCAAGCGCATTGGTGACGTGGTCGTCAAGGAGGACCGCCCGGAGATCCGCGGCATGGTCCAGACCGTCCGTCACCTGGTGACGGTCGAGGAGGTCGACTGATGACGCTCAAACTGCATCACCTGCGCCCGGCGCCCGGCGCCAAGACTGCCAAGACCCGCGTGGGTCGTGGTGAGGGCTCCAAGGGCAAGACGGCCGGACGTGGCACCAAGGGCACCAAGGCCCGCTACCAGGTCCCGGTCGCCTTCGAGGGTGGCCAGATGCCCATCCACATGCGCCTGCCCAAGCTCAAGGGCTTCCGCAACCCGTTCAAGGTGGAGTTCCAGGTCGTCAACCTCGACAAGCTGAGCGCCCTGTTCCCCGAGGGTGGACAGATCACCATCGAGGACCTGATCGCCAAGGGTGCCGTCCGCAAGGGCCACCCCGTCAAGGTGCTCGGCCTGGGCGAGATCTCGGTCGCCGTCCAGCTCAGCGTCAACGCGTTCTCGGGCTCCGCCAAGGAGAAGATCGAGTCCGCTGGCGGCACCATCACGGTGGTCTGAGGACCATCACCCAGCATCAGTAGAACGCGGCCCGGTCGAACAGTGGGAACTGTCCGGCCGGGTTTGCGCGTTCACCGGGGAAGGCCGACGCTTTCCACACTGTTAGGCTTCCCCGGGCCCTCATGGAGGTAGTCCCAAGGGTTTCATCGCCGAGGCAGGCCCACTGCTGCGTCGGCAACGTCCACGAAAGAGGATCCTGTGCTCAGCGCGTTCGCAAACGCTTTCCGCACGCCGGACCTGCGGCGCAAGCTGCTGTTCGTCCTGCTGATCGTCATGGTCTTCCGGCTCGGCTCGCAAGTGCCGACCCCTGGTGTCAATGTCGCCAACGTCCGGTCATGCATCAACAACGTCGAGGACAGCGGGCTCTACCAGCTCGTCAACCTGTTCTCGGGCGGTGCCTTGCTCCAGCTCACGATCTTCGCGCTGGGGATCATGCCCTACATCACCGCGAGCATCATCCTCCAGCTGCTCGTCGTGGTGATCCCGCGACTCGAGGCACTGAAGAAGGAGGGCCAGTCGGGGCAGACCAAGATCACCCAGTACACCCGCTACCTCACCCTCGGCCTCGCGCTCCTGCAGGCGACCGGCATCGTGGCGCTCGCGCGCTCGGGCAACCTCCTCCAGGGTTGTGAGCTCGACCTGTTGCACAGCAACAGCACCTCGACCTTCCTCACGATGGTCATCACCATGACGGCCGGCACGGCCGTCATCATGTGGCTCGGCGAGCTCATCACCGACCGCGGCATCGGCAACGGCATGTCGATCCTGATCTTCACCCAGGTCGTCGCCACCTTCCCGGCCTCTCTCTGGACCGTCCAGCAGACCGAAGGCCCGTGGGTCTTCGGCATCGTGATGCTGATCGGGCTGACCCTCGTCGCCGCCGTCATCTTCATCGAGCAGGCGCAGCGGCGCATCCCGGTGCAGTACGCCCGACGCATGGTCGGCCGTAAGATGTTCGGCGGCTCCTCGACGTACATCCCCCTCAAGGTCAACCAGGCCGGCATCATCCCGGTCATCTTCGCCAGCTCGCTGCTCTACCTTCCGGCGATGGCGGTGCAGTTCAACCAGACGAGCAGCTCGCCGGTGCTGAACTTCATCGACAAGTACCTCGTCGGCGGCGACCACCCGCTCTACATGGCGGTCTACTTCCTGCTCATCATCTTCTTCACCTACTTCTATGTCTCCATCACCTTCAACCCCGAAGAGGTGGCGGACAACATGAAGAAGTACGGCGGGTTCATCCCCGGGATCCGCGCCGGCAGGCCGACCGAGGACTACCTCGCCTACGTGTTGTCGCGGATCACCTTCCCCGGCGCGCTCTATCTCGGGGCGATCTCCATCATCCCGCTGATAGCCATCGTGCTGGTCGGCGCGAACCAGAGCTTCCCCTTCGGCGGCACCTCGATCCTGATCATGGTCGGCGTCGCGCTGGACACGGTCAAGCAGATCGAGAGCCAGCTGCAGCAGCGAAACTACGAAGGGTTCCTGCGCTGATGCACCCCACGAAGTTCTTTGACTTTCCCGCTTCGCTCCTCCGTCCGACAACTCCGTGGGGACCCCGCACAAGATGAGGCTGATCATGATGGGCCCGCCCGGCGCGGGAAAGGGCACGCAGGCGACGTTCATCGCCGAGCACTTCGGCATCCCTGCCGTCTCCACCGGCGACATCTTCCGGGCCAACGTCTCGCGGGGCACCGCGCTGGGCGTCAAGGCCAAGGAATACATGGATGCGGGGGAGTACGTCCCGGACGAGGTCACCAACGAGATGGTGCGCAACCGGATCCAGGAGCCCGACGCCGACAAGGGGTTCCTGCTGGACGGCTATCCCCGGACGCTGGCCCAGGTCGAGGAGCTCGACACCATGATCAAGTCCACCGGTCACGCGCTCGACGCGGTCGTCGTCCTGACCGTGGACCAGGACGAGGTCGTCGAGCGTCTGCTGCAGCGAGCCCTCATCGACGGTCGGACCGACGACACCGGCGACGTCATCCGGCGGCGGCAAGAACTCTACGGCGAGGAGACCGCGCCCCTGATCGAGGTCTACCGCGATCGTGGCCTGCTCATCGAGGTCGACGGGATGGGGCAGGTGGAGGACGTCACCCAGCGCATCTTCGACGCCCTCGACGTCGTGCCCCAGAGCTGAAGCCCGGTCGGTGTTCAGCAACCGCGGCCTGGAGATCAAGAACCCGGCCCAGATCGACAAGATGCGCGTCGCCGGGCTGCTGGTCGGCGAGACGCTCGAGCTGTTGCGGGGCTCGGCGCGTCCCGGTATGACCACGGGGGAGCTCGACGAGATCGCGGAGACCAACATCCGGGCGCACGGCGGCATCCCGTCGTTCAAGGGCTACAGCCAGCCGCCCTTTCCCGCCACCATCTGCGCGTCGGTCAACGACGAGGTGGTGCACGGTATCCCGGGCGCCAGGACCCTGCAGGACGGCGACATCATCTCCATCGACTGCGGCGCCATCGTCGACGGCTGGCACGGTGACGCCGCCATCACGGTCGCCATCGGCGAGGTAGCCGCGGAGGTCACCGAGCTGCTCCGCGTGACCGAGGAGGCCCTGTGGCAGGGCATGGTGGCGGCTCGGCTCGGTGGGCGGGTCAGCGACATCTCCCACGCCGTCGAGCGTCACGTGCGCAGCCAGGGCGCCTACGGCATCCTCGAGGACTACACCGGGCACGGCATCGGCAGCGAGATGCATATGGCGCCCAACGTTCCCAACGTGGGGAAGCCGGGCAAGGGCGCCACGCTGGTCGAGGGCCTCGCCCTGGCCGTCGAGCCGATGGTGACCCTGGGCACGAAGGAGACCGATCTTCTCGACGACGAATGGACCGTGACGACGGCCGACGGATCTATGGCCGCGCACTTCGAGCACACCTTCACCCTCACGCCTGCGGGAGCGTGGGTGCTGACCGCCGTCGACGGCGGTGCCGCCCGACTGTCCCAGCTCGGAGTCCCCTTCGGCGGTCGGTGAGCGGGTCCGCTCCGCGTCGCGGTTCGCCCAGGTGCGGACGCTCGTGTCAGACTGGCTTGTCAGGAGGGGAGTATTCCCCCGTGATGGTGTCGTCAGTACGGAGCAGGCGCGAGCCCGCACCCGGTGCCATCGGTTCGCGCCAGCGGCGTTGAGCGGAAGAGACCTCCGACACGGCCGCTCTGCGCGGTGTCGGTGTCCGTACCTTTCCCCCTTCTCTTCTCCTAGGAGCAATCCCGTGGACGTACCCACCTGGGTCTGGATCGCCACCGGCGTGGCGACCATCGCCGTCTTCACCTTCGACCTCGCAGTGGTCGGGCGTCGGCCGCACGAGCCGAGCATGAAGGAGTGCGCGACCTACCTCTCGATCTACGTCGGGATGGCGCTGGTCTTCGGGCTGGGGGTCTGGTTCACCTCCGGTGGGACGTACGCCCTGGAGTTCTACTCCGGCTGGCTCGTCGAGTACTCCCTCTCGATCGACAACCTCTTCATCTTCATCATCATCATGGCGAAGTTCGCGGTCCCGCGAGAGCTCCAGCAGTACGCCCTGATGGTGGGCATCGTGATGGCGCTCCTGATGCGGGCGATCTTCATCGCCGTCGGAGCGGCGGCGATCGAGAACTTCAGCTGGGTCTTCTACCTCTTCGGCCTCTTCCTGATCTACACCGCCGTCAAGCTGGCCAAGGAGGGCGGCGAGGACGAGGACGAGTACGAGGAGAACAAGCTCGTGCTCTTCGTCGAGAAGCGCTTCCCCGCGACCAAGGCATGGGACGGCCGCAAGATCTTCACCGCCGAGAACGGCAAGCGGATGATCACGCCGATGTTCATCGTGATCCTGACCCTCGGGACCACCGACCTGCTCTTCGCGCTGGACTCCATCCCGGCCATCTTCGGGATCACGAAGGAGCCCTACCTGGTGCTCACGGCCAACATCTTCGCCCTGATGGGCCTGCGCCAGCTGTACTTCCTCATCGGCGGCCTGCTCCAGCGCCTGATCTACCTGTCCTACGGCCTGGCCTTCCTGCTGGCCTTCATCGGCGTGAAGCTCATCCTGCACGCGATGCACGAGAACGAGCTGCCGTTCATCAACGGCGGTGAGCACATCCAGTGGGCGCCAGAGATCCCGATCTGGCTGTCCCTGGTCGTCATCGTCGGCACCCTCGTCGTCACGGCCGTGGTCTCGCTGTGGGCGTCGAGCCGGATGACCCCGGACGAGCAGGACGCTGCCAGCGGCCCGCGCCGCGACTGGGAGGACGACTAGGCGCTGGCTACGGCTGGCGGCGACGCGCGGCTGGTCGGCGTACGCGCGGGAGCGTGCTGATCAGGGCACGCACCTGTAGGAGGTCGGAGACTCGTCTGGGCCCCGCACCTGTCGGACCTCGAGGCACACCTCGCTCGCGCTCTCGAACCGCGCAGAGAGCTTACGCGTGCGTTCGAAGCCGTCGACGTCGGTCTGCTGCCAGACCCACGTGTCACCCGGCTCGACCCCGTCCTGGCCGTCCCAGCGGAAGACGACCGTGTTGCCGGTGCGCTCCCCGCTGAGGGTCGGCGGCTTGGTCAAGGAGTCGACGAGCAACGGGGACGGCGTGTCGGTCGTGGGGGTGGGCGTCGGCTGAGGGTCGTCGCGACCACCGTCGGTGAAGATGAGCCCCCCGATCAGGAGGGCCGCTGCGACCAGGCCGATCACGGCCCAGACGAGGGCTGGGGTGCCCTTCTCCGGGGCGACCTCGGGCTCGCTCTGCGCGGTGGAGATCCGGCGGGGGGCGGAGGCGGAGATCACCGTGACCGCCTTCATCACCGTCCTGTCCTCCTCGGGCTCGGGGCGAGTGGCCCGGACCGAGGAGTCGGGACGGTCGCCCTCGACTGCCACGGCGGTCCGCGACCAGTTGGCCGCGGTCTCGATCTGCTGCAGGCTCCGCGCGAGCTCGAGTGCGCTCTGCGGGCGATGGGCCGGGTTCTTGGCCAGGCACTGCTGCAGGAGTCGGTCCAGCGCCGGCGGCACGTCGGATCGTTGAGTGGCCGGTGGGGCGGCGTGCAGGATGCGGGCGCTCAGCGCGCGGGTCGAGTTGTCACCTGCCGGGATGGAGAACGGCGACCGGCCGACCAACAGGTGCCAGATCGTGGCGCCGAGGGAGTAGACGTCGGAGGCGACCGAGCCGTTGGACCGGCCGTCGAGCAGCTCCGGCGGCGACCACGGGTAGGAGATCCGCACGTCGCTCTCACCAGCGACGTCGGCGATGTGGCCGGCGATCCCGAAGTCGGTGAGCGCGGGCTCGTGATAGGTCGTGACCAGCACGTTGCTCGGCTTGATGTCGCGGTGCAGGATGCCGGACCGGTGAGCCGTCTCGATGGCGCTGGCCAGCTTGATGCCGGTGCTGACGGCGTCCACGACCGCCATCGGGTTGGAGCGCACGCGCATGCCCAGGTCGGGCGGGGGGCAGTAGCGCATCACGAGGTAGGGCCGTACGCCTTCGAGCGTGACGCCTGCAGTGATCACCGAGACGATGTAGGGGTGGTCGGCCAGACGGGCCATGGCGTTTGCCTCGGCCGTGAAGAGCTGCTTCTCCCTGTCGTTGAGGGGGACATCGGGACGCACCACCTTGACGGCGACACGCTGGCGGGGCCACTGCTGCTCGTAGAGGAACACGTCGGCGAAACCGCCACTGCCGAGGTGCTCGACGAACATGAAGCCAGCGATGACGGGTGCGCTCATCGGGCACTCACCGCGGCACCACCGGGCCGACCTCGAAACGGACCTCGTAGACCTCGGCAAGGTCCAGGCTGGCTCCCGGCTCGAGCACGTAGGCCTCGCCGGAGCGCATCTGTTCGGGGACGCGGCCTGGCATGGTGAGCATGGTGCCACCTCGCGAGTCGAGGTCTCGCGCCAGCACCAGCCAACCGTCGAGCTCGATGTGAAGGTGCATCCGTGAGACGAAGGTGTGGTCGGCGGGCAGGTGCACCAGGTGGGGCCAGTCGGTGCTGTCCTCGAGTGGTGCCGGCTTGCGGCCGAGCACGACGCCGCGGTCGAGCGGGACCACCTCGCCGGTCGGCAGGCGAAGACCCCCCAGCGGCGGGCGCGGCACCCGGCGCGGCTCCTGGGGGGCGACCGGCTGGCGGCAGATCCGGCACATCCTGCTGTCGGCGGGGGTGAGGTGCCCCGAGGAGCAGCTGATCGCCAGCACCGTGTCGGTGGCGCCGTGCCGCAGGTGCGAGGCGAGGTCGGGTCGGTGGACCGTGGACCCGTCGTGGTCGTCGATCCCCTCCGAGCCGTCGGCCGCCTGCTCCTGCGGGGGGTGGATCGTGGCGTGGGTCCCCTCGTAGACCCGCTCGACGAAGCCGGGGTCGGGCTCGGTGGTGTCCGTCAGGGAACCGGTGTCGGCGGACGGCTCGAGGTCGCGGTCAGCTCCCCCTGGCGAGCCTCGACGACGCGGACGGAGAGGCGGGCCGTCGGGTCCGGTGGCGGCCAGGATGGCCTCGGGGATGCCGTCGATCAGGAGCCCGCCCGGAGGCGGCGGGGGTGCGCTGGCGATGGGCGGGGGCACGGACTTGTGTGCGAGTGGCTTCAGGGTCGCTCGTGCGGCGGACACCACGCCCCCGGTCAGGCGACGCATCCGAGGCGGCGATGCGAGGTCGGCGCCGCCGTCCAGGGAGAGGATCCGGTCCGCACCCGAGATGCGGACGTGACCGCGCCCGCGTGAGATGAACGTCGAGGCGCCGCCGGCCAGGTCGACGACGGCCAGCGCGGGGGGCTCGCCGCCGAAGGCCCTCTCCACGATGGCCAGGACCCGCTCGGTCGTCGACGCATCGCTCGCGGCACTCTCCGAGAGCACGGCCCACAGCTCGTCCAGGACGTCGTCGTCGCCCGGGTCGGTCACGAGCACCCAATGGCCACCGGCCCCGAGGAGGACGCCGTCGCCGGGGACATAGCTGGTCTCCACGACCATGCCGGCCTCCTCTCCCCGGCCAGCGGCCACCCGGCCCATAGTGTCGCCCTCGTCGCTGATGAAGTGCCACTCTGTCTCAACTTGTCTTGAAGCGCACACCTACATACGCTCCACGTGCGATGTTCGGGTGTCGAGACGTTGCGTGTTCAGGGGGACTGAAGTGGGGCGCACGGGTTTCGTCGCACGGCACAGGGTCGCCGTGGCGTCCAACACCGCCCTCCTGCTGGCCGCCGGAGCGGTGATCGCCTACGCCGTTGCGGCGGACGGCTACCAGGCCCACGAGGCGCAGCTCAACGATGGCGGCATCTGGGTCGTCAACGGGGACAGTGGGATCTACGGCCGGATCAACAAGCCCATCAACCAGCTCGACACGAGCGTCCTGAGCGACGGTGGTGAGGACCGGCCCCTCGACGTCGTCCAGGACGGCGCCGTCGTCGTCGCGGTCGACCGCAAGGCCAGCACCGCCCAGGTCATCGATCCGTTCTCGTCCAAGCTGGACCCTGCCGCGAAGGTCTCCATCCCGTCCGAGGGCGACCAGCAGGCCGCAGGTGGCACGTTCGCCTCGCTCGATCCCGAGACCGGCGACGTCTGGGCCGTGCAGCTCGACCCGCAGCGCGGACGCCCAGTGATCACCTCGCTCGACTCCCAGTCCGACCCGCTGGCGTCCGTCGGTGAGGGTGCGGCGCTGGCGGTCAGCCAGTCCGGCAGCCTCATCGCCACCTCCGCCGAGGAGGGCACCGTCACCTACGTGGTGCCGGCCGGCGACGGCTTCGCCAAGCCCCGCACGGAGGATCTTCCGGCCGCGGCCGGCGCACCGAGCGCCGTGACCGCCGTCGGCGACGAGGTCGTCACCTTCGACGCAGCCACCGGTCAGCTGAGCGTGATCGGCGGGGCCAGCGCGACGCTGCCCCTCGACGCCGTGCTGCAGCAGCCGGGCCCGGCGGCTGACTCGGTCCTGGTGGCCACCCACGACCAGCTGATGGACGTCGACCTCTCGACCGGCACGGCCGTCGTGGTCACGGACGGGCTCGACGGGAAGCCGGCCGAACCGGTGCGTCTCGGAGCCTGCTCGTACGCCGCCTGGTCCCGCGGAGACGGGGAGGTTGCCGTCCGCTGCGGCGACGACGAGGCCGAGACCACCGACCTCGGCGGAGACGCGAGCGAGCTGACGTTCCGCCTCAACCGCGGCGAGATCGTGCTCAACGACAACAACAGCGGCGCGGTGTGGGACATCGACGCCCCCGAACCCAAGCGGATCGACAACTGGAACGCCTTCACCAGCAGCAAGCAGGTGCAGGACGAGGACAAGAAGAGCGAGGAGCAGACCTCGGGGGACCGCACTCCGCCCAAGGCGCAGCCCGATGAGTACGGCGCCCGCGCCGGCCGCACGACGATCCTGCACCCGCTCGACAACGACTCGGCGCCGCAAGGCCGGCTGCTGAGCATCATCGACGTCGCCCAGCCGACCGGCGGAGCGTCGGCCCAGATCAGTCCCGACGGCCAGACGATCGTCCTGAAGGTGCCCGCCCAAGCCCGCAACACCTCGTTCGACTACACGATCGACGACGGCCGCAGCAACTTCACCGCCCATGCGCCCGTCACCATCAAGGTCCGCGGCGACGCCCAGAACGAGCAACCGTCGCTGCGGGAGGGCTTCGAGTCGCGACGGTGGCAGGTGCCGGCCGAGGGCTCCCTGACCGTGCCGGTGCTCTCGGACTGGCGCGATGACACCGATGGCGACGCGCTCGTCCTCGACAGTGCGGTCGCGCTCGGCGTGGGCGAATCGGGTGCCTCCGCTCGCACCACCTCGGACGGGCGGGTCCGGTTCACCGGCTCCAGCGAGGGCGGCGAGACGGTCCAGGTCGAGGTCACTGTCAGCGACGGCCGGTCGGCCCCCGTCCCGCAGACGCTGACCTTCGAGGTGCAGGAGAAGTCCGACCGCAAGAAGATCCCCGCCAGCGCGGAGCCGGACGTCGTGCGTGGTGAGGTCGGAACGCCGATCAAGATCCGACCGCTGCTCAACGACCTGCCCGGGTCTGATCCGAGCACGCCCTATGCCGATCTGGCGCTGGGAGGGAAGATCCCGGCCCAGCCGGGCGCCACCATCAGGACCGACCTGGAGAGCGGAATCATCACCTTCGTCGGTGAACGCCCCGGGACCTACTTCCTGGACTACGAGGCGGCCTTCGGCTTCGCCGAGCTGGATCGCGAGACCGTCCGCATCGACGTGCTCCCCGCGCCCAAGACCCTTGGCGACCCGGTCACCATGCCGGACACCCTGACCGTCTACGGCCAGGCCGCAGGAGTCGTCGATGTGCTGTCCAACGACCTGGACCCGGCCGGCGGGCTGCTCGTGGTGCAGCGCGCGTTCGCCGACAACCCCGATGTCGACGTCGCCGTCATCGACGGCCGCTGGCTGCGGATCTCCGCGCCCCAAGGACGACTGTCGCCCAACCCGCAGATGGTGCGCTACACAGTCAGCAACGGTGCCACCTCCGGCATCGAAGGGGAGGTCTCCGTCAGTCACCGCCCGGTCCCGGGGGACAACACGCCGGTGACGACCGTCGACCGCGTGCACGTGCGTGGCGGCAGCCCCGTCACCGTGCCCGTGCTCGACAACGACATCGCCCCTTCCGGCGATCGACTGACCCTCGTGAGCGACACCCTGCAGGGCGTGCCCGGCGAGCTGAAGGTCGACGTGCCGGCAGATGTCAAGGGCGACGTCGGCACGGCCCTGGTCTCGGGTCGGAGCGTGCGCTACATCGCTCCTGACCTCGAGGAGCGCGACTCGTTCCGGGTCAACTACCTGGCGCAGTCCAGCACCGGCGAGATCGCCGACGGCACCCTCGTCGTCATCATCACGCCCCGTGAGGATCCCAACACCGCGCCCGAGCCACCCACGTTGGAGGGGCGCGCCGTGGGCGGTGCCACCATCAAGGTCCGGCTACCCGGCAGCGGGGTCGACCCCGAAGGTGACCCGGTGACGGTGGCGGGCCTCATCTCGGCACCCAAGCACGGTCGCGTCCTGTCCTACGGTGGCAACTTCCTCGAATACCAGGCCTACCCACGCGCCACCGGCACCGACGAGTTCGAGTACTCCGTCGTCGACAGCCGGGGTGGTCTTGCCACCGGTCTGGTCCGGGTGGCTGTCGTCCCTCCGGGCTCGCCCCAGCCTCCGTTGGCCGTCGCCGACCAGCTCATGGTGGAGGCGGGCCGCACCGCCGTGTTCGACCCGCTGGGCAACGACTTCATCGCTCCGGGCGATGAGGTCGAGATCACCCTCGTCGACCCGCCGGAGGGAGTCACCCTCGACCCGGACACCGACCTGGTGTCCGTACCAGCGCCGGAGGAGACGAACGCCGCCTCGTCGGCCATCGTCTACTCGATCACCAACGGGATCGACGTCTCGCTGGCCACCCTGAAGGTCGAGACGGCCCGCGAGTACGAGAACCCACCCGTGGTCTACGACGCCTTCGGGCGGACCACCGACAGCGGCGGCGTCTCGGTCGACGTCCTCGAGGGCGCCTACGACCCGGACGGGGACACCTCGCAACTGACGGTGACCCAGGTCTACGGCACCGAGGGCAACCCGACGATCGAGGACGACAAGCGCACGATCAGGGTCAACCGCGGACCCAACCCCATCGTCGTGCCGTTCCGGGTCGAGGACACCAACGGCGCGGCCGCGACCGCGTCCCTCTACGTTCCTCCCACTGGCACCGGCATTCCCTACGTCAAGCCGGACGCGCTGATCGAGCTGGAGGAGGGCGGTAGCGCAGAGGGCAGGCTCTCGGACTTCATCATCAACCCGTCGGGCAACTCGCTGCGGCTGACCGGGGGCAGCGCAGTGTCTGCGTCCCCTCCGAACGACCTGAAGCCGGCACGCGTGGGCGACGACGGTTTCAAGATCTCCGCCCGTGACGGCTACCGGGGGCCGGGTGCGCTGCTGCTCGAGGTGACGACGGCGACCAACGCGGCCGGCAACGAGGACCCCCAGGACCCGACCGACGGCTTCACCGCGCTGCTCTCGATCCCGGTCCAGGTCGGCGATGACCTGCCGGTGCTGGCGTGTCCAGAGGCCACCATCCCCATCTCCGCAGGTGAGTCCAAGGACCTCGACATCGGCGCCCTGTGCCACGTGTGGACCCCCGACCCGGCGGACGAGGCCGCCCTTGTCTACGAGGGCGCCTGGACCCAGGAGGTCGAGGATCTCAGCGTTGACGGCAACGGGACCCAGGTCCTGCGGGTCACCGCCGCCGACAACGCCGACCGCGGCGGGGTGGCCGCACTCTCGATCACGGCGGGGGGCAGTGCACCCTCCGAGATCAGGTTCCGGCTCGACAACCCGCCACCTCCCAGCATGCTGCCGATTCCTCCCGAGAACCTCGAGGCGGGCCAGAGTCGGGAGCTCAACCTCGCGCGCTTCCTCAAGCCGGGCGTCGCCGAACCGAACCCGGCCGTCGTCTCGATCGAGGTCCTGAGCGGTGCTGGCGTCTCGGCGAGCAAGAGCGGGTCCAGCGTCACCCTGCGTGCGTCCGACGAGGCCAGGGGCAGGGCCGTCTTCCGTGTGGTCATGAGCGACGTGGACGAGTCGTCGCCGGCGCCGGGTCGGCGCGCCGAGGGGCGCCTTGAGGTCACCCTCGCGGGCGTCCCCGGCCAGCCCGGCACGCCGTACAAGCGGGAGAACGAGGAGAAGGGCGTCGCCCGCCTCAGCTGGTTCGCACCGGAGGACGACGGCGGGTCACCGATCACCCACTACGTCCTCAAGGAGACGCGGACCAACGACGAGATCAGGTGCCGCACCAACGTCTGTGACTACCGCGGCCTGAAGGACGGGAAGAAGTACAACTTCCGGGTGGCGGCAGTGAACAAGGTCGGCACCGGGGCGTTCAGCGACCTCTCGCTGACAGCGTTCGCCGACACGAAGCCGGGGCGTGTCGCCGACATCAAGATGGTGGCCAGGGGGGACCACACCGTCACCGTCGGCTGGACGCCGCCCGAGAGCAGCACGCCGATCGAGGCCTACATGATCAGCTGGCAGGGCGGGAAACCCGTCACGCTCGCCGGCACGAGCACGTCCCATGTCGTCGACGGGCTGGACAACAACCGGACCTATGTCTTCTCGGTCGAGGCAAAGAACAGCGTCGGCTGGTCGCCTCCCCGCCTGTCCGCGCCGTTCCAGTCGATCGGGACGCCGGTTGCTCCCGCGAATCTCGAGGTGCTCGACCGGCAGAGCGGCGTCCAGTCCACGGATCTCAACGCGAGCTGGACGGCAACCGCGGCGGAGGGCCCCGGCGCCACCTTGTATTCGTTGTCGTACAGCGCCAACGGCGGACCGATCACCCCGGTGCCCGGCTGTGGGCGCATCGAGGCGACGACCTGCACGCACTCGGGCGTCGTCTACGACGGCACCAACTACAGCTACTACGTGCAGGCCCACAACGAGCAGAACACGTCCGTCATGAGCATCCCCTTCGCCTTCGACGCGACAGGCAAACCCGCCAACTGGGGCGCGTGGTCCCTGGGGTCGACTGGCCAGGACTCACAGTTGCAGGTCGTCGCAACAGCTCCCGAGCCGCGCGGTGAAGTGGCCAGGGCCGCGATCCTCGTCGGGGGGCAGGTCGTGTGGGAGCTGGCCCTTCGGCCCGGCGCCATCATCAACGAAATGGTGTCGACGCCGAGCAACGAAGCGGTCTACCCCGTCCAACTGCGTATGTGTAACGAGCACGCGGCCCGCGTCGGGTGCAGCTTCTCGGACGTGAAATCGGTGCAGTCCTACGGACCGCTACGCAGTAGTCATCTCAACCCGCTCACCGCGTCTGTGAGCGGTCTCACCGTGACCTGGACGATCAGCGGGACGTCGAACGGTGACCCGGCCTCCGTCGGCATCAGTATCGACGGAGGGATCGAGGAAGTGCGGCCGCAGTCGGCCACGGGAGCCTTCTCCTTCACCCACACGGTGACCGTCGCCGACTACAACACCCCGACCACCATCCGCGTGCGCCTCTTCGACGACAACCCAACCAGCCGGGGCGAGGGCATCGCCTATGGGCAGACCGACTCCGGCGATCCACCACCGCCGACCGTCTCGCTCGTGCGAGGACCGCAGTGCTCCGACAACGACGACGACGCATGGCCCGACTGTCAGCGCAGCGGCGGCGGCGTGGCAGACCTCGATCCGCAGTGCGGCGGCAACACCTGCTTCCGAGTCCATTTCCAGACCGCTGGGTGGCGGGCGGGATTCAGCTGCCGCATCGGCGACGCCACGACCATCAAGTGGTTCACGACGGAAAACAAGAGTTTCGACCCAGCCGACGGCCTGAAGACGACCGACTGGTACTTCGGAGAGGGCTATGTCCAGGTCACGTGCTCGAACTCCAAACAGTCCGCCACTGGCGGAGAGAGCTGGTGAGCACACCCGTGTCCCGACCCCCCTCACGAGGAGCAGCATGACGATCTCGCACGAGCAGGCCGACTGGTTCAAGCAGACCTTTGACCAGCTGACCGACAACATGGAGAAGGCGGTGCTGGGCAAGCGCCACGTCGTCCGGCTCGCGCTGACCTGCCTGCTCTCCGAGGGCCACATCCTGCTCGAGGACTTCCCCGGGACCGGGAAGACGATGCTGGCGCGCGCGCTGGCCAACACCGTCCAGGGCTCGCACGCGCGCATCCAGTTCACCCCCGACCTGCTTCCCTCGGACGTCACCGGCGTCACGGTCTACGACCAGCACAAGGGCACCTTCGAGTTCCACCCCGGTCCGATCTTCCACACGATCGTGCTGGCC
>NZ_JAOPXV010000066.1 GCF_025964975.1 Nocardioides sp.
CAGTGGCCCGGGCCCGGCCGCACCGAGCAGAACGTCGTCGGCTTCCCGATGCTGCCGGTGTACGCCGCCAAGGCCGGTGGCTTCTTCTTCATGGTCTTCGGCGTCATCGCCCTCATGGGCGGCCTGCTGTCGATCAACCCGGTGTGGAAGTTCGGGCCCTACGACCCGACCAAGGTCACGGCCGGCTCGCAACCCGACTGGTACATGGGTTGGCCCGACGGCCTGCTGCGCATCATCCCGACCGGCTGGGAGTCGGTGATCTTCGGCTACACGATCTCGTGGAACGTCATGATCCCGATCCTCATCGTGCCGCCGCTCATGCTCGTGGTGCTGATGCTGCTGCCGTTCATCGAGGCCTGGATTACCGGCGACAAGCGCGACCACCACCTGCTGCAGCGCCCGCGCAACGCTCCGACCCGCACCGCGGTGATGGTGTCGTTGATGACCTTCTACGGCCTCGCCTGGGCTGCTGGCGGCAACGATCTGCTGGCGATCACCTTCGACCTGAGCATCAACCAGATCACGTACTTCATGCGCGTGATGGTCTTCCTCGGGCCGGCGATCGCCTTCTTCGTCACTCGCCGGTGGTGCATCTCGCTGCAGCGACACGACAACGAAAAGCTGCTGCACGGCTACGAGACCGGCATCATCATGCGCTCGGCCGAGGGCGGCTACACCGAGCGGCACCTGCCGATCAACGAGACCTCGGCCTACACCCTCACCGCACGTGACCGCGACGAGATCTACTCCGTCGACGGTGACACCGACGCCAACGGCGTGGCTGCTCCGGGCTCACGGGTGCAGGCGCTGCGGGCCAAGCTGTCGAAGGCGTCATACGCTCACAACGTGCAGAAGCCGACGGCAGAGGAGCTGGCCGAGGCGCACGCACACGCGCACCACGACCACGAGCTCGAAGCCGGTGACGATCACTCGACCGGTCACGAGCTCCACGGATCCACGGCCCAGTCCGTCGACGAGCCCCCGCGGGCTCGCTGACACCACGATCGATGACGAAAGCCCCGGACCCTCAGGGTCCGGGGCTTTCGTCTGCTCGGTTCGGGTGAGGGCTCAGCTGAGGGCCGAGCCGGCCTTGTAGTCGCCGAAGGACGCGTTCCAGTCGCCGTACCCGTTGTCCAGGGTCATCGCCACGTCGGTGCCGGTGTACTCGACCACGTCTCCCCTCCTGGACATCGCGTAGAGCCAGGCGGCGTCAGCGGTCGACATCCCCGTGCAGCCGTGGGAGACGTTGGCCAACCCCTGGGAGCTCACCGACCAGGGCGCCGCATGGATGAACTCACCGGAGTGGGTCAGCCGCATGGCCCACCGGACGTCATCGATGTCGTAGGCCTCGGGGTTGTCGCTGGCGATGCCGACGGTCTCGGAGTTCATCCGCTTCGTCTCGAACTTCTCCATGATGACCTTGGTGCCCGAGCGCGTGGTGAACCCCTCCTTCCCGGTGGTGATCGGGATGGTCCGCAACAGCTTCGCGTTGGAGAACACCTGCATCTGGTGCGTGAGGGCATTGACCTTGTAGATGTTGGCGTCCCCGACGTGGAACTCGACCGTCCGGCTCTCCTGGCCGTGGACACCGTTGCCCGCATCGATGGAGTTCAGGTCGAGATCGACCGTGACCTCCGTGCCTGCCTGCCAGTAGGTCCGGGGGCGCCAGTGCACCAGGTGGTCGCTGAACCAGTGCCAGGCGCCCGGCTGGGCGGGCGCGCTGGTCACGGTCATGTGCCGCTCGAAGGCCGCCTTGTCCGCCACGGCGACGTCGAACCTCACCATGACGGGCATGCCGACGCCGACGGTCTCCCCTGCCAGGGGCGCAACGGACGGATAGGTCTGCTGGTCGAGCGTGAGGTCCTCGGTGTGGAACCGCACCACCCGGGTGACGACCTCACCATCCGTACGCTCCGCCCGGGCGGTGGCGACATAGTCGGTCCCCGGCTCGAGCCGCGAGGAGAGCTCCCAGGCCCCGCCGTCGAGCTTCCCGGTGAGCGCGGTCCCGTCGCCCGTCTCGAGCGTGACGTCCCTCAACGTGCCCTGCGTGGCCTGGATCCGCAGCGGCTTTCCGATGTCGGCGGCGCGCAGGTCGTCGATGTTCGTGCCGACCCGGACCGGAGGCACGGAGACGGGTCGCTGGTCCTCGTCCTGGGAGACCGGGGCGCTGGCGGGCTCCTCCCCAGCATCACAGCCAGCGACAGACGCGGCAGCCAGGGCGGTGGCAACCGCGCCGTTGATCAGCTGCCGTCGCCGCGACGGCGACCGTCGTGATCGGTGACCTGCAGCCATGCGTACTTCCCCCGGACGTCAGTGCGCGAAGCCAGCGCGAACCTCAGTGCGCGTGCTCTCCGCGGTAGTACTCGAAGACCCAGCCGCACAGCGTCACCATGCCGAGCACGCCGCCGATGATGAACAGCCACCAGGCATCCATCGCGGTGGCGTAGACACACGTGCCCAGCGTCAGGGCGCACCACAACGGCCACCATGAGTAGGGCGGGAAGAATCCCAGCTCTCCCGCACCGTCGGCGATCTCCGCTTCCTTGCGGTCCTCGGGTCGTGGATCCATCTTGGCGGCGTGCACGCCGAGGTACAGCGCGACCATGAGGGTCAGGAGCGCGGTCATGGTGAGCGCGGACGTGCCGGTCCAGTCGCTGGTGATGAGCCAATAGGCCGGGGCGATGAGCACGAAGAACACCGTGCAGATGGCGAACAGCCAGGTTTCCTGCTTCATCGGCCGCCTCCTTCGGGGTCGGTCTGCTCGCCGGCGCGGTCGGCGTGGCTGTTGGGGTCACCGTCGACCAGATCGCCGTCCATCCGAGCCTTGAGTGTCTCCTGCCGGCCCTGGACGTCCGGGGCGTCCGCAGGCTCGCCGCGACGTTCGGCCTCATTCTC
>NZ_JAOPXV010000076.1 GCF_025964975.1 Nocardioides sp.
CGCCCGCCACCGGCCCCGACTCGTCAAGCACCCCGGCTGAGCCAGAGCCGGTGATGCCGGCACCCGAGTTCACGATGAAGGAACTCGGACCGCCGCCCAAGGGGCGCAGCACGGACTTCGTCGTTGACCGCAGGTGGTACGGCATGCAGGTGAAGTTCTCGAGACTGGAGACCGAGTTCATCGCCTACGGTGGTGGTTCCTGCGCAGCGATGATGGGCCAGGTGCCTGGGGCAGGATGGATCCTGGCCGCCAACTGCGCTTCCCTGTCCTCGGCAGCAGCGTGGGCTCGAAGCAGGGGCAACTGTCTGGCTGTCAACGTGTACTTCGCTCCGGGCCTGGTGAACCCGTGGTACTGGAACTGCTGAAAGGACTCCCTGATGAGTGAAGCCTTCGCAGCAATCGTGGTCGGCCTCGCCCTGGGGGCGGTGGTCGGGTTCGCTGGATACCGCTGGGGGTGGCAGACCGGACTCGGCGCCGCGATTCTCGTGGTGTTGGCAGGCCTGGCCATGGTGCTGACGGACACTGCCGCACTCCAGTCGGTCACCCTTGGCCTGCTCGCGTGCGCCGCCGTCTCCGCTTCAGCCACGCACGTCGGAGGGCGCAAGCGGGTCACCTAGCCGTCGTGCTGGTGGTTCCGCAGGCCCCGATCGCGCCCGTCACCTCCGTGGCGGGCGCTTTCGTGCGTGCTTGCCCGTGGCCCTCAGCCGGCCACCGAGTGGCTACAGCAGTCCAGCCGATTGGTGCCCCGGCTGGGACTCGAACCCAGACTGAGTCGCTTTTAAGGCGATTTCCTCTGCCGATTGGGATACCGGGGCTACGCACCTCCGGCGAGCGTAGGGCTCACCGGGGCCGCGTGAGCTCCTGGGCGCGCAGGAAGACCTCGTCCAGCATGTCGGGGGTCAGCCGACCGGTGAAGGTGTTCTGCTGGCTCGGGTGGTAGCACCCCAGCAGCGTCAACGGGCCGATCGCCACCTCCGCACCGTGGCCGAACTTCGGCCGCGGTCGAGGCACCTCAAGCCCCACGCTGGCGAGCGCACGCAGCGCAGCCGCCCAACCGTAGCCGCCGAGCGCGACGACGACCTTCAGGTGCGGGAGCACCATGTCGATCTCGGCCCGGAGCCAGGGCTCGCAGGTGTCCCGCTCGGCCGTGGTCGGCATGTTCGCCGGCGGGGCGCACCGGACGGCGGCCACCATCCTGGCGCCGATCAGCCGCTGTCCATCACCGGCGTGGGTGCTATTGGCCTGCGCGGCCAGGCCCACCCGGTGCAGGCTGGCGTACAGCCAGTCGCCGCTGCTGTCACCGGTGAAGACCCGGCCGGTGCGGTTGCCGCCGTTGGCAGCCGGCGCGAGCCCCACGATCAGGAGCTCCGGCTCGTGGTCGCCCCAGCCGGCGATGGGCCGCCCCCAGTAGGGCTGGTCGGCGAACGACGCCCTCTTGACGTGGGCGACCTCCTCGCGCCAGCGCACGAGGCGCGGGCACGCTGAGCAGACGCTCACCCGGGCCTCGAGTTCGCCCAGCGAGTCGGCGCCCGCCAGGCGGCGTACCTGCGCAGCCGTGCGGGCCACGGGCGTGTCCGGCCGCGCCGGGTCCTCCGGCCAACCCGTGCCCGGCGGCACCGGCGAGGCGAACAGCTCGCCGGTCAGCGAGTGCGGGTGCTCGGTCAGGGGCGCATGGACCACGCGATCCCCTCCAGGATGTCGGCCTCGCTCACGAGCAGGCTCTCGACGTTCGTACGCCGCAGCACCCTCGACGCGATCAGCGCCCCGGCGTCGATGACGTCCGCGCGGCCGGGATGCATGTAGCCCAGGGCCAGCCGTTCGGCGACTGTCAGGGACACCAGCCGTTCGACGTACGCATGGACGTCGTCCACCCGGTGCACCGACCTGTCGATCGCCTCGGGGTCGTAGGTGGCGAGGTCGAGCACCCCGGCGGCGATCGTGGTCATCGTGCCCGCGATGCCGACCGCCGTCGCGGCGGCGGCGAGGTCGACCCCGCAGGCGTCGAGCTGGTCGTCGACGTCGCGCACCACGGCACCGATCTCCTCCCGCGTTGCCGGGTCGTGCCGGACGTGGCGCTCGTGGAGCCGGACCGAGCCGATGTCCATCGACTCCGAGGCCAGGAGGGTGTCGTGGCCAGGGGCGGTGTCGTCCCCGAGGACCACTTCGGTCGAGCCACCACCGATGTCGATGACGAGCACCGGGCGGCGTGCGTCGTCGGAGATGTTGCTCATCGCCCCGGCGAAGGCGACTGCTGCCTCCTCCTCCCCCGACAACACCTCGGGCTGGACGCCCAGTCGGAAGAGCACTCCTGCCCTGAACTCGGCTGCGTTGCTGGCGTCGCGGGTCGCGGACGTCGCGCAGAAGCGGATCCGGTCCACGTGGTGCTGACCGATCTGCTCGGCGTAGGTGTCGATCGCGGCGAACGCACGCACCAGCGCCTCCTCGTGGATGCGACCCGTCGCGTCGACCCCCTGTCCGAGCCGCACCATGGCGGACTCACGAACGGCGACCTCGAGCCCGGTGTCGGTGTGCGTGCCGATCAGCAGCTTGATGGTGTTGGTGCCGCAGTCGATGGCAGCGACAGTCGTCATGGATCACATTGTGACCTGATCGTGGACCCGTCGTGGACAGCGGTAGTTCGCTGCCAGCTGGTGGCGGTGAACTACCGCCGTCCTCGCTCAGGTCGTGTCAAAGAGCGCTGGCCCGACGCACGGCCCGGCCTCCCACCAGTCGCCGAGGAGGTCGAGCACCTCGTCGCCGAGCGGGTTGACGCCCCGGCCCTGCGCCAGCGACTGCGCGGCAAGCACGTGGAGACACTTGACCCGGTCGGGCATGCCACCGGCGGAGATGCCCTCGACCTCGGGCACGTCACCCAGCTGCGAGCGGAACTCGAGATAGGCCTCGTGCGCCGACGCGTAGGCGGCAGCGAGCTCGGGGTCCTCGCCCAGCCGGTCCTGCATCTGCTTCATCAGCCCCGATCCCTCCAGGGTGCCGATCCTGGAGGCGGCCCGGGGACAGGTGAGGTAGAAGGTCGTCGGGAAGGGAGTGCCGTTCGGCAGCCGCGGCTCGGTCGTCACGACG
>NZ_JAOPXV010000083.1 GCF_025964975.1 Nocardioides sp.
CCGGTCGTCACTGCCCTCGGAGTCGGTGGTGTCGTGGTTGCCGATCGCCGGGAAGACCGGGACGCGGGCGAGCGCATAGCGGTAGGGCTGGAAGAAGCTGGAGTACCGGTCGTCGTCCTCGCCACCGCTCTCGTCGTCCACCTGCCCTGCTCGCCCCCGTGTCGGGTTCGAGGCCCTCCACCCAGACCCAGCACCGGTCGTCGGTGCTCGCCTCCGCGACGACGACCGCGCCACCGGCGTCCAGCACCTCGACGCGGGTGTGACCGAAGGGCTCGGCGCTGTGGCCGATGGAGGTACGGCGACCGACGGCCTCCTGCAGGGCGGAGTCGTCGAGGATGTTCCAGCGGCCCTGCGTCTCGTCGCGCCGGAACCAGAACGCGCCCCAACCGACCAGCACACGGTCGTGCGAGAGGTCGACGAGGTGGACGAACTCCTCGCGGTGGATGCCTGCTCGGTCTTTCCGCCCTCAACCATCCCGGCAGCCTAGGTGGCGGCGGTTCGGTGCGCGGGCTCAGAACTCGTCTGGACTAGCGAAAAGTCAACGAGGGAAGGCACAATCGAGGGCATACCGTCGCCAGCATGACCGCTGACGACTGATTCCGAAGATCTCGAGGATGCCGGATGAGCGACACGCACGTGGGAGACGTCGTCGACGGCAGCGGGCACACCCCCTGGCCGGCGGACTCCTTCGACGACTCGGTCCTGATACCACTGTGGCTGGACAACCCGGTGCGTCCGGTGGCCAGGCCGGCGGCGTCGGGCGCCGTGGACACTGATCTGCTGGTCGTCGGCGGCGGCTTCACCGGACTCTGGGCTGCACTTCGCGCGGTGGAGCGTCATCCCGGCAGGTCGGTGGCGCTCATCGAGGCCGACCGGATCGCGGAGCACGCCACAGGCCGCAACGGTGGCTTCTGCGAGGCCAGCCTGACCCACGGCGAGAGCAACGGGCGCTCCAGGTGGCCGGGGGAGTACGACCGGCTCCACGAGCTGGGGATGGAGAACCTCGACGGCATCGAGCAGACGGTCGCGCGCTACGGGATCGACTGCGGCTTCGTCCGCGGCGGCACGCTCACCGTGGCGACCCGTCCGCACGAGGTGGGCGGGCTCGGACCTGACGAGGAGGGCTTCCTCGACGCGGCTGCCGTGCGCGCCGTGGTGGACTCCCCGACCTATCTCGCCGGACGCCTCCAGCCACACGACTGTGCGCTCGTCGACCCCGCTCGACTGGCGTGGGGACTCGCCGAGGCCGCTGAGCGTCTCGGTGTGCGGATCTTCGAGGGCACCCGGCTGGACTCGCTCGTGCGACGAGACGACGGCCTCGAGGCCACGACGGGCGCAGCCGTCATCCGGGCCAACCGGGTCGTCGTCGCCACCAACGTCTTCCACGACCAGTTCCGGCGCGCCAAGTGGTCCGTCGTGCCGGTCTACGACTACGTCCTGGCCACCGAGCCGCTCACCGATGCGCAGCTCGGCAGCCTCGGCTGGGACCCGTCCATCGGCGTCGCCGACTCCGGCAACCAGTTCCACTACTACCGCGTGACGCCTGATCGCCGGATCCTGTGGGGCGGCTACGACGCCATCTACCACTTCGGCCGTTCCATCGGCGAGGAGCACGCGGACCGTCGAGCGACCTTCGAGACCCTGGCCCGCAACTTCGCCGAGACCTTCCCGCAGCTCCACGGCATCCGGTTCACCCACCGCTGGTCGGGGGTCATCGACACCTCGACCCGCTTCTGCGCCATGTTCGGTACGGCGCACCGCGGGCGAGCGGCGTACGCCACCGGCTTCACCGGGCTGGGCGTCGGTGCGTCGAGGTTCGCCGGCGACGTCATGCTCGACCTCGTCGACGGTGAGACCACCGAACGTACGCGTCTGAAGATGGTCCAGTCGAAGTCGTTGCCGTTTCCGCCGGAGCCGTTGACCTGGGTCGGCATCCAGGTCACCCGCTGGTCGATGGCACGGGAGGACGCGACCGGCAGACGCAACCTGTGGCTGCGGATCCTCGATCGCCTCGGGCTCGGCTTCGACTCCTGATCGAGTCCTGCGGGGAGGAACGTACGAACAGCGGACAACCAAATCGCACGTCCGTGCATCTCCCCTGCAGACGGCCCAACGGGGCCCACTGAACAGGGGACAAGAATGAACCGCTTCGCCACCGCTGGGCTGGGCCTCGCCCTCGCCGCTGCTCCGCTCGTTGCCACCGCCGCTACCGCCACGGCCAACGACGCCACCGCCCAGCGCGCCTCTGCTCCGGCGTACTCGGTCTCGGCCGCGATCAACCGGACCACCGCCATCGCCAAGGAGGACGTCGTCAAGATCCGCGGCGCGGTCAGCCCGAAGGCCGCCGGTGACAAGGTCGTCCTGCAGCAGCGCCTGGACGGCAAGAAGACGTGGTCCGTCTCCGGGACGGCGACGATCAAGGCCACCGGCAGGTTCCTCCTCAAGGACGAGCCCAGCACCGCGGGCACCCGTTTCTACCGCGTGCTGAAGCCGGCTGTGGGCTCGGTCAAGAAGGGTGTCAGCCCGGAACTCAAGCTCGTCGTCTACGCCTGGGAGCTGCTGACCACTCGCCCCAGCGGTCCCGAGACCAACATGGCGTTCACGACCGCCACCATCGGCACCGAGACGTTCGGCGCCAGCCTCGTCACCGAGATGGCGGGCGCAAACTCCTCCATCGAGTACACGCTGGGCAAGAAGTGCCTCAAGCTGCGGGCGACCTACGCCCTGACCGACTCGAGCGCCACGGGCGGCAGCGGCACGGTGGCGTTGTCGAAGGACGGCAAGAACGTCTTCTCCTACGGCCTCGTGCTCGGCCAGATCATCGAGGACCACGAGGTCGACATCAGCGACGCCTTCCGCATCAGCTACTTCAGCACCTCCACCAAGGCTCCCGACTCGCTTGTCGCGATCGGATCGCCTGCGGTGCTCTGCACCAAGTAGTCCCAGCCGCGCTCCCCACTTCCCAGTCAGGGAGCGCACCATCGGGCCGCACCAGCCCGAGCGGGCCGCCCGGAGTCACGCACGTGAGACCGGGCGCCCCGTCATTTGGCAGGTCTGTCTTTGTCTTTCGACACCCCACCGCCCGGCCCGTAGTGTTGCCGCTTGTGGCAGGCACCGATTACGACCAAGAGATCAAGCAGCTCCAGGCGACCATGCACACCATCGGCCAGGTCCTCGACCTGGACAAGATGCGTGAGGAGATCGCCGACCTCGGCGACCAGGTCGCCTCGCCCGACCTCTGGGACGACCAGGACAACGCCACCCGCGTCACCGGCCGACTCTCCCTGATCCAGGGCGAGCTCGACCGTTTCCTCGCGCTCGAGTCTCGCATCGAGGACCTCGGCCTGATGGTCGAGATGGCGCAGGAGGAGGGCGACGCCGACACGCTCGCCGATTCCGAGCGTGAGCTGGGCCGCGTCAAGAAGGCCGTCGAGTCCCTCGAGATCCGGACCCTGCTGTCCGGGGAGTACGACGTCCGCGAAGCCCTCGTCACCATCCGCTCCGGTGCCGGCGGGGTCGACGCCGCGGACTTCGCCGAGATGCTGATGCGGATGTACACCCGCTGGGCCGAGCAGCACAACTACCCCGTCGAGGTCTTCGACACGTCGTACGCCGAAGAGGCCGGCCTCAAGTCGGCCACCTTCGCCATCCACGCCCCCTACGCCTACGGCACGCTGTCCGTCGAGGCCGGCACGCACCGCCTGGTGAGGATCAGCCCCTTCGACAACCAGGGCCGCCGGCAGACGTCCTTCGCCGCCGTCGAGGTGGTGCCGGTGCTCGAGCAGACCGACGAGATCGACGTCCCCGACGAGGACGTCCGCGTCGACGTCTACCGCTCGGGCGGCCCGGGCGGCCAGTCGGTCAACACCACCGACTCCGCCGTCCGTCTCACGCACATCCCGACCGGCACGGTCGTCAGCTGCCAGAACGAGAAGTCGCAGCTGCAGAACAAGGCCAGCGCGATGGTCGTCCTCAAGGCCAAGCTGCTCGCCCTGAAGAAGGCCGAGGAGAAGGCGCACCTCGACGAGATGCGTGGCGACGTCCAGGCGTCGTGGGGCGACCAGATGCGCAACTACGTGCTGAACCCCTACCAGATCGTCAAGGACCTGCGGACCGGCTACGAGCAGGGCAACCCGTCCGCGGTCTTCGACGGCGACCTCGACGGGTTCCTCGAGGCCGGCATCCGCTGGCGCCGGGGTGCCGAGAAGGCCGCCGAGAACTGAGCTGCCCTGGTCCGAGCTCGCGAGGACCAGGACGCAGCAGCCAGGTCGAGTAGTCGCGCGAGCGACGAAGGAGGTCGCGACCGGCGTATCGAGACCGCGACCAAGGGTCTCGATACGCTCGCTGGCGCTCGCTACTCGACCACCGAGACGGCGACCCGGTGGGCGGGTCTGCTCTAGTTTGGTGGCATGAAGCGCGACCACTGGAAGGCCCGGAACGACGCCCTCGACCCGGAGACCGACTTCGTCGAGATCTACCGCAACGTCGTGATGCACGAGTTCCCGTGGGACATGAACCAGGCGCTCAGCTTCGCGCTCTTCCGCACCTACGCCGTGCCCGGCATCGGCCGGCTGCTCGACGCGACCGGCGCGTTCACCGGCAACGTCCAGAAGCGGTACGACGACACCGCGCTGCTGCTCGAGCCCCCGACCCGGCTCGGCTTCGACCACCCCGAGTCGAAGGCCGCGATCCGCCGGATCAACGCGATGCACCGCGCCTACGACATCCCCGACCACGAGTTCCGCTACGTGCTGAGCACCTTCGTGGTCGTGCCCAAGCGCTGGCTCGACGACTACGGCAAGCGCCCGATGACGGCCCACGAGGTCGAGGCGTCGGTCCACTACTACCGGGCGCTCGGTCGGCACATGAACATCAAGGACGTCCCGGAGACCTACGCGGGCTTCGAGGACCTGATGGCCTCCTACGAGGCCGAGCACTTCGCGTACGACGAAGGCGCGCGGCGCGTCGCCGACTCGACCCTGGCGCTGATG
>NZ_JAOPXV010000118.1 GCF_025964975.1 Nocardioides sp.
TGGCCCGCGGCAAGAAGGAGTACGACAAGCGCCACTCCCTCGCCGAGCGTCAGGCCAACCGTGAGAAGGAACAGGCCGTCCAGCGGCGCCTCAAGGGCATCACCGACTGATGGAGGTGCTGCGCTGATGGACCTGACAACGCTGGCCTTCTTCCTGCCCACCTTGTTCGGCACGCTGTTCGTGTTGTTCATCCTGCTGTTCGTCGTGCTGTCCGGCAGACGGAAGCCCGACCAGTCCGGTGCCCAGAGGGGCCGTGAGCAAGGCGAGCGGCCGACCGGACGGTGGAACGGCGAGATTCTCGGCAACGGCGCGCTGACAGCCTGGGGGGAACGCTCGGCTCCACGTGCGACGTCTTCGAAGTCAAGGCGGGCACGATGACCTTCACGCCCGAGGGCGCCGTGGCTCCGACATGGACGACCCCCTGCAACGCGCTGGTGGTGGCGAAGTGAGGTTTCATGAGCTTCAACGGCGCTGACGTCTCCCTCTCGTGGCCGTCGGGACCCGAGACGTGGCAGACCGCCGCGGTCAACGTCAGTCGCGAGCGGATCAACCGCATCATGGAGAACGACTTCAAGGACCTGCGCGAGCGTGGCTACGCCGACGAGTTCGTGGCCTGCCTCGCTGCGCACGGCGCCCGGGTCAACGGGTGACCGAGGCGGCCGACGTCCGCGACTGGTGGGGCCGGCTCGGTCTGTCCGGGCTGGTCGACATCCACACCCACTTCCTGCCGCCGCAGGTGATGGCCAAG
The DNA here is from genome assembly GCF_025964975.1 of Nocardioides sp. GTDB lineage: Bacteria > Actinomycetota > Actinomycetes > Propionibacteriales > Nocardioidaceae > Nocardioides. The sequence continues at coordinate 749 of NZ_JAOPXV010000118.1, forward strand.
GTGCGCGCCCAGTTCGACGCGGCTGGTCCGCTGATCGGCCGGCCCTGGCCGCTGACCTACCGCGACACCGACGACGTCCTCGTCGAGACGCTGAGGTCGTTCGGGGTCGAGCGGTTCACCGCACTGGCCTACGCGCACAAGCCCGGCATGGCCGACTGGCTCAACCGGTGGGCGGCAGACTTCGCCGACCGCGTCCCCGAGGCGCTGGTGAGCGGCACCTTCTTCCCGGAGGAGTCGGCTGCGGCGTACGTCGAAGCGCGACTCGACAGCGTCGAGGTGTTCAAGATCCACGTGCAGGTCGGCAACTTCTCGCCCCTCGACCCGCTGCTCGACCAGTCCTGGGGGCTGGTCGCCGAGGCGGGCACCCCGGTGGTGCTGCACGCCGGCAGTGGGCCGGTGCCTGCGGCGTACACCGGACCAGGACCGGTCGCATCCCTGCTCGCCCGCCATCCGCGCCTGCGTCTGGTCATCGCCCATCTCGGCGCCCCGGAGTATGCCGAGTTCCTCTTGCTCGCCGAGTCCCACGAGCGGGTGCACCTCGACACCACGATGGCCTTCACCGACTTCTTCTCCGACATGGGCGGCGTCTTCCCGGCCGACCTGCTGCCGCGACTGCGTGACCTGGGGCTGGGCGGCAAGGTGCTGCTCGGCTCGGACTTCCCGAACATTCCCTACCCCTACCTCCACCAGCTGGAGTCGCTGACCCGCGTCGAGCTCGGCGACGACTGGCTGCGGGCAGTCGCCCACGACAACGCGGGTGCGCTGCTGGGTCTGCCGCCTATTTGAACGCGTTCAAAAGTAGCGTACGGTGAGTGCCATGAAGATCGTGATCCCCGGTGGAACCGGACAGGTGGGTGGGATTCTCCGGCGCGCGCTCAGGCGACAGGATCGCGAGATTGTGGTGCTCAGCAGGCGACCGGCAGAGCTCGAGCCTTGCTTCGCCAACGCGACTTCATGCAGGTCCTCCGCAACGGCAGGTTCGGACTGCCGGCCACCAGGCTGATGGCGGAGGTGGGGGCCTTCGTGCTGCGCTCGGACACCGAGCTCCTCCTCAAGAGTCGGCGCGTGGTGCCAGACCGACTGCTGGCGGAGGGTTTCGTCTTCGAGCACCCCACCTGGCCCGAAGCGGCAGCTGATCTCCGGCACCGCCGTCGGACGGGGGAGGGAATGCATGCGGCGGTTGTGGGTGTTGACCCCTAGACTGACCATCACAACTCAAGAGGGGCTGATCGGTTTCGACTTGGGACGTTAGTTCCAGGGGAAGCGGGTCGAGAAGCCAGCGTCATCTCGTTAACGATCGCTGGAAAACCATAGTTGCCAACTCAAACCGCAACGACTTCGCTCTCGCTGCCTGAGCAGTGATCGAAGGGTCTGACCGGGCACCCGTCCTCGTCCCGGACCCAGGCCTCATTTAGAGGACTTGCTGATCACCTCCGTCAGGAGGGGTGATCGGGACTTTTTCCTGACTGAGTCTGTCGGCGACGTGTCTGTGCGAGCGCCGGGACTGAGAAAACGTCATCACTGACTGCACCCGGAGAAGACCTGGTTCGACGCTCGAGGACGCGGGTTCGATTCCCGCCAGCTCCACGCGCAGCCCTCTTCACGTCAGCCCCCGGCACCGCCGGGGGCTGACCTGTCTGCCATCAGGTCCCGCTCTGGCGTCGTTGCGACAGCGTGCTTAGGAGGGCTTCACGGCCAGCACGGGGCAGCTCGCATCGAGGATGACGCGTTGCGCCACGCTGCCCAACAGCATCTTGCCCACCGCACTGCGATGCCGGACGCCGACCACGATCAGCGTGGCGTGCTCCTCCGCGGCGACGTCCAGCACGGCGTCAGCGATGTCGGGCACGACGTCACGGCGCACCGTCGCGTCGACTCCTTCGGCCTTCAGTCGGTCCATGACGAGCTGGACCTCGTCCTCGTGGGCGTAGTGGCTGTCGACGAGACTGTCGCCGCGGGTCACGTTGACCACGACCAGCGAGGTCTCCCGTAGCCGGGCCTCGGCGAGCGCGTGCTCCAGCGCGGCCCTGCCGTAGATGTCTGGACTGTACGCAATGACGATGCTCATGTGTGTACCTCGTCCTTCTCGGTCTCCGGTGTGCGGGTGTCCTGACGGTTGCCGCGCAGCTGGGCCGCGACCAGGCCGGCGACGACGAGCGCCATGACGAGGTAGCAGATGATCGCCGCGGGCTCGCCCCACAAGGTCGAGTAGTCGCCTCGGGAGATGTCGAGCGCCTCGGAGAGCTGTTCCTCCAGCCGCGGGCCCAGGATGACGCCGATGATCAGCGGCAGCACCGGGATCGCGAAGCGGCGCATGGCGAAGCCAAGGACACCCAGCACCAGAAGGAGTCCCAGGTCGAAGGCGGAGGCGCTGGCGGAGTACGCCCCCAGCGTGGCGAAGAACAGGATCCCTGCATAGAGGTAGGGGCGAGGGATCCGCAGGAGCTTGGCCCACACGGGGGCCAAGGGCAGGTTCAGCACCAGCAGCAGGGCGTTCGCCACGAACAGGCTCGCCAGCAGCGCCCACACCAGCTCCTCGTTCTGCGTCATGAACTGTGGTCCGGGCTGAAGGCCGTAGCTCTCGAAGGCGACCAGGATGACCGCCGCGGTCGCCGTGGTCGGAAGTCCCAGCGCGAGCATCGGCAGCAGGGTGCCGGCGGCAGAGGCGTTGTTGGCCGCTTCCGGACCGGCGACGCCCTCGATCGCACCCTTGCCGAACTCCTCGGGGTGCTTGGAGAGCCGCCGCTCGGTGACGTAGCTGAGGAAGGTCGGGATCTCGGCTCCCCCAGCGGGAAGTGCGCCGAACGGGAAGCCGAAGGCCGTGCCGCGGAGCCAGGGCTTCCAGGATCGGCTCCAGTCGGAGCGACTCATCCACGGCCGACCGGCAGGGATGATCTCGAGTGGAGTACGGCGCAGGTGCGCCGCGACCCACAGTGCCTCGCCCAGGGCGAAGATTGCCACCGCCACCACGACGATCTCGATGCCGTCGGACAGCTCGGCGAAGCCGAACGTCATCCGGGGTTGTCCGCTCGACATGCCGACCAGACCCATGGCCAGGCCGAGGAAGAGTGCGATGAAGCCGCGGAGCTTGGACGAGCCGAGGACGACGGTGACCGAGACGAGGGCGAGCAGCATGATGGCGAAGTACGACGGGGCGCCCAGCTTGACCACGAGCGGGCCGACCGTGGGGGCCAGCAGGATCAGCAGGACGGTGCCGATCGTGCCGGCGACGAAGGAGCCGATGGCCGCGGTGGCCAGCGCCTGAGCGGCCCTGCCCGTCTTGGCCATCTTGTTGCCTTCCAGGGCGGTGATCACCGAGGAGGACTCGCCGGGGGTGTTGAGCAGGATCGAGGTCGTCGATCCGCCGTACATACCGCCGTAGTAGATGCCGGCGAACATGATCAGCGCGCTCTCGGCGGGGACGCTGTAGGTCACGGGCAGCAGCAGGGCCACGGTCATCGCCGGGCCGATTCCCGGGAGCACGCCCACAGCGGTTCCCAGAAGCACGCCAAGGACGGCGAAGAGTATGTTGGTCGGGGTCAGGGCGGCGGCGAAGCCGTCGAGGAGAAGGTCCATGTCACAGGACTCCGTTCAGGATGCCGGCCGGCAGCGGGACGCCCAGACCGAGGTAGAAGGCGTAGAAGGTGCCGAAGGACAGCGCGACACCGATGGCGACATCGCGCACCCAGTGCCTGCTCCCCAGCACCCAGGCGGCGCCGGTGAAGAGAATGGCGCCGGTGACGGGCCAGCCGAGGAGCTCGATGAGGAAGACGTTGACCGACAGCACGGCGGCGAGGAGCACCAGCGTGCGCACGTCGCTGCCGCCGGCGAGATCGACGTCTTCGCCATCCTCTGCGTCAGGGGTGTCACCGCGGGCAGTGGCGACTGCGAGCAACACTGACAGGGCCAGCAGGGCGGCACCGACGACGTAGGCGAAGGTGGACGGTGGAAGGAAGTCCTTCGAGGCGCTGCTGCGCATCTGGGTGCCGTTGTCCACGACGTAGGCGCCGGCCACGGCAAGGAACACCGCCATGCCGTATTGCGCTGAGTCGACGACGGGTCGTGCGGGGGGCGTTGTCTGGGGGATCTGCTGACTCTGTTCAGGCATCGTTGGACCTCCTCGGTCGGCGGGTGACACCGGGCTGCCCACGGCGGGGCCGCCCGATGCCACCGTCAGTGCGTCGTGGAGCTACGCCAGGCCCAGGTCGGTGAGCGTCGTGCGGACCCGGTCGTTCTGCTCATTGAGGAACTCGCCGAACTCGTCGCCGGTTGCGAAGTTGTCGCTCCAGCCGTTCTGCTCGAGCACGTCCTTCCAAGCCTGCGTGTCGTGCATCTCCTCGAAGGCGTCGATGTAGGCATCGACGGTGGCGTCGTCGACGCCGGGAGGGGCGAGCACGCCTCGCCAGTTGGTGAAGACCAGGTCGATGCCCTCCTCGGTGAGGGTGGGGGCATCGGTGGTGTCGAGCCGCTCGGCGCCCGAGACGGCCAGGACCCGGAGGGAGCCGTCCTCGATCTGGCCGGCGAACTCGCCGAGCCCGGACATGCCCACGTCGATCTTGGAGCCCAGCAGAGCGGTGGTCAGAGGACCGCCGCCGTCGTACTCCACGTAGGCGACGTCATTGGGGGTGACACCGACCGCGTCGGCCAGCTGCATCGGGAAGAGGTGGTCGGGGCCGCCCGGAGCCGAGCCGCCGCCGATGATGACTTTGTCGGGGTCGGCCTTCCATGCCTCGACGAAGTCGTTGACCGTCGTGAAGGGGGAGTCGGCGGGGACGATGATGGCCTCCTGCTCCTCGATCAGGCGAGCGATCGGGATCGCCTTGTCGACGGTTGCGTCGGACTGGTTGGTGTAGACGGCGCCGACGACGCCGAGGCCCATCGTCATCAGCAGGTCGTCGGAGCCTTCTTCGTTGAGCAGACGCTGCATCGCGACGGTGCCGCTCGCCCCCTCGACGTTGCTGACCTCAAAACGGTCGGCCACACCTTCGTCCTCCATGACCTTGACGGCAGCGCGGCCAGTGAGGTCGTACCCACCACCGGCTGCATTGGGGATCATCATCCGGAGACGCTGGTCAGACAGGTCACCACCGGGGTCGCCACCATCAGAGGTGACACCGCATGCGGTGAGTACCACCAGCGAGACGGCGCTGACGGTGGCTAGGGCGGCGCGCAGGCCACGTCGGGTGGTCTGCGTGCGGCGGGGTTTCAGGGTGATGGACATCCTGGGAGCACCTCCTCGGTGAGTTCCGTGGCAGCATGTCTCGCGGGTGTGGCGCCCGTCACGCTTGCGAAAGCAATGGAGGTTGTGGTCGTTGTGGTCTCCGTCACTGCCCGGTCGGCGCCGCGACCCGAGCCTGGCAGGTCAGGTGCTCGTGCTGCAGCTGGCGGTGATCCTCGGGGTGCTTGCCCTGGTTGCCGTGATCTCCCTTCGGCAGTCGGGAGCGACCTTCGAGCAGCAGGCCGGAGCGCAGGTGCGCTCGGTGGCCGAGTACGTCGCCGACTCCTCGCAGGTGCGCACCAAGCTGGAAGAGATTGCTGACCCGTCAACCAAAGTTGCCGCGCGCGACACCGTCACCCAGCTCGCGCCTGCCATCAGGTCTGCACTGAGCCTCTCCAGCGCCAGCGAGATCGACATCACCGCACCGGACGGTGAGGTGTTGGCCAGCTCTGACCCTCAACGGGTGGGCACCTATGCCGACCTCGACGGCAGCGACGTCCAGCGGGGCCGGGGCTGGTCCGGACTCCGAGAGGTCGACGCTCGAACGGTGGTGGCTGCTCACGCTCCCGTCCTCTCCGACGAGGACAGCGGCGAAGGAGACTTGGTCGGGCTGGTGCTGGTCGAGCAGGACTACCCCTCGGCGTGGCAGCGGCTGACTGACAGCGCGGCGGACCTCGCCGTCTTCCTCGGGGTGGGGGCCCTGTTGGGAGTGGTCGGCACCTACGTCGTCTCGCGCGTGGTCAGACGACGAACCCGCGGGCTGGGCGCCTCCGAGATCTCGCTGCTCGCCGATCACCGTGAAGCGCTGCTGCACAGCATTCGCGAAGGCGTGCTCGCTGTCGGTACCGACGGGCGCATCACGATGGTCAACGACGCCGCATTGCGGCTGCTCGGTCTCGACGCCGACTCCCTGGGGCAACCGGTGGCGGAGTTGGGGCTGGCCAAGGAGGTGGTCTCCCTGCTCGACGGCTCTGCCGCGGTGGACGAGGACGCCGTGGCGGTGGTCGCTGACCGCGTGCTCGTCTTCAACCGACGCGCGGCCTCCAGTCGGGGTCGGGGGATCGGCACTGTGTCCACGATGCGCGACCGCACGGAGCTGGTCTCGCTGCAGAGCCAGCTCTCCTCCAACCTCTCCATCACAGACACCCTGCGTGCCCAGACCCACGAGTTCAGCAACCACCTCCACACCATCTCGGGGCTCGTCCAGCTCGAGGAGTATGCCGAGCTGCGCTCCTTGGTGGGCGACCTTGCCCGCCGTCGGGCGGAGACGTCCGACTTCGTGACCGCCCGCCTCAAGGACCTCGCGGTGGCAGCGCTGGTGCTGGCGAAGTCGAGCGTGGCCGACGAGCACGGTGTGCGCCTGGAGCTGAGCGAGGACTCGGGGCTGCCCGCATTGGCGCCGGGCGACTCCGCGGACCTGACGACGGTGCTCGGCAACCTCATCGACAACGCTGTGGACGCCTGCCGCGGTGTGGAAGCGGGCGAAGTGACCGTGTCGATCCAGGCCGGGCACTCCTACCTTCATGTGGAGGTGGCCGACAACGGTCCGGGTGTCCCCGAAGAGCTTCGCGAAGCGATTTTCGTCAGAGGCTTCTCAACGAAGCCCGACGTCCTGGGCGGTCGCGGCATCGGACTGCCGCTGGTCCACCTCATCTGCGCGCAACGAGGTGGGAGCATCGAGGTCCACGAAGGCAAGGGCGCGGTGTTCTCCGTGCGGTTGCCCTACTCGTCCGGGAGGTCCGTGTGATCAGCGTGCTCGTCGTGGACGACGACTTCATGGTGGCCAGCATCCACCAACGTTTCGTGGCGCAGACCGATGGTTTCGAGGTCGTCGGCACCGCCCGCACGGGGGCCGAGGCGCTGGCTTTCGTCGATCAGCTGCACCCTGACCTGGTCCTGCTGGACGTGCACCTTCCCGACATCAGTGGTCTGGAGGTGCTGGCCCGGATTCGCGCCGACGGGCGCAAGACCGGGGTCGTGATGGTGACCGCCGAGCGCGAAGCCGACGCCGTCCGCACTGCGCTGCTCGGCGGGGCGATGCAGTACCTCGTCAAGCCCTTCGACTACGAGGACCTCGCGGCCCGCCTGACCCAGGTCGCTGCGGCCATGCGGGACCTGGCGCCGGGCACGACCGATCAGGACACCATCGACCGGCTCTTCGGCACCACCAGCCAAGCTCCACGGCCCACGTCGTTGCCCAAGGGGCTCAGCACCGAGACCGGGCGACTTGTCCTGCAAGCCTTGAGCGGCGGAGCGGAGCTCTCGGCCGCCGAGGCGGGTGAGACGCTCGGCCTTTCCCGGGTCACCGCGCGTCGCTATCTCGAGCACTACGTGACGACCGGCGAGGCGCGGGTTCGGCTGCAGTACGGCGCAGGGCGGCCGGAACGGCGCTATCGCAAGGTAACGCCGGCCTAGTCGTCTGCAGCGGACCGGGTCGTTTCAGGCGGGTGGAGCGAGCATCGCCTCGCTCCGACCGGACCGGTCGAGGGCGCGCGCGAGGAATCCGTCGGCCTTGAGCTCCTCGACCAAGGCGCGGAGGTAGGCGACCGTCTCGGGGCTCCGACCCTGGGTGGTGCCGACTGCCTGCTGGATGTCCATGAATCGGGGTTCGAGAAGTCGGTGGCCCGGATGAGTGGCAACGAAGTCGACCATCGGCGATCTGATGCCGGCGGCGACCTCGAGCCCCTGCTCGAGGAACACCGAGGTGCCCTCGCTGCCGCGGACCACCTGCGCTTGAACCAAGGTGCGGGTGAGGGACAGGTCGTAGGCAGACCCCTCCTTGACCCGACCCGGACGCCCGGGCGGTCGACGTCGGCTGTCGCGGTGATGATCGAGCTGTCCGGGACCGCGAAGACCCCCTCGATGACGGCGTACGGCGCAGTGAACGCGATCATCTCCTCGCGGGCAGGGTCCACCGCAAGGAAACAGATGTCGGCCTGTCCCGTGATGATCGCCCCGAACGACTCACGCGCCCCATCGAATCAGAGCAGCTCGACCGCGATACCGAGCCGGGAGCCGAGCTCACGGGCGATGTCGACGGTGACGCCGCCAGGAGCGTCGGGCGTGCCTTGGGCCAGGACGGGATTGCCGAGGTTGATGGACGCTCGCAGGGTGCCCGACGGAGCGAGATCGTTGACACTGTCCACGAGACGCATGCTGTCAGTCAGGTGGCTCGAGGCAGGGCTCGGGTGGGTTGAGCTCGGGGATCAGCGGGCACCGAGGACCTGAGCGGTGTACCAGCGACCGTTGCGTTGGACGGCGCCGACCGACATGAGCCGGAAGGTCGCGTTGAGGATGTTCTCGCGGTGACCGGCCGAGCGCATCCACCCGTCGCTGACGACCGCGCGGCCGTCGGCGTATCCGTAGGCGACGTTCTCACCGACGGTGGACAGGTCGCAACGACGCAGGATGGAGCCGAGGTCCTGGTGGAAGATCCGCTTGTTCTCGGCCATTCGCTCAGCCTGGCGCTGAGCGAAGCTCGCGAGGCAGGGGTCCGGTCGCAACGGCAGCAGATCGTGGGCGGTCCGTTGGTTGTTGGTGACGATGACAATCTGGTCTTCGTAGACATCGGCGCGAGACGCGTGGGCGCCGGGGGCGATCAGTGTGGTGGACAGGGCACAGAGGGTTGCCGCGACGGCAACGTTGAGGGAACGCAAGAACGTCTCTTTCGAGGTGGGGGAGAGGCCGCGGGGGGACGGCCTCGCCCGACGCTACCCCGCCCCTAGGGGTGGGTGGTCAAATCGGCGATTCCCGACCACGCTCCCTATCGGCGTGCACCGGAGGCCGCGGGTGGGCTACGGAAGTGAGCGGCGCTCGTTGCGCAGGCGGGTTCTCCCACGACTCGACGCGCCTGCGCGGCACCGGTCACGGTCGGCGCGCGATGACGATCAGAAGGACGCGAAGCCGCTCGTCTGGGGCAACTCGACCGTCACGGTGGTGCCTTGCCCGACGAGGCTCGTGATGTACACACTGCCGCCTTGTCCTTCAACCAGCCGTTTGACGCTGCTGAGGCCCAGACCGGTGCCGCCGTCCTCGGTGGCCATGGCGCCGCGCTCGAACTCGTTGAAGATGCGATCCAGGTCGTCCGCGGCGACTCCGCGGCCCTGGTCCGACACGGACAGGCGGATCAGGTCCCCCGCGCGGACGACGTCGACCGCTACCGGCCCGTTGTCTGAGTACTTGAGGGCGTTGCTGACCAAGTTCACCAGCACCCTCTCAAGGGCAGACTTGTTTGCCGTGACCAGGGTCTGGCCTTGCGGAACCGCCACGCGAGGCAGGTCCAGGTCGACAGGCATCGTGGCGACCGTCTCGCGGGCGAGGGCTGCAAGGTCGAAGGTCTCGGTGCGATTGGTTGCGCCGACCCCGTGCGCGGTGGAGTAGTTGACCAGGTCCATCATCATTTTCAGCAATCGGTCGGCGTTCGTCTCGATGTGCTGCAAGAAGTCCTCGCGCTTGTCCTGAGGGGCATCGCGGAGCAGTTCCGCGAACCCCTTGACGGCCGTGATGGGGCCCCGGAAGTCGTGGGCGAGAGTGCCCAGGAACGATGCCTGTGCCTCCTCGAGCTCCTTGCGCTCGGTCAGGTCGCGGGTCACCTTGGCGAACCCGGTCAGCTGGCCGATGTCGTCGTGCAGTGCCGTGATCACGACGTCGCCCCAGAATCGGCTGCCGTCCTTTCGGATCCGCCACCCGGTGTGCTCGACGCTGCCCGCGGTCCGGGCTTCGTCGAGCAGCCTCAGGGGCAGGCCCGCCCGGCGGTCCGTCTCGCTGTAGAACATCGAGAAGCTCCGACCGATCGCCTCGTCGGCGGAATAGCCTTTCAGCGAATGGGCGCCGGCGTTCCACGACTCGATGGTCCCGCTGAGGTCCAGGGCGATGATCGCGTAGTCCTTGACCTGGCTGACGAGGAATCGGAACCGTTCCTCGCTGTGTGCCAGCGACTCCTGGAGCTCGTGCTCGCCGGTGAGGTCACGCGTGACCTTCGCGAAGCCGCTCACCATGCCGAAGTCGTCGTGCAGTGCGGTGATCACGACGTCGCCCCAGAACCGGGTGCCGTCCTTGCGAACCCGCCACCCTCGGCTCTCGACCCGGCCCTTGAGTCGCGCCTCCTCCAAGAGCGCGAGCGGGAGGCCGGCCCGGCGGTCCTCCTCGCTGTAGAACATCGAGAAGCTGCGCCCGATCGCCTCGTCGGCGCTGTAGCCCTTCAGCCGCTCGGCGCCGCTGTTCCAGGACTCGATCGTGCCGCTGCCGTCGAGGGCGATGATCGCGTAGTCGACGACCTGGTCGATGAGACGTGCCGCATCGAAGTGCGGGCGGGGTGTTCGCACAAGAGCTCCTGGTCAAAGCGGGGGACTGGTTGGCGCGTCGATCGGCTGTGGCGTGCCGAAAGACGATATCCGGCGAAGCTGGCGGGTGAACACAGTTCACCCCACGCCAGCTCGAGCCCACAAAATCATCAGCGCATTCGGTCCCGGAAGACCCGGTGAAAAATGCCGGCGTGGGCGAGGGTCGTGGCGTCCTGCGCAGACAGGGGCTTGCCCTCGAGATAGTCGTTGAACCCGGGCAGTGTCGACGCCTCGTCGGCGGTCAGGGACTGGAAGCCCATGGACCTATCGGGAAAGGCACGCCGCTCGACCTCTTCAGCAGCGCGATGCACACGTCTCGGTGCCGTGGATCCTTCATCATGTCGGCAAACGTCGCGTCCACGGCCTCCTCGCCCTCTTCAAGGGTCTCGATGAAATGCCCACCCGCATCGAGCATCATCCCGGTGATCTCGTTCGCATCGTTCTTGGCGCGCGTGGTCGACAACAGGGCCTTCAGTTCCGACGGGCCGAAGGGCGCCGTGGCTGTGCTGAGGAATGTCACCGAGATCATGGACGTCTCCGTCGTGTCTCCCACGCCTTCTTCGCCGCCCGGCTCCGCCTGCGCCGCGTCCGCTCGGCTTCCAGCCGCGCCTTCTCGACGGCACGCTCTGCGCGGCGTACGGCGTTCTCCGCGCGCCTGCGCTCCGCCTCGACGACGGCCGGAGAACGCACCGGCCACACGTAGGGCAGATCGTCGGGCACGTCGGGGAAGAGCGGCCGGTAGTGGTCGGGGTCCTTGCGAACCAGCGCCGAGCGGTGGCTGACGTGGACCTCGTCGTCGCCCAGCCACGGCGGGAGGGCGCCCCGGTCGGCGAGCTCGGCCTGCGAGCGGATGGTGCCGACACCGGCGCTGGCCAGGTCGGTCGCGATCGTCGCTGCGCACGTGTCGCCGTACCCGAGCTCGGTCCAGACCCGGCAGCAGGCAATGCCGTAGCTGCCGAGCGCCTCCTCGTAGCCCTTCCACATGAGCGCGGCGGGGTGATGGGCCCAGCCGTAGCCCGGCACGGTCAGGGCCCGCACGACCTGGATCGTCTCGACCCGCTGCTTGCCGAGCCGCTTCGCGTCGAGCGCGCGGGCAGACCGCTCGAAGTCGGAGAACGGAAGGAACGTCTGCACCCACTCGAGGGTAGCCAGCGCTACCCTGCCCGACATGGCCGACTGCGTGTTCTGCGGGATCGTGTCGGGCCGGGCGGACGCCGATGTGGTCCTCACTCGCGACGACTTCGTGGCCTTTCTCGACACCCGACCGGTCTTCAAGGGCCACGTGCTGCTCGTGCCCCGCGAGCACGTCGAGACCCTGCCGGACCTGCCGGCGTCCCTGCGTGACGGGTTCCTCGCCGCAGCCCAGGACCTTGCACTGGCGGTCAAGGTGGCCCTCGGCGCCCAGGGCTCTTTCGTGGCGATGAACAACACGGTGAGTCAGTCGGTGCCCCACCTCCACCTCCACGTGGTGCCCCGGACCAAGGGCGACGGCCTCCGTGGGTTCTTCTGGCCGCGGACCAAGTACGCCACCGGCGAGGCGGCGGACTACGCCGACCGGCTCCGCGGCGTGCTCGAGGATGCCGGGCCGACGTCCTGAGCGCTGGGTACTAGGGTCGACGCCGACCAGTTCCCACGTTCTGAGGAGTCATCATGGGTCGCTTTGACGCTCGCGTCGCAGTCATCACCGGAGCCGCACGCGGCATCGGATTCGGTACGGCGCAGCGGCTCGCCAGCGAGGGCGCGTCCGTCGCCATCGTCGACCTCGACGAGGCGGACGCCCAGCAGGCAGCGGAGAAGATCGAGCTCACCGACGGTGCGAAGGCGATCGGGATCGGCTGCGACGTGTCCGACTCCGCCGCTGCCGAGTCGGCGATCCAGCAGGTGGTGGACGGCCTCGGCGGGATCCACATCCTCGTCAACAACGCTGGGATCACCCGGGACAACCTGCTCTTCAAGATGTCCGAGGACGACTGGGACCTCGTCATGGCCGTGCACCTCAAGGGCCCGTTCAACATGACCAAGGCCGCGCAGAAGCACTTCGTCGATCAGCGCTACGGCAAGATCCTCAACCTCTCCAGCGTCTCTGCTCTCGGCAACCGGGGGCAGGCTAACTACTCGGCGGCCAAGATGGGCATCCAGGGCTTCACGCGCACCTTGGGCATCGAGCTGGGCCCCTTCGGCATCAACGCCAACGCCATCGGGCCGGGATTCATCGCCACCGAGATGACCGACGCGACCGCCGCTCGGGTGGGGATGAGCGTCGAGGACTTCCGCGCCGCCGCCGCGGCGTCGAACCCCGTGCGCCGGGTCGGCTTCCCGGAGGACATCGCGGCTGCAGCGGCGTTCCTCTGCAGTGACGAGGCCTCCTACATCACCGGCCAGACGCTCTACGTCGACGGCGGGGCGAAGCTCGGCTGAGGCGGCCGACCAGACGAGACGCTGCTCACGTCTGCGGCTCGATCCCCGCTCAGGCGGGCCACAGGAGCTCCACAGTTCGTCCAAGCGGTTGGATTTTCACCGAACCTCTGCCTAACGTCGTGGACAGCTCCCTGCGCGCCCTGCGTGTCCGAGGAGCTCGTCAACAAGACACAGCCACCCCGGGTAACGCCGAGTCCTGCCCGCCCGGGGTGGACCCCCGAGTCTTCGCAGATCGGGCAGGAGTGGGGGACCCACAGGTCTCACTGCCGGACGTCCGCGCGCACCAAGCGCCCGGGCGGACGGCTCGGGGTGAAGTCGCCGCACGGCGACGGAGCACCTTCCAGCTCTAACCCGACAGCTCACCTCACAGGCGTGGGAAAGGAATCTGCCATGCCCTTGAGACGTCTCGCGCGCTCATTCGCCCTTACGATCATCACCCTCGGAGTCACCGCCAGCACCCTGGCCGTCGCTCCGGCCCATGCTGTCGAGCAGGGGGACGACCGCCCCAGTGCCTTCGCGATGAGCGAGAGCCAGTTCAAGAAGTACGAGCAGTCCGCGGCCGCTCGCCGTCAGCGCGCCGCCCAGCGGTTTGAAGCACGGCTCCAGTCCGCGAAGCAGACCGCGCTGAGCCAGCGCGGCGATGTCTACTCGTACGGCGCAGCCGGGCCGAACGCCTTCGACTGCTCCGGTTTGGTCTACTACAGCTATCGCCGCGCCGGGTTCGACGTCCCGCGGACGTCCGGGGCCCAGGCGGCCTTCACCCACCGTGTCGCCAAGCAGGACATGCGTCCCGGCGACCTGATGTTCTTCCACGCCGGTGGGGCCGTCTACCACGCCGCGATCTTCCTCGGCTTCCAGAACGGCCACGCCATGATGGTGCACTCGCCCGGTTCGGGTCGCCGGGTGACCGTGGCTGCACCGTGGACGAGCAGCTGGTTCGGCGGCACGCTTCGCTGACCGAGCCGTCGGCGAGCGCCGTGCCGGTGCGGCCGGCGCTCGCCGACCCGTGAGCGAGCTCCTCAGGGGCTCGTGAGTGACTGAAACCACATTCCGGGCGAGTCTGCCGCGCGGCCCTCGGCTCTGCGGCGAGAATGATCCGAGCTTCCCCGCCCTCTCAGATCGGAGTACGTCGTGCACCCCCACCTACGACGCATCGCGGCCGCCCTCGCTGCCGGCGCCCTCTTGACCGGCCTGGCTGCCTGCGGCAGCGATGACGAGACCCCGGAAGCCAGCCCGTCGTCGTCCTCCGAGGAGACGGGCGACGAGGCCACTGAGACGCCCGCGCCCCCCGCCCTCTGGCCGCTGACCGGTCTCGAGGTCACGGGTGAGCTCCCCTCGCACCCCGTGCTGGTCACCAAGGTCGACAACACGTCCTCGAGCTCTCCGCAGATCGGGCTCGGCGCGGCCGACATGGTCGTCGAGGAGCTCGTCGAGGGCGGTATGACCCGGCTCGCGGCGTTCTACTACTCCGACGTGCCGCCTGTCGTCGGACCGGTCCGGTCCATGCGGGCCAGCGACATCGGGATCGTGCCGACCGGCGCGCACGTGATCACGAGCGGCGCAGCGGCCATCACGCTCGCCCGGATCAACAAGGCCGGCATCCCCTTCGTCACCGAGGGCGACAAGGGCGTCTATCGCGACAACGCGCGCTCGGCGCCGTACAACCTCTTCTCCAACCCCGACGTGGTCGCAAAGGGCATCAAAGGTGGCGGCGCCCCGGAGCCCTACCTGGAGTTCGGCACCTCCGCCGACTACCCGGGCAAGAAGCCCGCTCGCAACCTGTCGGCGGGGTTCGGCGGTCACACCACCAGCTGGGTCTTCCAGGGGGGCAAGTACGTCAACACCAACTCCTACGCCGCCGAGGGTGACGCGTTCCGTGCGACCAGCGTGCTCGTCATGCGGGTCCGGATCGGCGACGCGGGCTACCGCGACCCTGCGGGCTATCTGGTCCCCGAGACGAAGTTCGAGGGCACCGGCCCGGCCCAGCTCTTCCACAACGGCAAGGTCGTCCAGGGCACGTGGAGCAAGGACGGGTTGACCGGCGCGATCAAGCTGTCGACCGACCATGGCACCCTCACCGTGCCTGCCGGGCGCACCTGGATCGAGCTCGTGCCGCAGGGCACCGGCACCGTCACCTGGACCAAGTAGCGGGACGAAGCAGGCAGGGACTCCAGGTCCTACGTCGTCTCGGCGGGTGCGGGGTCGGGAGGCTCCACTCCCGCATCGACCAGCGACTGAAGACCGGCGAGGATGAACCCGGTCGCGGCCTCGACCCGGACCGCGGCTGCCGACGGGTCGTTGCTCGTGGCCACCGACTCACCGGCCGAGGACATCGCGCCGAAGAAGATGCGGGTGAAGGTGTTGAGCATCTCCTCGCCGACCTCCCAGGTGCCCGCGTTGAGGACGGCCCGCACGATCTCGGTGACGCTGGCGAACGTCGATCGCTCCTCGTGCTCCCGGAACCGCTCGTAGCCCAGCACCGATGGTCCGTCCTGGATCACGAGGCGGCGATAGGCGGGCTGCTGGACGACCTCGAGGAAGGCCCGGAGGCCGGCCTCCGCCTTGAGCCAGGGGTCTCGCTGCCTCTTCAGGGCCTTCTCGATCGCCGTCCCCGCAGTCCCCTCCACCCGCTGGAACACCGCCTCGAACAGCGCCTGCTTGCCCGAGAAGTGGTGGTAGAGAGCGCCCTTGGTGACGCGTGCGCCGGCCACGATCTGGTCGAGGGACGTGGCGGCGTAGCCCTGCTCGGTGAACAGCAGCTCGGCGACGTCGACCAGGGATCGCTTGGTCGAGCCGGCGTATGGCGGCCGGCGGCCGGCGGCCTTCGGCACCTTCGGCACGGGCACCTTCGGCACCAGCCGGCCAACCGGGGGCTTGCTCATGGCGCGAGTCTAGGGCCGCCGCTGCGTCGAGTGCAGCGTGTGGGCACGGTCACGGGTGCCGCGACTGGTGTGGCGACGACCAGTGACATACCGTGGGTACGTACCGACGGTATGTATCACCGAAGGAGGTGCCCATGACCTGGAATTCCTTTCACCGACGCGGAGAGATCCTCCGCACCGTGATCGCCGACGCAGACGCCCGACAGGACGGCTGCCTGCCCATGGACGTCGACGGCGTCGCCGAGACGTTCGGGGACGAGCTCACCCTGCTCGGCGCGCTGCAGCTGCGGTGGCACACGCGTCTTGCCGGCTGCATCGAGCGCGAGCTCATGTCGCAGCCGATGGACCTCGAGGCTGCCGTGATCGCTGCCTGGCACGAGACAGCCACCGAGCTGCCCGGCATCCTGGCCATCATCGACCACTACCGCGTCGAGCCCATCGACGACGAGATGGCTGCCGCGATGAAGGTTTCCATGACCAAGGAGCACCACCTGCTCGCGGTCATGGCCGGGCGGAGCAGCGCGAGTGACGCCCCGAGCGCCCGTGTCGGCGAGGACATCGCCCGACGCGCCCGCGCCACGCACGCGCCCGCCCGCACGCTCAACAGGTCGGCAACGCCGTCCCTGGTCGAGCGGCTCAGGGCGGTCCTCACCGCCGCCTGACCGGCCCGCAGCACAGACCAGCAGGCCCCCCAGCAGACGGCCCCCTCCGACGCACGCGGCACCTCCCGACCGCGATCCCTCCCTGATGCGTCGGGCGGGGGTCGTCGGTCGTCTCGCGGGCCTAGCGCTCGTCGGTGCCCGCGGTGTCGGTGCCCGGGTTGTCGGTGCTCTGTTTGTCGGTGCCCTGTTTGTCGGTGCCCTGGGCGCTGTTCGCCTGGTCGACCAGCTCCTGCGCGACGGTGACCAGCTTGACGTTGCCGTGGGAGGAGGCCCTGGTGAGGAAAGCGAACGCCCGGTCCTCACTGATCTTGTAGCGCTCCATCAGCAGGCCGAGTGCCTGCCCCACCACCTTGCGGGTCCTGAGGGCGGTGTTCAGGTGGTCGATCTCCCGGGCGTTGCCGAGCGCGACCGCCGCGTGCGCCGCGAAGAGCTGGGCAAGGGCGATCGCCTCGTCATCGATGTGTGGGCTCTGGGTGGAGTAGAGGTTCAAGCCCCCGAGGGTGCCTTCGGAGTCGAGGAACAGCCGGATCCCGAGCTGGGCCTGCAGTCCGGCGGTCCGCACGGCATCGGCGACGTAGCGGGGCCAGCGCTGGTCGTGGGCGATGTCGGGGGCCGACACCACGGGCGCCTCGCGCAGCGAGTCCACGCAGGGGCCCTCGCCCAGTGAGTACTGCAGCTGGTCGAGCTCGAGGACCAGGTCGTCCGTGGCGGCGCGGGTGGTGATGTTGCCCTTGCGGTCCATGGTGGAGATGCCGGCGTGGTCGAAGCCGGGCACCGAGACCCTGGCCGCCAGGGCGATGGCCTCGAGCGTCTCGTCCAGGCGGTAGACGGTGTGCATGCTGCGGGCAGCCTCGGCCAGGGACTCGGCATGACGCGATCTCGTCGACACGTTTTGCACGCTATCCCTGTCTTGCCAGGTGTGCGAACCCGGCGAGGCGAAACCACCCCTTGGAGTCTCACGAGGCTCATACCTTCGGATGATGACGCCTCGGCGCGACGGGCGTTAGCGTGACCGGGAGCTCCAGCAAACGGGCTCGCCGCTCGGTGTGCCTGGGGTTTTCATGTCAGTTTCTCTCCCGCTCGCGGACGAGCTGTCCGCCGTCTTCGCGCGCCTGTCCGGACTCCTGCTCACCGAGGAGACCGTGCACACGTCACTGGGACTCGTGGCCAGGTTGGCGCACGAGACCATGCCGACGAGCGTCGGGGCAGGCATGACCCTCGTCCCTCAGTCGGGTCAGGCGCGCACGGCCGAGGCCACGGACGACCGGGTGGCCAGAGTCGACCAGCTGCAGTACGAGCTCGGTGAAGGACCCTGCCTCGCGGCGTACGCCGAACGCGAGGTGGTGATGGTCCCCGACACCAGGACGGATCAGCGCTTCTCGCGGTGGTCACCCGCTGCCAGCGGGATGGGTGTCGTAGCGACCCTCAGTGCGCCCCTCGTCGCAGGCGACGCCTGCCTGGGAGCTATGAAGGTGTATGCCGAGTCCCCTCATGCGTTCGACACGCGGGCGCAGGGACTGCTCCCCCTGTTCGCCGACCAGGCAGCCGTGCTGCTCGCCAACATGCAGGCCTACGAGAAGGCGGAGCGGTTGAGCGAGGAGCTGCGTGAAGCGCTGCTCAGCCGCGACGCGATCAGCACCGCCAAGGGGATCCTGATGGCTCGCGACCACCTCACTGAACAGGAGTCCTTGCGGATGCTCATGAGCATGGCCACCCGCGAGAACCAGGCGCTGCGCGACTCCGCACATGACGTGATCGCCACAGTTCAACGCCGGAATCGGTGACAACTCGTGGACAGTGCCGCTGCCGAGCAGCGACAAGACCTGGAGGAGGCGGTCAGGCATGCCCAGCTGACCCTCGATGAGCTGTGGTACCGCTACTTCGCGCTGGGTGGAACCGCGGGCCTGATGGAGGTGGACGCGTTCCTCCAGGACCTCATGCCGTTGGCGGACCTGCAGCGCGACATCCTGTCGCACGCCGTCAATGAGCGGCTCGATGAGCTCGTCGGGCGCGCGCGGGCGCCGTACACCTTCGCCATGGGGATGGACGTGCCGCGGACCGGTCCGCTCGCGGCCGTGGCGCAGCTCCTGACCGGCATGCACCTCGCCCCACCGGAGCGACTGGCCCAGGTCACCCAGACAGCAGGTGAGGCGCTGGGCGTCGAGCTCGATGTCCTGCTGATCGACTACGAGCAGGAGACGCTGCGACCACTCCGGGACGGACTGACTCCACAGGCGGTCGACACCACGGTCGCGGGTCAGTGCTTCAGGTCGGTACGGCCCGTGGCGCACCGCTCCGACCTGTGGGTCCCGCTGCTCGACGGAGTTGAGCGGGTGGGGGTGCTGCGCGTGCGTATGGGCGAGATCGCGGCCACCGACCGAGGCGTCCGGGAGAGGTGCATCGGGCTGGGCAAGCTGATCGGGCAGCTCGTCATCAGCACCAGCGGCTACGGCGACGGCCTGGACAAGATGCGCCGGACCCGCTCGAGAGGCCCCTCCGCGGAGCTGATCTGGAACCTGCTCCCGCCCCTCACCGCCGGCACGGAGCGCGTAGTGCTGGCGGCCATGATGCACCCGGTCTACGGTCTGGGCGGGGACGCCTTCGACTACGACCTGTCCGACTCCACCGCGCGGCTGGCCATCTTCGACGCAGCCGGACACGACCTGGGGGCCAGTCTCACGGTCGCGTCAGCGCAGTCTGCCTACCGCAGCGCCCGTCACAACGGTGGGGGGCTGCTCCCTCAGCTCGAAGCGGTCGACCACGCCGTGATGGAACGCTCCAGGACCGGGGAGGACTTCGTCACCGGAGTGTTGGCAGAGCTTGACCTGCACACCGGACTGCTCCAGTACGTCCTGGCCGGCCATCCGCCTCCGTTGCTGCTGCGTCAGGGGCGAATGATCAAGCACCTCGACGACGCACGACGCCCGTTCCTCGGCATCGGACACGAGGCGGGCGGGGAGATCGGGACCGAGACCCTCGAGGCGGGCGACTGGCTGCTGTTCTACACCGACGGCATCACCGAGGCGCGAGACCGCAGCGGCAACTTCTTCGGCGAGGACCGTCTGGTCGACTTCCTGCGTCGCGAGATCATGTCCGGCCATCCTGCCCCCGAGACGGTCCGCCGGCTCAGCCGAGCGATCATGAAGCACCAGGACGGCGAGCTCCAGGACGATGCCACCGTGCTGCTGCTCCAGTGGACCCCCGTGCCCCCGTCCCGCGGCATCCAGCCGTCATCGGCATAGGCCCTCGCGGATGCCTCGTCTGGGAGATAGTGGAGCATGAGAAGCGAGACCGAGGTGGCGCCGGGCATGCTCCTGCTCGCCACGGCCGAGCTGGTCGACCCCAACTTCGCCGACTCCGTCGTGCTGCTGCTCGACGTCACCGAGGAGGGGGCGCTGGGGGTCGTGCTCAACCGCCCCTCGCCCGTCCCGGTGACCGAGGTGCTGGAGCCCTGGGGCTCGTTGTGCGCCGAACCCGAAGTGCTCTTCCGAGGCGGTCCCGTGTCTCCCGACGGCGCCCTCGCAGTCGCCCTCCTGCGCGACGCCGAGCAGGAACCCGTCGGTTTCCGGCCGATCGTGGGCCGGCTGGGGATGATCGACCTCGACACCCCGGTGGAGCTGCTGGACGGCACCCTCAGCGGACTGCGTGTCTACGCCGGCTACGCCGGATGGGACGCGCAGCAGCTGCGGGCCGAGATTGCTGAAGGGAGCTGGTATGCGGTGTCGGCCGAGCCGGTCGACGCCTTCCGCTCCGACACGACCGCCCTGTGGCGCGACGTGCTGCGCCGCCAGCCGGGCCAGCTCGCGTGGCACACGACACGGCCGCTCGATCCCGACCTGAACTAGGGCCGTCGGTTGACCTAAACTCACCTCCATGAGCACCATCGGATTCTCGCCCGGCGCGCAGACGATCGAAGACCGTCGCACCCAGCCGACCGACGATGGCGACCACGAGCGGTTCAGCCACTACGTCCCCAAGGACAAGCTGACCGAGGCGATGGTGATGGGCACTCCCGTGATCGCCCTCTGCGGCAAGGTCTGGGTGCCCTCACGAGCGCCGGAGAAGTTCCCGGTCTGCCCGGAGTGCAAGGAGATCTGGGAGTCGATCAAGCCCGGCGGTTCAGGCGATCAGGGTCCCGACGCGTGACGGGTCGGCCTGACGCCGTACCCCTCTCGCCCGCCTGGCCCGACCGCGCGGCCTGGGGGACCGCACCCCTGCTGCGTGCCTGGCAGCAGACGGCGATGGACCAGTACGCCGCCACCTCCCCACGCGACTTCCTCACGGTGGCGACCCCCGGGGCCGGCAAGACCACCTTCGCCCTGTCGGTGGCTGCCGAGCTCCTCGGCAGGCGAATCATCGACCGGATCACGGTAGTCGCGACCA
>NZ_JAOPXV010000148.1 GCF_025964975.1 Nocardioides sp.
CGTCTGGAAGTTCTTCGGCATGTCCGGGTAGAAGTAGTTCTTCCGCGCGAAGCGGCACCACTCGGCGATCTCGCAGTTGAGCGCGAGTCCGATCCGCATGGCCGACTCGACGGCGACGCGGTTGACCACCGGCATCGCGCCGGGCAGACCCAGGCAGGTCGGGCAGACCTGGGTGTTGGGCTCGGCGCCGAACTCGGTCGGGCACCCGCAGAACATCTTCGAGTTGGTGTTGAGCTCGACGTGGACCTCGAGGCCCATCGCCGGGTCGAACTTCTCCAGGGACTCCTCGAACGAGAGCAGCGAGTCGGAGCTGGCGTGCGTGGTCATCGGGTCTCCTCCAGGGCGGGAGCCTTGTCGAGCAGCGGTGCGCCCCACTCCCGCGCGAGCAGGGTCTCGAGGGCGGCGCCGACGCGGTAGAGGCGCTCGTCCTCGAGGGCCGGGGCGAGGATCTGGAAGCCGGCGGGCAGCCCGTCCTCGTCGGCGAGGCCGCTCGGGACCGAGATCCCGGGGACGCCGGCGAGGTTGGCGGGGATGGTCGCGAGGTCGTTGAGATACATCGCCAGCGGGTCGTCGAGCTTCTCGCCGAGCTTGAAGGCCGTCGTCGGGGCGGTCGGCGAGACGAGCACGTCGGCCTTCTCGAACGCTGCCTCGAAGTCGCGGCTGATGAGCGTGCGTACCTTCTGGGCCTGGCCGTAGTAGGCGTCGTAGTAGCCGCTGGACAGGGCGTAGGTGCCCAGGATGATGCGGCGCTTCACCTCCTCGCCGAAGCCCGCGTCGCGCGAGGCGCGCATGACGTCCTCCGCGCTGGGGTTGCCCTCGGGCACGACGCGCAGGCCGTAGCGCATGGCGTCGAACTTCGCGAGGTTGGAGGACGCCTCGGCGGGCAGGATCAGGTAGTAGGCCGCCAGAGCGTGCACGAAGCTCGGGCAGGACACCTCGACGACCTCGGCGCCGGCCTTCACCAGCAGGTCGACCGACTCCTGGAACCGAGTCATCACGCCGTCCTGCCACCCGTCCCCGGCCAGCTCGGTGATGACGCCGATCCGCAGGCCCGACATGTCGCCGGTCGAGCCGATCCTGGCCGCGTCGGTGAACGAGGGCCACGGCTGGTCGATGCTGGTCGAGTCGCGTGGGTCGTGCCCGGCGATCACGTCGTGCAGCAGGCCCGCGTCGAGGACGGTCCGGGTGACGGGACCCGCTTGGTCCAGGCTGTTGGCGAGGGCCACGAGGCCGTAGCGGGACACTCCGCCGTACGTCGGCTTCACGCCGACCGTGCCCGTGACCGCACCGGGCTGGCGGATCGAGCCGCCAGTGTCGGTGCCGATCGCCAGCGGCGCCTCGAAGGCCGCCACGGCGGCGGCCGAGCCACCGCCCGAGCCGCCCGGGATGCGGTCGAGGTCCCACGGGTTGTGGGTGGGGCCGTAGGCCGAGTGCTCCGTGGAGGACCCCATGGCGAACTCGTCCATGTTGGTCTTGCCAAGGATCGGCAGCCCGGCCGCCTTGAGCTTCGCCACGACGGTCGAGTCGTACGGCGGGATCCAGCCCTCGAGGATCTTCGACCCACACGTGGTGGGGAGCCCCTCGGTGGTCAGCACGTCCTTGACCGCGATCGGCACGCCGTCGAGCGGGCTCAGGGTCTCGCCGGCCGATCGGCGGGCGTCGGACGCGGCAGCTTGGGCGAGCGCGCCGTCAGAGTCGACGTGCAGGAAGGCGTGGACGGCGCCGTCGACGCCGGCGATGCGGTCGAGGTGCATCTGGGTGAGCTCGACACTGGTGACGGTGCCCGCCGCCAGGGCCTCTGCCATCTCGGCGGCCGTGGTGCGGATGGTGGTGTTCACTGCTCATCCCCCAGGATCCGCGGCACGCTGAAGCGCTGCTGGTCGACCGCCGGTGCCATGGCCAGGGCCTGCTCGGCCGTCAAGCCGGGGGTCACCACGTCGTCGCGGAAGACGTTGGTCAGCGGCAACGCGTGTGACGTGGGAGGTACGTCGTCCCCCGCCACGCCGTTGATGGAGGCGACTGACTCGAGGATCACGCTCAGCTGGGGGGCAAGGTGATCGAGCTCGGCGTCGTCGAGGTCGATGCGGGCGAGGTTCGCCAGGTGTGCGACCTCGTCTCGGGTGATCTCGGGCATGGCGGCAATCCTAGGGTCGCCCAACCGAAGCGAGGCACGCGGCATCTGTCTGGGTGACAATCCATTCGAGGAGGACTGATGGCGCGACCACCCTCTGGCTCGACCGACGACGGTGACTTCACGCAGTTCGTGCAGGCCAGCCCGCCTGTGGGGCAGAACCTCAGGCTCAGGGGAACCACCTACGAGAGCGGAGGCCGGGGCCCGCGCGGTCAGCAGCTCTGGCGCCGCTCGATCAGCTTGCACCGGTCCTTGCCGCTCTTGGCGAAGCCGATGTCGAAGCCGGTGCCGCCGATCAGGACGTCCTTCTGGTTGGACCCGGTGATCACGTCGGCGCCGCCACGAGCCTTGATGGTCGCGCCGAAGTCGGGGTGGGCATCGATGACCTCGCCCTTCATCGTGCCCCTGTAGATCGTCGTGGTGCTGGCGGGCAGGAAGACCTCGGTGAAGCTCTGGACCTTGCCGCTGACCGCGAACGGCTGGAGCTTGGTGACCTTGGCCAGACCCTTGCGCTGGTCGATGCGCAGCGTGGGCAGGACGGCGGGGTTGGGGTAGGCCACCAGCCGCAGCTTGTCCCGGCCGGCGTTGCCCACCACCTGGAACCCGGACTCGCCGGGCACCGGCACGGTGACCGTGTCGACGCCTGCGCCCCCTTTGATCGTCAGCCGGTTCACCGAGCTCGAGGAGATCGCGTCGATACCGGGACCGCCCACCAGGGTGTCGAAGCCGGCCACGCTGGAGATCGTGTCGTCCCCGGAGCCGCCGTCCACGAGGTCCGCGCCGGCGCTGTCGTTGCCATCGGGGGTGATGACGTCGTCGCCGTCGTGGCCGAACAGCTGGTCGTCGCCGCCCATCTCGAACAGCCGGTCGTCCTTGTAGGTGCCGCGGATCACGTCGTTGAACGCTGTCCCCACGAAGCCGATCGGCGAACCGGCCGCGACGACGATGGTGTCGGCTCCGTCGGCAGCGACGACGGCGGGGACGGTGCGCATGTCGATCACGGCAGGGGCGGGAGCGTTGTAGTAGCTGATCGTGTCGGGCACCACCCGTATGCCGGCCGAGACCAGCCGTGCGTCATAGCCGGGGTCGACGTAGTCGTTGCCGGCGCCGGGGACGATCGTGTCGCCGGTGCGCTTGAACCGGCCGAACCGGTCGGCGCGGTAGTGGTCCATCTCCCCATAGGTCGTGTCGTCGCCCGGGCCGCCCGAGATGCGGTCGGCGCCCTCGCCGGCACAGATGAGGTCGTTCCCTCCCAGCCCAAAGATCCGGTCGTTGCCGCCCCCGGCCCAGATCACGTCGCGCTTCGGCGTGCCCGTGAGGTCGTTCGATCTCTCGTTGCCGACGATCGTCGCCCTCTCGCCGGCGCAGGTCTTGGCCGCGGCGTGGGCCGGGCTCCCAGCGCCACGAGAGGCACGGTGAGGGCGAGGGTGGTGGTGAGGTGGTGGTGAGAGTGGACACGAGACGCATGGCTGACCTCCGAGGGTGGTCCTCATGGATGCCTGGCAGATGGAGAGCGCAGGTGGGACGCCGTACCCCGGGCGGAAGTTGTCTGCGGGTGCCGAGGCGCCGACGCGATGTGTCACTATTCCGGTCGAATTCGCCGGATGCGGGGGCAGGCAGCATGACGATCGTGGCGCGCGACGAGGTCGATGGCGTGGCAACGTTCTGGGTCGACTCTGGGCGGCCCACCCTGGCGGCGACCCTGATGTTCCGCTGGGGCAGTGCCGACGAACCGGCGGCGGAGTCGGGTTGGCAGCACCTCCTCGAGCACCTGGCTCTGCACGAGCGCATGGGCGGCGGACAGCTCCAGGTCAACGGTGAGGTCTCCCTCCACCACACGAGCTTCGATGCCCACGGACCCACGGACGCGGTGGCGGCACACCTGAGCGGTGTGGCCCGGTGGCTGAGCGAGCCGTCCTTCGCTCGGATGGACACCGAGCGACGGGTGCTCGCCGCCGAGGCCGCGCAGCGCAGCTCGGTGGGCCTGCCCAACGCGCTCGGCATGCGCTACGGGGCGGCCGGACCCGGTGTCGTCGCCTTCGGCGAGCTGGGACTGGGCCGAGCGACGCGCGAGCTGCTGGGGACCCGGGCGCGCACCGTGTTCACGCGGGAGAACGCGGTCCTGATGCTCGACGGACCTCCCCCTCCCGGCTGGCGGTTGCCGCTGCCGTCGGGACGGCTGAGGTTTCCGGAGCCGGCGCACACCGTCGAGGAGCTCCCGGCCGGCTACGTCGACGTGGGGCTGCTGGCGAGCGGCGTGGTGCGACGTACGCCGGCGGCGACCCTGCTGCCCGAGACCCTTCGGCGCGAGTTCGTCAACGAGTTCCGCGAACGGCTGGGCGGGGCGTACGCCCCGTTCTGCGGCTACGAGTACGCCGACGTCGACCACGCCGTGGCCTACGTCGGCACGGACATCGACGGCGCCGCACATCGCGGGTGCGCGACGACCGCACGCGAGCTGCTCGAGACCCATGCTCAGAGGGGCCCCGACGAGGCTGTCGTCTCGGGCATCAAGGCCATGACCATCCAGGGGCTGCGGGATCCTTATGCGACCTACGGCCTGGCCCGCCGGGCCGGCGCCATGCACCTGGCCGGCGAGGACCCGTACCTGTCACTGGACCAGGTCGTGGCGGACTACGAGGCGATCACCGCCAACGACGTGCGGGTCCACGCTGCCGAGCTCCTGGACAGTCTCCTGCTCGGGATGCCAGTCCTCGCGGATGAGCTGCTGATGATGCGGACGGTCAGCCGGCCCACGACCACGCCTCGGGTGCCTCCGACGCAGGGTCGCAAGCACGCCGACTGGCCGGCGCGCCTGGACCGGTTGGTCGTCGATGGACACGGCACGATGATGACGTCGGGCGACCAGGCTCTCGACTACCCCCACGCCGACCTCGCGGCCTACCTCACCTACCCGTCGGGCGTACGGCGCCTCGTGCGGGCCGACGGCTGGGGACTCCTCATCGACCCGGCTGAGTGGGTGGGCGGCGCGGACGCGGTCGCGTCGCTCGACGCGGCCGTCCCCGGCGACCTGCACATCCCCCAGCGGGACGTCGACGGTCCGACGCCGTTCAGTCGGGCCAGTCTCGGTCGCCGCTACCGCGGCCTGGTGGAGATGAGCGGCCGCAAGGATCCGGTGCTCAAGACCGATCCGACGGCTCGCCTGATGGCCTTCGGCATCGGCCTGCTGTTCGTCCTGGTCGTCGTCGCCATCGTCATGACGGTCCACTCGCGCTTCGACCTGATCGACACGACCCCCGACTACCCGAGGGTGGAGATGCCGGACAAGGTGATCGTGCCCCTCGGGCTGGGCGCGCCCCGGGATGTTCCCGCCGGCGACTAGCTCGGACCGTCGGCGAGCAGCGCCACGAAGCCCGCCTCGTCGACGATGGGTACGCCGAGCTGCTCGGCCTTGTCCGCCTTGGACCCGGCGTTCTCGCCGACCACGACGAAGTCGGTCTTCTTCGACACCGACCCCGAGGCCTTGCCGCCGCGGACGATGATCGCCTCCTTGACCGAGTCACGGGTGAAGCCCTCCAACGAACCGGTCACCACGATCGTGAGGCCCTCCAGGGTGCGGGGCACCGACTCGTCGCGCTCGTCGGCCATCGTCACGCCCGCTGCTGCCCACGTGTCGACGATGGCGTTGTGCCACGCGGCCTCCTCGCCGTCGAACCACGCCCGCACCGACGCCGCGATGGTGGGGC
This sequence comes from Nocardioides sp., assembly GCF_025964975.1. Lineage (GTDB taxonomy): Bacteria > Actinomycetota > Actinomycetes > Propionibacteriales > Nocardioidaceae > Nocardioides. The sequence continues at coordinate 5,839 of NZ_JAOPXV010000148.1, forward strand.
CGACCCCGTCGGTGTTGGCCAAGGTGGACTCGTCGGCGTCGCGGACAGCCTGCATGGAGCCGAATTGGGTGGCGAGGGCGCGCGCTGCCGTCGGCCCCACGTGGCGGATGGAGAGCGCCACCAGCACCCGCCACAGGGGCACCTGCTCCTTGCGCTCGTGCAGGTTGGCGAGCAGCCGCAACCCGTTGGCGGACAGCTGAGGTCCGTCCTCGCCCTTCTTCGGCGCGCGCGTGAACAGCGGAGCCCGCAGGAGGGCTGCCTCGTCGAGCCCGAACAGGTCGCCCTCGTTGGTGATCGCCCCTGCCTCGAGCAGCGCCACGGCCGCCTCGTAGCCCAGGCCCTCGATGTCGAACGCTCCTCGTCCAGCGACGTGGAACACCCGCTCCCGCACCTGGGCGACACACTTCTCGTGGTTGGGGCATCGCAGGTCCTTGTCGCCCTCCTTCTGCTGGGACAGGGGGGTGCCACAGGCAGGACAGTGGGTCGGCATCACCCAGGGCGGGGTGCCCTCGGGCCGGAGTGCCAGGACCGGGCCGACGATCTCGGGGATCACGTCGCCCGCCTTGCGCAGCACCACGGTGTCCCCCGGCCGCACGTCCTTGCGCGTGACCTCGTGGGCGTTGTGCAGGGTGGCGTTCTCCACCGTCGAGCCGGCGACCCGGGTCGGCTCCATCACGCCGTACGGCGTGACCCGGCCCGTGCGGCCGACGTTGACCTCGATCGAGATCAGCTTGGCGTTGACCTCCTCGGGCGGGTACTTGAAGGCGATGGCCCAGCGGGGGGCTCGGCTGGTCGAGCCGAGCCGACGCTGGAGCGACACGTCATCGACCTTGACGACGACGCCGTCGATCTCGTAGCCGACGACCGTGTGCCGGTGCTCCCCGACGTGCTCGATGTAGGACTGCACCTCGGCGAGCGTCGAGACGACCTTGATCTGGTCGGAGGTGGGCAGGCCCCAAGCACGCATGGCGGCGTAGGCAGCGGACTGCGCGGTCGGCTCGAAGCCCTCGCGCGCGCCCAGGCCGTGGCAGACCATCCCGAGGGACCGCGTGGCCGTGATCTTCGGGTCCTTCTGGCGCAGCGAGCCGGCTGCAGCATTGCGGGGGTTGGCGAACAGCTGCTTGCCCGCGTCGGCCATGAAGTCGTTGAGCCGCTCGAACGCGACGGCCGGCAGGAACACCTCGCCACGCACCTCGACCAGCGACGGCACGGGGAACTCGTCGGTGCCGATGAGCCGGTGTGGCACCGCCTCGATCGTCTTGACGTTGGGCGTGACGTCCTCGCCCGTGCGCCCGTCGCCCCGGGTGAGGGCCCGCACGAGTCGGCCCTGCTCGTAGAGGAGGTTGATCGCGAGGCCGTCGACCTTGAGCTCGCACAGCAGCTCAGCAGACTCGCCACCGTCTCGGGCCACCCGTGCGTGCCACGAGACGAGCTCGTCGTAGGAGAAGGCGTTGTCGAGGCTCTCCATCCGCTGGAGGTGGTCGACCGCGGTGAACATCGTGGAGACCGCACCGCCCACTGTCTGCGTTGGCGACTCCGGGGTCCGGAGCTCGGGATGCTCCTCCTCCAGGGCCTCCAGCGCACGCAGCCCGGCGTCGAACTCCGCGTCGGACATCGTCGGGTCGTCCAGGACGTAGTAGCGCCAACGGGCGTCCTCCAGTCGGTGGCTGAGCTCCTGGTGACGGTCCCGTGCCTGGGGCGGCGCGGGCGCCGGCGCAGTCCGGTCAGACTCACTCATGGCACTAGTTTGCCCGCCTCCACCGACAGTTCGCCCGTCGTGTCCCGCGCGCTCGATGAAACTCTTTTGTTCCATCGGAATATCTCGCCTACCGTGGTGCTTGAGTACGAAACAGTTTCGTTTCATCTCACAGGAAGGACGCCGCCCATGACCCCCCTCTCCGCGGACGCGTCCACCGACACCACTGCAGGGGCCTCCACGGAAGCCACGACGGAAGCGCAGTCCAGCCGGCCGCGCGTCGAGGGCCACCGTGAACGCGAGATCCTCGACGCCACGCTCGACGTCCTGGCCGAGGTCGGCTACGACCGGCTCACCATGGACGCCGTCGCCCAACGCGCCAAGGCCAGCAAGGCGACTCTCTACCGGCGCTGGAGCACCAAACAGGCGCTGGTCGTCGACTCCGTCTGCTCCCAGAAGTCATCGGCACCCGTGCCGGACACGGGCAGCTTGCGGGGCGACCTGATGGCCCTCCACTGCGAGCTCGGCGGCTTCCGCGACTCGCGGAACCTCGCCGTCCTCGCAGCAGTGGTCACCGCGATGGCCCGCGACGAGGAGTTCGCCGAGACGTACCGCCGCGACTTCATCGGTCCCAAGATCGCGGCGGCCCGCGTGATCTTCGACCGCGCGCTCGAGCGCGGCGAGGTCGCCGAGGGCGTTGACGTGAGCCTCCTCGCTCCCGCCCTGCCCGGCATCGTCCTGCACCGGGTGTTCCTGATGGGCGAAGAGGCAACTCCCGAGCTCATCGCCCACGTGATCGACCAGATCATCATTCCGGCCACAACCTGTCCGCATCTGCCGACAGCCTCGTCCCACGAACTCACCGAGACTCATCCGCACGCCGAGCACGAAGGAACCTCATGACCAACCTCGACAGCACCTCTCCCACGCCGGAGGCGGTGGCCACGCCGCAGCGCGAGCTCCACCTCGGATGGGCCCTCGTCCTGATCTCGATCGCCCAGCTGATGGTGGTGCTGGACGCCACCATCGCGAACATCGCCCTGCCCTACATCCAGATCGACCTGGACATCACTCAGGCCAACCTGTCCTGGATCGTCACCGGCTACGCCCTCGCGTTCGGCAGTCTGCTGCTGCTCGGTGGGCGTCTCGGTGACCTCTACGGTCGGCGCAAGGTCTTCATGATCGGCCTGGTCGTCTTCGCCGTGGCCTCGCTCCTGGGCGGACTGGCGACCAGCGAGCCGCTGCTGCTCGCCGCCCGTGGGCTGCAGGGTCTGGGTGCTGCCCTCGCGTCCCCCGCAGCCCTGGCCCTGATCACCACGACGTTCCCCGCGGGCCCCGCCCGCAACCGCGCCTTCGCTGTGTACGCCGCAATGTCGGGCGCCGGTGCAGCCGTCGGCCTGATCCTCGGTGGCTGGCTCACCGGCACGTCGCCGGAGCTCTTCGGCTTGGAGATCGACGGCTGGCGCCTGACGTTCCTGATCAACGTGCCCATCGGCATCGCCGCCGCGCTGCTCTCCCCGCGCTTCCTCAAAGAGGCGGAGTCGCACCCCGGTGAACTCGACCTGCCCGGTGCGGTCGCGGCCACCCTGGGCCTACTCGGCGTCGTGTACGGCCTCAACCGAGCCGGTACCGAGGGCTGGGGCGACGGGACCACGGTCGCCTGCCTGGTGGCCGGCGTCGCGCTGCTCGCCATCTTCGGCTTCATCGAGAGTCGCGTCGAGCACCCGCTCCTGCCGTTCCGGATCTTCATGAACAGGACCCGGGCCTCCAGCTTCGTGGCCATGTTCCTGGCCCCCGCGGCGATGTTCGCGATGTTCTACTTCCTCAGCCAGTACATCCAGAACGTCATGGGCTACAGCCCGCTCAAGGCGGGCGTCGCCTTCCTGCCGTTCACGGTCGGCATCGTCGTCGGCGCAGGCCTGGCCTCCAACCTGGTCAACCGCATCGACCCGCGCTACATCTCCGGTGTCGGCACCCTGATCGCCGCGGGCGCGCTCTTCGGCTTCTCGACGCTGCCCTTCGACACCTCCTTCCCCGCCGAGGACGTGACCGGCACCTACGTCACCGACATCTTGCCGTTCATCATCATGATGGCCTTCGGCATGGGGCTCACGTTCGTGCCCGTCACGCTGACCGCCGTCCACCACCTCCGCTCCGAGGAGTCCGGCATCGGCTCGGGTGTCCTCAACACGGCCCAACAGGTCGGCGGCGCGCTCGGGCTCGCCGTGCTGGCGACGGTGGCGACCCAGACCTTCACCGACCGCGGCAAGGAGCTGGCAGCTGCCGGCGCACAGGCAGGCGGGCCGCAGCTCTCCCCCGAGCAGATGGAGAAGTTCCAGGCCATCGCGCAGCAGCAGGTCTTCACGGAGGGTTCGACCCAGGCCTTCCTGGTCGGCTCGATCCTGATGCTCGCGGCCTCCGTGGTCATCTGGGTCTTCCTCGACGTCAAGCACGAGGAGCTCGCGACCGACGGGCCCGAGGGCGTCGTCGCCCACTGATCCACCGCACCACCACGAGCGAGGGAGGATCCCGGAGACGGAGGTCCTCCCTCGTCCCATCCGCAGGCAGCCCCGACTACGAAGGAGACTCGTGACCGACCCGCACCTCACGACGTACGACGCCCCTGGCCGCCCCCGGGCGATGGTC
>NZ_JAOPXV010000149.1 GCF_025964975.1 Nocardioides sp.
GCAGCCGCCCGGCACGGAGCTTGGCGACCTCCATGAAGAAGTTCATCCCGATCGCCCAGAAGAACGACAGCCGGGGCGCGAAGGTGTCGACGTCCATGCCGGCGGCCTGGCCGGCCTTCAGGTACTCGACGCCGTCGGCCAGCGTGTAGGCCAGCTCCAGATCGGCCGTCGCCCCGGCCTCCTGGATGTGGTAGCCGGAGATCGAGATGGAGTTGAACCGCGGCATCTTCTGCGACGTGAACGCGAAGATGTCGCTGATGATCCGCATGCTCGGCAGCGGCGGGTAGATGTAGGTGTTGCGGACCATGAACTCCTTGAGGATGTCGTTCTGGATCGTCCCCGCGAGCTGTTCGGGCTTCACCCCCTGCTCCTCGGCCGCCGCGATGTAGAGGGCGAGCACCGGCAGGACGGCGCCGTTCATGGTCATGGAGACCGACATCTCGTCCAGCGGGATGCCGTCGAAGAGGGTGCGGGTGTCGTAGATCGAGTCGATCGCGACCCCCGCCATGCCGACGTCGCCGCGCACACGCGGGTGGTCGGAGTCGTAGCCTCGGTGGGTCGCGAGGTCGAAGGCGACGCTGAGCCCCTTCTGGCCGGCCGCGAGGTTGCGCCGGTAGAACGCGTTGGACTCCTCGGCGGTCGAGAACCCGGCGTACTGCCGGATCGTCCACGGCTGGGTGGTGTACATCGTGGGATAGGGGCCACGCAGGAACGGCGCCAGTCCGGGCCACGTGTCGAGCGCATCGAGGCCCTCGAGGTGCTCGGGGCCGTAGGTGGGCAGAATGTCGATGCCCTCGGGACTCCCCCACGGCGCGCCCGCCGTCGCGGTGCTCGACGCCGTCGCACCGCCCGCCAGCGGCAGGTCGGCAAAGCTCTTCGGGATGCTCATACCAGCTTCTCCCTCGTCCTGGTCAGGAAGGCGAGCGCGTCCACGCCCATGGCACAGCTGTCGTCGACCCCGTCGATGGGCTTCCCGGCGATGATCACGTGGGTGGCCCCCGCCCCGCGCAGTGCGGCGACGAGGTCGGTGCCCCGGTCGGCGTACGCCGCATCCGTGCCCGCCAGACACACGACCTGCTCGCCGTTGTACGCCGCAAGCACCGACTCCACGCCGTCCGTGGGTCCTGCGACCTCGACAGCGACACCGCCGGCAGCGAACAGGTTGGTGGCGAACGTGGCCCGGGCGGTGTGGGCAGCCACCGACCCCATGGTCGCGAGGAAGACGGGAGCAGTCGCGGGTTCGTCGCGCAGCGCCTCGAAGGCAGCGCCGTAGCGGCGGACGTCGGCCCCGATGGACGAGGACGCGCGCTCGGGGAGCGACTCACCGAGGTGGGGGAACTCGCTCACGCCGGTCAGCGGCCGCGTGCGGCGCGCCACCTGCTCGTCCCTGGTCGCAGCGACCGCGGCGATCCTGCCGGACAGGCCGGAGTCGGCGGCCAGCCCGCCGGCCGCCTCGATCTCCTGCAGCTCCGCCCATCCCGCGGCCGCCAGGTCATCGGTCAGCTTCTCGACGGCATAGGACCCGCCAGCCGGGTCGGCGACGCGGGCGACGTGCGACTCGGAGATGAGGAGGGACGAGGTGTTGCGGGCGATCCGGCGACCCAGCGCGTCGGGCAGGCCCAGCGGCTCGTCGAACGGGATCACCGTCACGGCCTCCGCACCACCGACCCCCGCCGCGAAGGCGGCCACGGTGCCGCGCAGGATGTTGACCCAGGGGTCGTACTTGCTCATCTGTGCACGAGACGTCACGGCGTGCTGACGAACCGCGAGGTCACCGACCCCGCTCAGCTCGAGCACGCGCGCCCAGAGGCGGCGGGCGGCACGGAGCTTGGCGATGGAGGGGAACTGCTCGTCGGTGACGGCCAGGCGGAGCTCGACGACCGCCGCTGCCTCGTCGGGGCTGAAGCCGGCCTCGGTCAGCGCCCGGAGCGCCGTGACGCCGGCGGCGATCGCGACGCCGAGCTCCTGCGCGTCGCTCGCACCCTGCTCGTGCACTCGCAGGCCGGAGGCCACGACACCCAGCACGCCGTGCTCGCGCGCGAGGAGCGCCACCTCGACGACGTCGTCGGCAAGCGGGTCCGCGCCGAAGTTGGTGCCGGGGTGCAGGTCGACCCCGGTGTCGTCGGCGAGGGCGACGAGGGCCCGCGCCGCGGCGACCGAGGAGTTGGAGAGGACGACCGGCGCGAGGTCCACCAGCACTCCCCTGAGGGCGCGCGGCAGGTCCTCGACGGTGAGACCGGCGCCGAGCTCGACCCACAGCGAGGTCGCGCCGTTGTCGAGGTCCAGCAGCACGGCCTCGTTGGCCTGGGCTGCGTCGGGCCCGCTGACATGGGTGCGGACGTCCCAGTCGCCTGCACGGGTCGGCCGGCCGGAGGTCGCGAGGCCTTCGAGGTCGCCGGGGACGCCGATGGGCGCCACCTCGATCCCATCCAGGGTCGTGCGCGACAGCGTGGCCCACACGGCCGAGTCCGGATCGTCGTCACGCAGCCTGCGGGCCTTGCGGAGGACCCCGGCCGCGGCCGTCTCCCACTGAGTGGCGTCGTAGTCGTCACCGGGCGACGACAACCGCAGCGAGCCCTGCGCGGGCTCCAGGTCCTCGGGCTCGGCGAGGCCACCTTCGAGATCAGCCTCGAGATCGGCAGGCGCGTCGGTCATGGTGGGCAGGATAGGCCCGGGGGTGCGTCGAGGACCCGGGTGGACCTATGGCATTCGTCTCACGGCGCTCGCCCCGGAAGCCCCGGTCCCCTGTGGAGAGCGCTCCGGCGGCCGCTTGATCCCCTGGTCTCGACCTGTGTCTGCCCGAGGACCCGCTCGCGCTGGCGCTGGCGGTCGTGGTCGTCCTGCTCGCAGTGCTGGTCTCCTTCCTCTTGCTACCGCCCTTCCTGGTGGCCGAGGTCGTGCTCCTGCTCCTGCTCATCCACGAGCTCGCTGACGCCGTACGACGAGGGGTCGTGCCCGTCCGCACCCTCGGGACCACCCCAGGACAGCGACTGAGGACAAGACAGCGGTAGTTCACTGCCAGCAGGTGACAGCGAGCGACCGCTGTCTCGTCAGCTGCTCACGTCGTCAGCTCAGCCGTGTCGGAAGTCGATGACCATCCGGCTCGGGTCCGCCAAGTGGAAGACACGGTACGGCGCACGGGTGCCGCAGCGCGAAGAAGAAGGTCGTCTGCCCCGCGTGCCAGCCGGCGAGGGCGAGCGCCTTCAGCGTCTCGTACCGCGGCCTCGCCAGTCGCGTACCCGTGTCGAGGTTGGCGCCGTCGGCGTCGTGGTCGTCCGCCATGAGGCCGATCCAGAGCCCCGAGCGACCCCTGATGGGGATCGGCTCGCCCGTCCCGTCATAGGTGGAGCGCGGGTAGTAACCCGTGCGGTAGTCCGGCATCGGGCCTCGCAGCTCGATCACGACCCTGTCGTAGCGCTCGTGCCGGGCGTGCCGGAGGTCCGTGACCCGCACCGGATGGTTGTCCGGGAACGACACCCGGACCCCGGCGTGCTCCTACTCCGGCAGTGCCGACGCGGCAGGGGTTGCCCCCGACAGGGCAGCGGCCACCAGCATGACGACCGGCAGGGCCTTGGATCGCATGGGCGCCTCAGACCTCGGTGCGACCTTCGTAGTCCTTGTTCCGCAGCCCGATCTTGTTGCCCAGCCACACGAGCGGGTCGTACTTGCGGTCCGCCACGCGCTCCTTCATCGGGATGATCGCGTTGTCGGTGATCTGGATGTTCTCCGGGCACACCTCCGTGCAGCACTTGGTGATGTTGCACATCCCCAGCCCCGCTGCGCCCTGGGCGAGCTCGCGACGGTCGTGGGTGTCCAAGGGGTGCATGTCGAGCTCGGCGTAGCGCAGGAAGAACCGCGGCCCGGCGAAGGCCGGCTTGTTGTCCTCGTGGTCCCGCACGACGTGGCAGGTGTTCTGGCACAGGAAGCACTCGATGCACTTGCGGAACTCCTGGCCGCGCTCCACGTCGATCTGTGCCATCCGGCGCTTCCCGTCGGCATCTCGGGGACCGAGCGCGATCCCGGGCAGCTCCTTGGCCTTCTCGTAGTTGTAGGAGACGTCCGTGACGAGGTCGCGGATCACCGGGAACGAGCGCATCGGCGTCACGGTGATCGTCTCGGACTCGTCGAAGTCGGAGAGCCGGGTCATGCACAACAGCCGGGGCCGGCCGTTGATCTCGGCACTGCACGAGCCGCACTTGCCGGCCTTGCAGTTCCACCGGATAGCGAGGTCGCCGGCCTGGGTGGCCTGCAACCGGTGGAGTGCGTCGAGGACGACCTCCCCCTCGGAGACCTCGACGGTGTAGTCGGCCAGGTCACCGCCGTCGATGTCGCCGCGCCATACACGCATCTTCAGGTCGTATCCCATGGCTACTTCCCTTCCTTGCTGGCTGCGGGGCTCTCGGCGGCTGCGGGTGCGAAGTACTTCTTCAGGTCCTCAGGCATCTCGGGCAGCGGCTGCTCCCGCAGGACCACGCCCTGCCCGCTGTCGTCGGTCGACACGACGAGGTTCTTCCTGCCCCAGACCGCGTCGTCGGCCTGGGGGAAGTCGTCGCGGGTGTGCCCCCCGCGCGACTCCTGTCGGGCGAGCGCTGCCGTGGCGATGGCTTCGCTGACGAGGAGCATGTTGCGCAGGTCCAGGGCGAGGTGCCAGCCAGGGTTGTACTGGCGGTGCCCCTCGACGACCATCGTCTCCGCGCGCTTCTTCAAAACCTCGATCCGGCTGAGCGACTCCTCCAGCTCGGAGGCGGTGCGGATGATCCCGACCAGGTCGTTCATCGACTGCTGGAGGTCGGACTGGATCGTGTACGGGTTCTCACCGCCCTCGACCTCGAACGGCGCCAGGGCACTGACCTGGGCGGCCTTCACGTCCGCCTCGTCGACCTGGGGACGCGCCTCGCCGAGGGACGTGGCGTAGGCGGTCGCGGCCTCACCCGCACGCTTGCCGAAAACCAGCAGGTCACCCAGCGAGTTGCCACCGAGCCGGTTGGACCCGTGCATGCCGCCCGAGCACTCGCCGACGGCGTACAGGCCCGTCACGGCGCTCTCCTGGGTGTCCGCGTCGACCTCGACGCCACCCATGACGTAGTGGCAGGTGGGGCCGATCTCCATCGGCTCGGCGGTGATGTCGACGTCGGCGAGCTCCTTGAACTGGTGGTACATCGACGGCAGCCGCTTGCGGATGAACTCGGGCGAGCGCCGGGAGGCGATGTCGAGGTAGATGCCGCCGTGGGGCGTGCCGCGACCGGCCTTGATCTCGGAGTTGATGGCCCGCGCCACCTCGTCACGGGGCAGCAGCTCGGGTGGTCGACGGTTGTTCTTCTTGTCGTCGTACCACCGGTCGGCCTCCGCCTCGGTGTCGGCGGTCTCGCTCTTGAAGAACTCCGGGATGTAGTCGAACATGAACCGCTTGCCCTCGGAGTTCTTCAGGATGCCGCCGTCGCCGCGGACCGACTCGGTGACGAGCAGGCCCTTCACCGAGGGTGGCCAGACCATGCCGGTGGGGTGGAACTGGACGAACTCCATGTTGATGAGGTTGGCGCCCGAGCGCATCGCCAGGGCGTGGCCGTCGCCGGTGTACTCCCACGAGTTGCTGGTGACCTTGAAGGACTTGCCGATCCCGCCCGTCGCCAGGATCACGCTGGGCGCCTCGAAGGTGATGAACCGTCCCGACTCGCGCCAGTAGCCGAAGGCGCCGGAGATGACTCCGTCGTCCTTGAGCAGGTCGGTGATCGTGCACTCCATGAAGACGTCGATGCCGAGGTGTACGGCGCGCTGCTGCAGCGTGCGGATCATCTCGAGCCCGGTGCGGTCGCCGACGTGGGCGAGCCGGGCGTACTTGTGGCCGCCGACGTCGCGCTGGCTGATCAGGCCGTCCTCGGTCCGGTCGAAGAGGGCACCCCAGTCCTCGAGCTCCTGGACCCGCTCGGGCGCCTCCTGTGCGTGGAGCTGGGCCATCCGCCAGTTGTTGAGCATCTTCCCGCCGCGCATCGTGTCGCGGAAGTGGACCTCCCAGTTGTCCTCCGGCCAGCGGTTTCCCATCGCCGCGGCGATGCCGCCCTCGGCCATGACGGTGTGCGCCTTGCCGAGCAGCGACTTGCACACGAGCGCCGTGCGAGCACCCGCGTCCTGCGCGGCGATCGCGGCCCGGAGGCCGGCACCGCCCGCCCCGACGACCACGACGTCGTAGGTGTGCCGCTCCATACCGCCGGCCGCAGCTGCGGACATCTCGTTGCCGGTCATGGGGTGCCGAGTGGTGGGGTGGGCCCCGGCGGGGTGGCTGCCAGTGTTGTCGCTCATCAGAAGAACCTCACGTCCTGGATGGTTCCGGCGGCGAGCAGGAAGATGTAGAGGTCGACGATCGCGACCGAGAACAGCGAGTACCACGCCCACCTGCCGTGACTCGTGTTGAGCCTCGACACCCACGTCCACAGCTTGTAGCGGACGGGGTGCTTGGAGAAGTGGCGCAGGCGACCGCCCACGACGTGCCGGCACGAGTGGCACGAGAGCGTGTAGAGCCAGATGAAGACGACGTTGATGATCATCAGCAGGGTGCCCAGACCCATATGGATCCCGCTGGTCTCGCCGTCTCCGACGGCGTACTCCGCCGGCATGGCCCGGAAGGCGAGGAACACGTCGAAGGTGAGCACCGCGCCGACCAGCACGGCGGCGTACCAGAAATAGCGGTGGATGTTCTGCAGGATCAGCGGCAACCGCGACTCACCGGAGTAGGCCGAGTGCGGCTCGGCGACCGCGCACGCGGGCGGGGAGAGCCAGAACGCGCGGTAGTAGGCCTTGCGGTAGTAGTAGCAGGTCATCCGGAAACCCAGCGGGAAGATCAGGATGAGCAGCGCGGCCGAGAGCGGGAAGGCCTGGAACGGCTGTCCGAAGTCGGAGGCGCCCTCCACGCAGTCGCCCAGGCACGGTGAGTAGAACGGCGAGAGGTATGGCGAGGCGTAGTAGTCCCGCCCCATGAACGCCCGGATCGTGGCGTAGATGACGAAGGCGGTGAAGACCACGAACGTCGTCAGCGGCGCGAGCCACCACCGGTCGCTGCGCAGGGTGCGCGCCTCGATGCTGGCACGCGTGGGTCCGGTCACGCCGGTTTTCCCGGAATCTGTCAGGGCCACAGTCGCTGCTCCTCAAGGTGGACAACGCGACAGACTATGGCTTGTGTCACACCCGAGGGGAAGAGGACGCGCCCACGGGGATCTCCCCATGACCTGCGGGGTACGGTTCGGTCGTGTCAACCACGTCTCTGGTCAAAGGGGCGCGCGCCTCGCGCTCGACCGTCGCCCTCAAGCTCCTGATGGCCGTTTCCGGCCTCGTGTTCATCGGCTACGTGCTGCTGCACATGTACGGGAACCTCAAGGCCTTCGCCGGCCACGACGCCTTCAACGAATACGCGGAGCACATCCGCGAGATCGGTGAGCCGATCCTTCCGCACGAGGGTGCGCTCTGGATCATCCGGGTCGTGCTGCTCCTGGCGCTCGTGGTGCACGTCTACACCGGGCTGGCGCTGTGGGGTCGGGCGAAGAAGGCCCGCACCACGCCGTACGCCGTGAAGAAGAGCACCGGCGCCAACTTCGCCAGCCGGATGATGCGCTGGGGCGGCGTCACGCTGTTGCTGTTCATCATCTGGCACCTGCTGAACTTCACTGTCGGCAAGGTCAACGTGAGCGGTGGGGCGACCAACGACCCTTTCAACCTGATGGTCGACTCGTTCTCCGTCTGGTGGCTCACGCTGATCTACCTCGCGGCGATGCTCGCCCTCGGGGCACACCTGCACCACGGCGTCTGGAGCGCTGCCCAGACCCTCGGCCTCACCGGCACTGCGGGTGCGCGACTGAGGTGGAAGCGGATCGCCTTCGTCACCGCGCTGATCATCTCGGTCGGCTTCTCGCTCGTGCCGATCGCCGTCCTTGCCGGCGTCATCTCGAAGTAAAGGCGATCCCCATGGCCCACGAAATGCCCGACACCACCACGCACGCCGATCCCTCCAAGGACAGCCCGGCGGACATGACCGACGACGCCGTCGGCTACTACACGCCGGGCGAGCCCATCGTGGACACCAAGGCGCCCGAGGGACCGATCGCCAACCGCTGGCAGGACCGCAAGTTCGAGGCGCGGCTGGTCAACCCGTCCAACCGCCGCAAGCTCTCGGTGATCATCGTCGGCACCGGGCTCGCCGGCGCTTCGGCGGCGGCGACGCTGGGCGAGGCCGGCTACAACGTCAAGTCCTTCTGCTACCAGGACTCCCCGCGCCGGGCGCACTCGATCGCCGCGCAGGGCGGCATCAACGCCGCCAAGAACTACAAGGAGGACGGCGACTCGGTCCACCGGCTCTTCTACGACACCGTCAAGGGCGGCGACTACCGCTCCCGCGAGTCCAACGTCTACCGCCTGGCCGAGGTCAGCACCAACATCATCGACCAGTGCGTCGCCCAGGGCGTCCCCTTCGCGCGTGAGTACGGCGGACTGCTGGACAACCGTTCCTTCGGCGGCGTCCAGGTCTCCCGCACGTTCTACGCCCGCGGCCAGACCGGCCAGCAGCTCCTCATCGGCGCCTACCAGGCCCTCGAGCGCCAGGTGGCTGCCGGGACCGTCGAGACGTTCACCCGGCACGAGATGCTCGAGCTGATCGTCGTCGGCGAGGGCGAGGGCCGCCGGGCCCGCGGCATCATCGCGCGCGACATGGTCACCGGCGCCGTCGAGACGCACCTGGCCGACGTCGTCGTGCTCGCCAGCGGCGGTTACGGCAACGTCTTCTACCTCTCGACCAACGCCATGGGCTGCAACGTCACGGCCGTGTGGCGAGCGCACCGCAAGGGCGCCTACATGGCGAACCCCTGCTACACCCAGATCCACCCCACCTGCATCCCGGTCTCCGGCGCCCACCAGTCCAAGCTGACGTTGATGAGCGAGTCGCTGCGCAACGACGGCCGCATCTGGGTGCCGAAGAACGAGGCCGACTGCGACAAGGACCCGCGCGAGATCCCCGAGGAGGACCGCGACTACTACCTCGAGCGGATCTACCCCTCCTTCGGCAACCTCGTCCCCCGCGACATCGCCTCCCGCGCCGCGAAGAACGTGTGCGACGAGGGCCGCGGCGTGGGACCGAAGGTCGAGGGCGTGCGCCGCGGTGTCTACCTCGACTTCGCGGCCGCCATCGAGCGACTGGGGCGCGACGGCATCGAGGAGAAGTACGACAACCTCCTCGACATGTACGAGCGGATCACGGGGGAGAACCCGTACGAAGTGCCGATGCGCATCTACCCGGCCGTGCACTACGTCATGGGCGGCGCCTGGGTCGACTACGACCTCATGTCCACCATCCCGGGGCTCTTCGTGACCGGTGAGGCCAACTTCTCCGACCACGGCGCCAACCGTCTGGGAGCCTCGGCGCTGATGCAGGGTTTGGCCGACGGCTACTTCGTGCTGCCCCACACCATCCGCGACTACCTCGCCGACGGGCCCTTCGAGAAGATCGACGAGTCGCACCCGGCTGTCGTGGAGGCCCGCGCAACGGTCGAGCAGCGGATCAACCACTTCCTCAACGTCAAGGGCACCCGCAGCGTCGACTCCTACCACCGCGAGCTCGGCAACATCATGTGGGAGTACTGCGGGATGGAGCGCACGGAGGACGGCCTCAAGAAGGCCATCGACCTCATCCGGACGCTCAAGGACGACTTCTGGCGCAACGTCAAGGTGCTCGGCACCAACGAGTCGCTCAACCAGTCGCTCGAGCGGGCCGGCCGAGTGGCTGACTTCATCGAGCTCGGCGAGCTCATGTGCATCGACGCGCTCAACCGTCGCGAGTCGTGCGGTGGCCACTTCCGGGCCGAGTCGCAGACCGAGGACAACGAGGCGCTTCGCCACGACGACCTCTTCGCGTACGTCGCAGCGTGGGAGTTCGCCGGTGACGGCGAGCCGCCGATCCTGCACAAGGAAGAACTCACCTACACGGCCATCGAGATGAAGCAGCGGAGCTACAAGTGAGCAGCAACGACAACATGAGCCTGACGCTGAAGATCTGGCGTCAACCGGACGCCGCCTCGGCCGGCGCCCTGCACACCTACAAGCTGGACGACGTGTCCCCCGACATGTCCTTCCTCGAGATGCTCGACGTCCTCAACGAGCAGCTCAATGCCAACAACGAGGACCCGATCGCGTTCGACTCCGACTGCCGCGAAGGCATCTGCGGCACGTGCGGGCTGATGATCAACGGTGACGCGCACGGACCGGAGGTCACCACGACCTGCCAGCTGCACATGCGTTCGTTCGTCGACGGCGAGACGATCACGATCGAGCCCTGGCGCGCCACCGCGTTCCCGGTGCTCAAGGATCTCGTGGTGGACCGGAGCGCCTTCGACCGGATCATCCAGCAGGGGGGCTACATCTCCGTCAACACCGGGTCCGCCCCCGAGGCCCACTCGGTCCCCGTCCCCCGCGAGGACGCGCAGCGCGCGTTCAACGTCGCCACCTGCATCGCCTGCGGGGCGTGCGTGGCCGCCTGCCCGAACGGCTCTGCGTCGTTGTTCATGGGTGCCAAGATCACTCACCTCGGCGAGCTCCCCCAGGGTCAGCCCGAGCGCGACTCCCGCGTCGTCAACATGGTGGCCCAGCACGACCACGAGGGCTTCGGTGGCTGCACCAACATCGGCATGTGCACCGCTGCCTGCCCCAAGGAGATCCCGCTCGACGTGATCTCGCAGCTCAACAAGGACCTCCGGACCGCCATGCGGCACGGCCACTGAGCCTGGCCCTTCTTCCGGGGCAGGGCGGTGAATGAGCCACATTCCGTGGACGTCAAAGGCGGCTAGCGCACCGCTGCAGGACCAAGCGCGGGCTGGGCGGTGACCAGGCCAGAAAATGTGGCTCACCCACCGCCAGGCAGGCTAGGCAGGGCTCAGGGCTTGTTGCGGCGGAGTATGGCGACGAGCGCGAGCATCGACGCAGCGCCGGCGGCGAACGCGCCGGTCGGGGACATGCCCGGTGCTGCCGCGGCGACCGCAGGGTTGTGCTCGACGGCCTGCTGAAGGTCGATCCGCGGGCCCTGCACGGCTTCCTCGGTGTCGACCGGCTCCGCCGCGAGTGCCGCCGGGTGGGTGTGTGCCCAGCTTGCGGCGTACACGATCACCCGGGAGAAGTAGTTGATCCACACGACCAGGACGAGCGCGATGCCGAACGCCTGGAAGGCGGGCTGGTCCTCGGTGAGCGCCAACAGGTAGCGGGACGCCTGCTTGAGCAGCTCGAAGCCGATGGCCCCGACGAAGGCCCCCGACCACAGCGCCCTTGCCGGCGCGTCGGGATCGCCCAGCAGGCGGAAGAACGCGAAGAACAGCAAGGTGTTCGCGGCGATGCCGATCAGGAGGGCGAGGACCCACACCACCGGATCGAGCCCCAGTCCGAGCCCCCACCACGTGAGGATGGTGGTCGAGAGCGTGGTGACGACTGTTGAGACTCCGACGCTGACCATCAGGATCACGCCGAGGGCGCCCAACGCCATCATGTCGTGCAGCTTCCCGGACAGGAAGTTGGGCCGCTCGCGCTCGGGCTGCTCGAACACGGTCAGCAGGGCGGTGCGCATGCCGGACAACCAGCCAAGACCGGAGTAGAGGACGGTGACCAACCCGATGCTGAAGATGCCGGGGGCGGCGTCCTCGATGTCGTCGAGCTTCACCTGGCCGTCCCTCGGCCCGACGATGCCGGGGAGCACGGCGTCGATCGCCTTGACGAGGTCGCGCTGGGCGTCGGGATAGACCGACGAGACGTAGCCGATGATGGCGAAGGAGAGCGCGAGGATGGGGAAGAACGACAAGAACGCGAAGTAGGTGACCGCCCCGGCCTGCAGGCTGCCGTTGACCTTGCCGTAGTGCTGGACCGTGCGGACGATGTGGTCCACCAGCGGGCGGTGCTCACGCACCTCGTGGACGCGCTTGTTGAGGTTGTCGATCAGCTGCATGCAGGGCTCCCGGACTCAGGGGATGGGCTGCAGCGCGAATTCCCGCGTCGCCTGCCAGCCCGCGTCGGTGTCGTGGACGTAGAGCGAGAACGCGTTGGCCTGGAACGCGCACTCGAAGTCGGCGAGCTCGGTGAAGGCCTGGTCGAGCTGGGCGTCCGCGAGGTGGTGAGCGATGGTGACGTGCGGGTGGTAGGGGAAGTGGAGCTCGACGGCCAGCGGTCCTCGGCGTACGGCTGCGGCGAGCATCTCGCACTTGGAGATGCCCTCGGCCAGCGTCACGAACACGACTGGGGACACGGGCCGGAAGGTGCCCGTCCCCCGCAGGTGGATCGGGAAGACGTCCATCTGCGCTGCGACCCCCTCCAGGTGCTCCTCGACGTCGCCGAGCTGGGAGTCACCGACCTCGATCGGGGGGATCAGGGTGATGTGCGTCGGGATCTGCGGGGCTGTGAGGTCGCCGACGGAGGTCCGGTAGTCCTGGAGCTCAGTCGCCCAGGGCTCCGGGATCGCCACGGCAACTCCGATGGTTGGCACCCGGAGACCCTACCCAACTGCTTCTCCCAACTGGTTCGCGGAGCCCGGCGGGCGGTTTGTAGGATCCCTCCTCGTGACCGACTCCTACCAGGCAGCCCTGGCGCGCAGCGCCTCGATCGAGCAGCGACTGGAGGACGATCCGGGCAGCCTGCGGATGCTGACGGGCGACCGGCCCACCGGCGCCCTGCACATCGGCCACTACTTCGGCTCCATCCGCAACCGGGTCAGGCTCCAGCAGAGCGGGGCCGAGATCTGGCAGCTGATCGCGGACTACCAGGTGATCACCGACCGCGAGATGCTCGGTGACATCCAGGACAGCGTCCGCAGCCTGACGCTCGACAACATCGCGGCGGGCCTCGACCCCGACCGGGCGACGATCTTCACCCACTCGGCCGTGCCGGCCCTCAACCAGCTGATGCTGCCGTTCCTGAGCCTGGTCAGCGTGGCCGAGCTGCAGCGCAACCCCACGGTCAAGGACGAGGCGAAGAGCGCCGGCATCACCAGCATCGGCGGGTTGCTGCTCACCTACCCCCTCCACCAGGCCGCCGACATCCTCTTCTGCAAGGCCAACGTCGTGCCGGTGGGCCGCGACCAGCTTCCTCACCTGGAGCAGACTCGCGTCGTGGCGCGCCGGTTCAACGAGCGGTACGGCGCCACGTTCCCCGAGCCCGACGCGCTCCTCTCGGAGGCCACCAACATCCTCGGTCTCGACGGCACCAAGATGAGCAAGTCCAAGGGCAACGTCATCGAGCTCCGGATGACCGCCGACGAGACGGCCAAGAAGCTCAAGGGCGCCAAGACCGACAGCGACCGGGTCATCACCTACGACCCGACCGGTCGTCCTGAGGTGGCCAACCTCCTCCTGCTCATCTCCCTGTGCGAGGGCGTCGCACCCGAGCAGGTCGCCGACGAGATCGGCGACGGCGGGGGCGGCGTCCTGAAGAAGCGGCTCACCGAGGCCATCAACACCGAGCTCGCTCCCCTGCGCGCTCGGCGGCTCGCGCTCGAGCAGGACACGTCCTACGTCTCCGACATCCTGCGCAGGGGCAACGAGCGCGCCAACGAAGTCGCCGAGGCCACGCTGGACGAGGTCCGTGAGCGCATGGGCATGGTCTACACCTGAGGACCGCTGCATCTCTACGCGCCAGTAACTTTTCCTCGCCCAACTCTGGCGCTGTGAGGTAACTCACAAGTAACATCGCGCAACCGGGAGGGCCGGTCACGGGGGCAGTTGCTTGGGAGGGCACAGATCCATGACTCGAACGCGCGCGCTTGCAGCATCCATCGCGACGCTGGTGGCCACGGCCATCGTCGTCGTGGCAGCACCTACGGCGAATGCGGTGGTCGTCGAACCGCCGCGGCCCGCCTTCTACGAGGCACCAGCCACCCTGCCTGCGGCCAACGGCACGGTGATCCGGACCGAGCCGATGACCTTCCTGCTCGACCCCCTCAACGCGAGCAGCCTGGTGACCAACGCGAAGCGGGTGCTCTACAAGACCACCAACCGGACAGGGAAGGCGATCGCGGTCTCCGGCGTCGTCCTCGTCCCCAAGACGGCCTGGATCGGCCTGGGCAGCCGACCGGTGATCGGCTTCGCCGCCGGCACCCAGGGCATGGGTGACCGATGTGCACCCTCACGTCAGTACAGCGCGGGCCTCGAATACGAAGGCATCGCCATCCAGGGGCTGCTGAACCGCGGGTACGCCGTCGCCGTGACCGACTACGAAGGGCTCGGCACGGCCGGCATCCACACCTACATGGACCGCGTCTCGCAGGGCCGGGCCGTGCTCGACGTCATCCGAGCCGCCCAGCGGATCACCGGCACCGGCCTCTCGGTCACCAGCCCCGTGGGCATCCAGGGCTACTCGCAGGGTGGCGGCGCGGCCGCGTCGGCGGCTGAGCTCGCGGCGACGTACGCCCCTGAGCTCCGGGTCAAGGGAGTGGCGGTGGGTGCGGTGCCTGCCGACCTCGCGAAGGTGGCCACCACCCTCGACGGCAGCCTCTACTCGGCGTTCGCCTTCTTCGCGCTGCGCGGGATCTCAGCCAGCTATGGCGTGGACCTGACGCCGTACCTCAACGCGAAGGGCGTCGAGACCATGACCACGGTCGAGCAGGACTGTGTCTTCGACCTCTTCGGTCACGCCTTCGTGAAGTCCTCGACGCTGAGCTACAACGGCAGGCCGATGTCGGACCTGATCGCCCTGCCGCAGTTCGCCACGATGATCGCCGAGCAGAGGATCGGCAACATCAAGCCCGCGATGCCGGTGTTCGTGAGCCACTCCACCTTCGACGACGTCATCCCCTACGCCGTGGGCAAGGCGATGGCGAAGTCGTGGTGCAGCCGGGGCGCCAACGTGCGGTTCTCCCCCACGCTGATCCCCACGCACGTCGGCGGCTACGTGCCATTCGGGGTCGAGGCGGCGCTGTTCTTCGAGGCGCGCTTCGCCGGGCTCTCCCAGTGGAGCAACTGCTGGGCGATCTGACCTTCGCGACGCGTCGCCCGGCCCGCCTCACGCGGTCCCTCTGCATGACCGCTCACGCGGTCCCTCTGCATGACCGCTCACGCGGTCCAGGCGACGCCCTCGCTCACCAGGTCGGCCCACGGGTTGAGACCGGCGAGCTCGCGGCGGCGGGCGAGCAGCTCGACGACGTCATTTGTTCGCCGGTCTCGCAGCTGGCGCCGCCACACCAGGTCGGCGTCCTCGGGGGCAGATCTCGGGTCCTTGTCCATGGCCCCCAGCCTGTTCGACCGGTGCTACGGCGGTGTGGACTGCGCGTTAAACCGAGCTACCGAGTGGGCTCGCTGGTGTTGACGGCGGGTTACGCCGGTGCACGACTGCGGAGAGGACGATGACGAGGAATCCCAGCACGCTCAGGGCGACGCCGACCAGGGCGGGCGCGCGATAGCCCAGACCCGCAGCGATCACGAGCCCGCCGAGCCAGGCACCCAACGCGTTGGCGACATTGAGGGATGCGTGGTTCATGGCCGCGCCCAGGGTCTGGGCGTCGCCGGCGACGTCCATCAACCGCAGCTGGAGGTTGACCACGAGCACCGAGCCCATGGCGGTGATCAGGAAGACCACGGGCAGCGCGACCCAGCCGGCCGGGGCAGTGAGCCAGAAGACGAGCAGGCTGGCTCCCAGGCCGGCCGAGCCGATCAGCAGCGACCGGAAGATCGACCAGTCCGCCATGATCCCGGCCACCCAGGTGCCGACCACCATGCCGAGACCGAAGGACATCAGGAAGACCGGCACCGCAGATTCGCGCAGACCGCCGACGCCGGTGACGGTCGGTGCGATGTAGGTGTAGACGGCGAACATCCCCCCGAAGCCGATGGCACCGGCGACCAGCGTCAGCCACACCTGCGGCAGCGCGAAGGCGCCCAGCTCGCGTCGCCCACTCGCCCCGCCGTCGCCGGGACAGCTGGGCACGAACGCCAGCACGAGAGCAAGGGTGACCACACCAAGGACGGTCACGACCCAGAAGGCCGACCGCCAGCCGAGGCTCTGCCCGAGCCAGGTGCCAGCGGGGACGCCGACGACGTTGGCGACGCTGAGGCCGAGCATCACCGCCGCCACTGCACGCCCCCGGCGCGCCGGGCTCGCCATACTGGCAGCCAGCAGCGATGCCACGCCGAAGTAGGCGCCGTGTGGAAGACCAGCCGCGAACCGGGCGACCATCAGCTCGCCGTACGACGTCGCGAGCGCGCTCGCCGCGTTGCCCACGGCGAAGGCGACCATCAGCGCCACCAGCAGCGCGCGCCGAGGCAGACGGGCACCGAGAAAGGCCAGCAACGGAGCGCCGACGACGACGCCGAGCGCGTAGGCGGAGATCATGTGACCCCCGGTGGGGATGGACACGTCGACGCCGCGGGCGATCTGCGGCAACAGGCCCATCGTGACGAACTCCGTGGTGCCGATCGCGAAGCCGCCCATTGCCAGCGCCACGACGGCAAGACCGAAGTGGCGGGCCTGCACGACCGGGGCGTCGTCGAGATCGAGGGCGTCGTCAGTCGTCAGGGGCACTTCAGTGTGCAAGCCGGTGAGGCCCTTACTCATTCCCTGTGCCGACGCCCTCGTCGGGTGAACCCGATCACAGCGAGGCGAGCACCTCGTTGAAGGTGGCGCTGGGACGCATGACCGCGGTGGCGAGCTCGTCCTCGGGCTCGTAGTAGCCGCCGATATCGGCCGGCTTCCCTTGTACGGCGAGGAGCTCGTCGACGATCTTCTGCTCGTTGTCCCGCAGGGCACCGGCCAGGGAAGCGAACGCGTCCGCGAGCTCGGCGTCCTCCGTCTGCTCGGCGAGCTCCTCGGCCCAGTAGAGCGCGAGGTAGAAGTGCGAGCCGCGGTTGTCGATGGTGCCCAGCTTGCGACCCGGCGACCGGTCCTCGTTGAGGAAGGTCTCGGTCGCGCGGTCCAGGGTGTCGCTGAGGATCTTGGCGCGCTGGTTGTCGTCGTACGCCGCCAGGTGCTCGAACGACGCAGCCAGGGCGAAGAACTCCCCCAGGCTGTCCCAGCGCAGGTAGTTCTCCTTGACGAGCTGCTGGACGTGCTTGGGCGCGGATCCCCCGGCGCCGGTCTCGAAGAGGCCACCGCCGTTCATCAGCGGGACGATCGAGAGCATCTTGGCGCTGGTGCCCAGCTCGAGGATCGGGAAGAGGTCGGTGTTGTAGTCGCGCAGCACGTTGCCGGTCACCGAGATGGTGTCCTCGCCGCGGCGGATCCGCTCGATCGAGGTCGCGCACGCGTCGGCCGGCTTGGCGATCGTGATGTCCAGGCCGGACGTGTCGTGGTCGGCGAGGTAGGTGTTGACCTTCGCGATCAGGATGGCGTCGTGCGCGCGGGACTCGTCCAGCCAGAAGATGGCAGGCGCACCGCTGGCGCGGGCGCGGGTGACGGCCAGCTTGACCCAGTCGCGGATCGGCTCGTCCTTGGTCTGGCACGCACGCCAGATGTCACCGGGCTCGACGTCGTGCTCGATCAGCACGGCGCCGGCACCGTTGCGGACCTCGATCCTGCCCGCAGCCGACGCCTCGAAGGTCTTGTCGTGCGAGCCGTACTCCTCGGCCGCCTTGGCCATCAGTCCCACGTTGGGCACCGAGCCCATGGTCGAGGGGTCGAAGGCGCCGTTGGCGCGACAGTCGTCGATCACGGTCTGGAAGATGCCGGCGTAGGAGGAATCCGGGATCACCGCGAGGGTGTCGGCCTCCTGCCCGTCCGGGCCCCACATGTGGCCGCTGGTGCGGATCATGGCGGGCATGCTCGCGTCGACGATCACGTCCGAGGGCACGTGCAGGTTGGTGATGCCCTTGTCGGAGTCCACCATCGCCAGGGCGGGGCCGTCGGCGATGCCCTGCGCGACCGCCTGCTTGATGGCGTCCCCCTCCGGCAGGGCGGACACCGCGTCGAGGAGCCCGCCCAGCCCGTCGCCCGGGCTGATGCCGGCGGCGGCCAGCTGTTCGCCGTACTGCTCGAAGAGGGTCGGGAAGAAGCTCTGCACGACGTGGCCGAAGATGATGGGGTCGGAGACCTTCATCATGGTCGCCTTAAGGTGGACCGAGAACAGGACGCCCTCGGACTTGGCGCGGGCGATCTGCTCGGTGAGGAAGCGTCGGAGTGCGGCGACGCTCATGAAGGTGCCGTCGACGACCTCGCCGGCCAGCACCGGGAGCGAGTCCTTGAGGACCGTCTCGGTGCCGTCGGTGGCTACGTGCACGATGCTCAGGGTGTCGTCGGACTCGATCACGACCGACTTCTCGTTGGAGCGGAAGTCGTGGGCGCCCATGGTGGCCACGTTGGTCTTGCTGTCGCTGCTCCAGGCACCCATCGAGTGCGGGTGCGACCGGGCGTAGTTCTTCACCGCGCCGGGCGCGCGTCGGTCGGAGTTGCCCTCACGCAGCACGGGGTTGACCGCCGAGCCCTTGACCTTGTCGTACTTCGCCCGCGCGTCCTTGTCCTCGGCGGTCTGCGGGTTCTCGGGGTAGTCGGGGAGGTCGTAGCCCTTGCCCTGCAGCTCCTTGATCGCCGCCTTGAGCTGCGGCAGGGAGGCCGAGACGTTGGGCAGCTTGATGATGTTGGCCTCGGGCTTGGTCGCCAGCTCGCCGAGCTCCGCGAGGGCGTCGTCGATGCGCTGCTCCGGTAAGAGTCGCTCGGGGAACTGGCTGATGATCCGCCCCGCCAGCGAGATGTCGCGCGTCTCGACCTCGACGCCGGCGGTCTTGGCGTAGGTCGCCACGATCGGCAGGAACGAGTAGGTCGCGAGCATGGGTGCTTCGTCGGTGTGGGTGTAGATGATCTTGGCCATGGGTGCGGAACGCTCCTAGACGAGACGTGGGTACGGCGCGAGCAAACTAACTTGACGTCAAGATACCTGACGTCGCCTGTCCCTAGCCTCGCACCCGTCACCTCGCCTCGCTAGAGTGCCCGTGGTCCACGGGGGTGGGCACCTGTTCCACCTGACGGAAGGCTGCTTCATGACCGAACCACACATCGGCACCGACGAGACCCCGACGACGGGCCAGAAGTTCGCCGCGGAGCTGCTGGGCACCTTCGTGCTCGTCTTCTTCGGCGTCGGGGCGGCGCTGATGAGCAACGACTACGTCACGACGGGCCTCAGCTTCGGCCTCGCCGTCATGGTGATGGCCTATGCTGTCGGTCGCATCTCGGGCGGCCACTTCAACCCCGCGGTGACGCTCGGTGCCGTCCTCGGCGGGCGGTTGCCCTGGAAGACGGCGCCCGTCTACGTCGGCGCCCAGCTCCTGGGAGCCCTGCTCGCCGGCGCGGCCCTCTTCGGTCTCATGCACGGCTTCGAGAGCTTCTCCTCCGAGGGGAACATGGGCGCCAACTCCTTCGGCGACGAGGGGTCGGGCTATGCCATGTGGGCGGCCTTCGTGCTCGAGATGCTGCTGACGGCGATCTTCCTGTACGTCATCCTGGCGGTGACCGACGAGCGCAACGAGTTCCAGGCGCTGATGGGGCCGCTGGCCATCGGCTTCGCGCTGGCGATGATCCACTTCGCCTCGATGAATGCCACCGGCACCTCGGTCAACCCCGCCCGCTCGGTCGGCGTGGGAGTGTTCGGCGGGACCGACGCGCTCATCCAGCTGTGGCTGTTCATCGTGGCTCCGCTGGTGGGCGCCACGATCGCCGGCCTCACCTACCCCCTGGTCTTCGGCCACGCCTCCGCTCACGTCCCGGGGTCCGGGCTCAGCTTCCGCTCCGGTCGACAGCAGGCCGTCTATGCCCCGCCCGGCACCTACGAGCAGCAGTGGAACCAGGGCCAGCCGCAGTGGCAGGGGCAGCCCGCGTCGCAGGGGCAGCACAGTGCCCTGCCGCCCCAGGCCGCGCCGCAGCACTGGCAGCCCGCACCCGATCCCTACGCCCAGCCCGTGCCCCAGCAGCAACCTCCCGCCCAGCAGTGGGGCCAGCCGGCATCGCCCGCAGGTCCGCCGGCCGCCGGCCCCCAGCACTGGGGCCAGCCCGCACCCGACCCCTACGCTCCGCCCGTGCCACAGCAGCAGCCACCCGCGCAGAACTGGGGCCAGCCGGTTGAGGACGACGGCGAGGACGGCCGCACCCAGGTGCGTCGCCCGGACTGAGCCGCCTCGCGGCAAGCCTTTACGCTCGCTACCGAGCAGTCACGAGGTCCCCGCCCGCGACTTCGCGACCGTTCGGTAACAGCAGTGCTGGCCGCGTCGCCCAAGCGTGACACGTCACGGATTCTCGGCCGACTCGTAGGACACGAGCTCGGTCCTTGTCGCCCCCTCCTCGGCCAGCACCAGCCCCACCCCCGGCGCGTAGAGCTTCCGCGTCTCGGTCCCGGTGGGCACGTCGCTGGTCTCCAGCACTTCGACGAGATCGGTCCAGGAGTCGTACGCCGTCGTGACGCTGGTCGCCGTGTCGAGCACCTGCGACCGGTCCTCGGCGACCCCGGGGGCGTACTGCTGGCGGAAGCCGTCGCCGACGCGGGGCGTGGCCGGCATGACGAGTCCGGCCTGGGCCCCGTCGCGGCCCGCCAGCCAGTCGTCTCCGCCGAAGGACCAGACATTCCCCTCCCGGTCCTGGGCGAGGAGCTCCAGGAAGCTCACGGATCCAGAGCGGCCCTCCGCGACGGTCGTGACCTCGGTCGCGGTGACCCCTTCGACGGTGCGCGTGCCGCTCACCGAGACCGTGACCGACTCCGTGACGCCCCCCTCGACGCGGTCGTAGACCCACTCGCTGCCGGCCACGAGCGGCAGGTAGGGGTTGTCGACCACCCGCACGAAGTCCTGCGGGTCGGGAGTCGGCGTCGGGATCTCGAGCCCGTCCACACCCGCCGGACCGACGGAGCGAGGCTCGCCCGCGCTGCAGCCCGTCAGGGCCAGGGCGAGCGCGAGGACGGCAAAGTGGCGACCGCGACGTGGGGGGACGGAGGTGCGCGACATGGGAGGAGAATGCCAGCCAACCCTCCCGGGCCGGTCAGCGAGCGGCGCTGCTAGCGTCGGTCGTGGTTCGACCCCCATCTCACTTCGCCTACAGGAGTCCTCGTGACCACCACTCCCTTGAAGGTCGCCGTCACCGGCGCAGCCGGTCAGATCGGCTACAGCCTGCTCTTCCGTCTCGCCGCCGGCGCCCTGGGCGACCGCCCGATCGAGCTCCGCCTGCTGGAGATCGAGCCGGCCCTGCCCTCCCTCGAGGGCGTCGTGATGGAGCTCGACGACTGCGCCTTCCCGCTGCTGGCCGGCGTCGAGATCGGTGCCGACCCGGCGCCCATCTTCAACGGCGTCAACGCCGCCATGCTGGTGGGTGCCATGCCGCGCAAGGAGGGCATGGATCGTGCCGACCTGCTGGCGGCCAACGGCAAGATCTTCACCGGTCAGGGCAAGGCGCTCAACGACAACGCCGCCGACGACGTCAAGGTGCTCGTGACGGGCAACCCGGCCAACACCAACGCACTGATCGCGCTCAGCAACGCCCCCGACATCCCGCGCGAGCGCTTCAACGCCCTCACCCGGCTCGACCACAACCGCGCCAAGACGCAGCTTGCCAAGAAGCTGGGCGTGGCCGTCACGGAGATCGAGAACCTCGCGATCTGGGGCAACCACGACGACTCGATGTATCCCGACCTCTTCAACACCATGGTCGGCGGCCGCCCGGCGGCCGAGCAGGTCGACGAGGCCTGGATCACCGAGGAATACATCCCCACCGTCGCCACGCGCGGCGGCGCGATCATCAAGGCGCGCGGCTCCTCCTCCGCTGCGTCGGCGGCCAACGCCACCATCGACCACATGCGGGACTGGCTCAACGGCACCTCGGAGTGGGTGTCGATGTCGGTTCCGTCCGACGGCTCCTACGGCGTCACCACGGGCATCGTCTCGTCGTTCCCGTGCACGGTCACCGACGGTGAATACAAGATCGTCGAGGGCATCGAGCTCAACGACTTCTCCAAGGAGCGGATCGCCGCGTCGGTCGCCCGCCTCGAGTCCGAGCGTGACCAGGTCACCGAGCTCGGCCTCATCTAGCTCACAGCATCTGCTCCACAGCCTCGACCCGCCTGAGTGATTCGTGGCGGGTCGAGGCGATTTCGGAGCAGCTTCGCTAGAACCCCGGCTGGTCCGGGATCGAGGTCGCCAGGAAGATCAGGGCAGCGCCGAGTCCCGTGAGCAGGACCATGTCCAGGGCCTTGTGGCGGACGGCGAGCATGCCGGCGTCCTGGGGCGCCAGCAGCATGCGTACGACGGCGGCCGCGATCAACGCTCCGCCCACCATGCGGATCCCGAGCCGCCAGTCGCCACTCGTGACCACGACGAGCCCGGCGACCGTGACCGCGAGCACGCAGATGTAGAAGGCGCCCCCGATGGTCGAGGGATAACGCCGCTCCTGAGGGCCGTACCCGGGGTGGTCTCCGTCGACGAGGTCCTCGGCCGAGATCGGCGGCACGCTCTCGGGCGGCGCGATCCAGCTCTCGTCGCGCGACCGCTCGACGCTCTCGTCGGGCGGCGAATCGGGGGCAGGGTCGGTCACAGGGGTCCCGTCATGGGGTGGTGTTCTGCTCGGCGATCTCCACAATATTGCTCAGCAGCATCGCGCGGGTCATCGGACCGACACCCTTCGGGTTGGGCGAGACCCAGCCGGCCACGTCCCAGACGTCCTGCGCCACGTCACCGGTGATCTTGCCGTCGACGCGGGAGACCCCGACGTCCAGCACGGCCGCACCGGGCTTGACCATGTCGGCGGTGATGATGCCGGGCACACCCGCAGCGGCCACGACGATGTCGGCCGTCCTCACGTGGGCTGCGAGGTCCGTTGTCCCGGTATGGCACAGGGTGACGGTCGCGTTCTCCGAGCGTCGGGTCAGGAGCAGGCCGAGCGGACGGCCGACGGTGAGTCCACGGCCGACGACGACCACCTCGGCGCCGGCGATCGGCACGCCGTGGCGGCGGAGCAGCTCGATGGCGCCGACCGGGGTGCACGGCAGTGGCCCGGCCTTGCCGAGCACGAGCTTGCCGAGGTTGGTCGGGTGCAGGCCGTCGACGTCCTTGTCCGGGTCGACGCGCGAGAGCAGCGCGAACTCGTCCAGCCCGGTGGGCTGCTGGACGAGGAAACCGGTGCACGCCGGATCGGCGTTCAGCTCGTCGATCACGTCCTCCACCTCCGCCTGGGTCGCCGTCGCGGGCAGGTCGCGGCGGATCGACTCAATCCCCAGCTCGGCGCAGTCCTTGTGCTTCGCCCCGACATACCAGTGCGAGCCCGGGTCGTCGCCGACGAGGACGGTGCCGAGCCCGGGTGTGATGCCACGGGCCCTGAGCGCGGCGACGCGCTCGGCCAGCTCGGCCTTGATGGTGCGCAGCGTGGCTGCTCCGTCGAGGGTCTGTGCGGTCACGATGTCTCCAGGTGGCTGGCGGGTGAGCTGAGGGGCGAGTTGGTCGTGCTGCTGGTGGCTGTCGAGGGGGCGCCATGGCGCGCGAGGTAGCGCTCCGCGGCGCGTGCCGCGGGGTGGGAGACGGCTGCCGCCGTGACGCCGATCGCGGCAATGACGGCCCAGCCCGGGGCGCCCCACGTGAGCGCGAGGAAGGTGTAGAGCGCGGGGAACACGAGGGGCTCGACCTGGTGGCCCAGGCCCCACACGCCTTGGTCGTCGCCGAGCCGTCGCGGGTCGGACAGCTCCGAGGTGAAGCCCAGTCGGAGGCCGACTGCCACAGCTCCGCGCCGGTGATGGTGATGTGTCCGATCCAGATGAGCACGACGGAAACCCAGCCCACCGTCTCGTGGGTCACGCTGAGGACCAAGCAGGAGAGCACGAAGGCCCAGCGCACCGCTCGCAGCGAGCCGTCGACGGAGGCCGCCCCGCGGGAGGCGCGGACCTGCAACAGCACGGCGAGCACGGTGTGGGTGCCGAACAGCCAAGCCAACAGGGTCTGCGGCGCATCGGTGCGCTCGACGAGCCACAGCGGCACGACGACGTTCAGGAGCACCTGGTTGGAGGACAGCACGCCGTTGCAGACCGACAGGATGAAGAACCCGCGGTTCTTGAACGCCCCCGGCGAGACGTGCACCTCCGGCCCGACAGGGACTTCCACCGTGCGCCGGTGACCAGTGCCGCTGACGACAGGCCCAGACCGATCTCCGACCCGGTGAGCCCGACGATCTGGGTGAAGAGCACGGTCGTACCCGTGAGGAACGAGCCGGTGCCGAACGCCGAGAGCACCGACTGGAGCGCGAGGTCGCGCTCCAGCTTTCGTGTCCGGGACGAGGCCGGTGAGGAACCGGACCATCAGTGGAAGAAGTGCCTCGCGCCGGTGAAGTACATCGTGATCCCGGCCTTCTCGCACGCCTCCACGACCTCGTTGTCGCGCACCGAACCGCCGGGTTGCACGATCGCCGTAACGCCGGCGTCGATGAGCACTTGGGCGCCGTCGGCGAAGGGGAAGAAGGCATCCGACGCGGCGACCGAGCCTCGCGCACGGTCGCCTGCCCGCTCGACTGCCAGCCGACAGGAGTCGACCCGGTTGACCTGACCCATCCCGACGCCGACCGAGGCGCCGTCGGCGGCCAGCAGGATGGCGTTGGACTTCACGGCGCGGCAGGCGCGCCAAGCGAAGACCAGGTCTGCCAGCAGCTCGTCCGAGGCAGCGTCGCCGGTGGCCAACGTCCATGCGGCCGGGTCGTCGCCACCACCCTCGACGGCGGCGTCGAGGAGGTCATGGCCCTGGAGCAGCAGGCCGCCCGAGATGGCGCGCATCTCGACTCCCCCGCGCGCGGGCGGGGCGCACTCGAGCAGCCGGATGTTCTTCTTCGCCGCCAAGACCTCGACAGCACCGTCCTCGTAACCGGGCGCCACCACGACCTCGGTGAAGATCTCGGCGACCTGCTCGGCCATCTGCACCGAGACGGGCCGGTTGGTCGCGATCACCCCACCGAAGGCGGACACCGCGTCACAGGCGTGGGCCTTGCGGTGGGCGTCAGCGACGTCGGGGCCGACGGCGATCCCACAGGGGTTGGCGTGCTTGATGATCGCGACGGCCGGTTGGTCGAAGTCGTATGCCGCACGGCGGGCCGCATCGGCGTCGACGTAGTTGTTGTAGGACATCTCCTTGCCGTGCAGCTGGGTGGCCTGGGCGAGACCCGGTCCGCCCGGCAGGTGTCCGTTGGAGTAGAGCGCCGCCGACTGGTGGGGGTTCTCGCCGTACCGCAGCACGGCGTCCTTGTCCCAGGTCGCGCCCATCCAGGCCGGGAAGCCCGAGCCTGCGGACGTGTCGGTCAGCACGTTGCCCATCCAGGACGCGACGTGCACGTCGTAGGTCGCCGTGTGCACGAACGCCTCGGCAGCCAGCGCCTTGCGCGCCTCGAGCGTGAAGCCCCCGGCCGCAGCTGCGAACAGCACGTCGGCGTAGCGGTCGGGTGAGGTCACGATGGCGACCGAGGGGTGGTTCTTGGCGGCCGCACGGACCATCGAGGGACCACCGATGTCGATCTGCTCGACGCACTCGTCGGGCGTGGCACCGGACGCGACCGTCCGCGCGAAGGGGTAGAGATTGCAGACGACCAGGTCGAAGGGCTCGACGTCGAGGTCGGCCAGCTGCTGGACGTGCGAGTCGAGACGGCGGTCGGCGAGGATGCCGGCGTGCACCCGGGGGTGCAGGGTCTTCACCCGGCCGTCGAGGCACTCGGGGAACCCGGTGAGGTCCTCGACCTTCGTCACCGGCAGGCCGAGGTCCGCGATCAGCTTGGCCGAACCGCCGGTGGAGACGAGCTCGACGCCCGCCTCGTGGAGCCCGCGGACGAGGTCGTCGAGCCCGGTCTTGTCGTAGACCGAGACGAGGGCGCGGCGAAGGGGGATCTGGTCAAGGCGTTGGGACACGGTTGCTCCATGAGTCGCTGCGGGGGGGAGCACCCAGGCGTTCGATGCTCCCTGGCTTCACTCCCCGGTGGTCGCCCACCTGCGCCAGTCGTGTGGGGGCAGCCTAGTCGACCGAAGCGGAGACAAGACCACGCAGTCGACCGAAGCGGAGGTGCCGTCAGCCGATCCGCACCAGGCGGCCGTCGACGTGCCAGCCCTCGCGCGCCATCCGGCCGACGGTGTCGACCAGCATCGTCCGTTCGCCCGCCTTGATCCGCTCGTGCAGGGTCTCGACGTCCTCGCCATCCACCACCGGCACCGCGACCTGGGCGACGATCGGGCCGGTGTCGACTCCCCCGTCGACGATGAAGAGCGTGGCGCCGGTGACCTTCGCGCCGTACGCCAGGGCGTCGGCGGGGCCGTTCATGCCCGGGAACGACGGGGATAGCGCGGGGTGGGTGTTGACGACGCGGTCCTCGAAGCGAGCCAGGAAGTCGTCGCTGACGAGCTTCATGAAGCCGGCGAGCACGATGAGGTCGGGCTCGAAGCCGGCCACCGAGTCCGCCATCGCGCGGTCCCAGTGCTCGCGCGTGCTGAAGTCCACGACCCGCTTGACGAAGGTCGCGATGCCTGCCCGGTCCGCCCGAGAGAGCGCTTCGATGCCGTGGCGGTCTGCACCCACGGCGACCACTTCTGCGCCGTATGCCGGATCCGCGCAGGCGTCGATCAGTGCCTGCAGGTTGGTTCCGGTGCCCGAGACGAGGACGACGAGACGACTGGTCACCCGGTGGATCCTAGGGCCCTGACGACGACAGTCCTCGTCGCTGCCACCAGGTCATGACGAGAGCCCCGACAAGGCCTCCGAGTCCCAACGCCGTGATCGAGGCGAGGAGCACGTCGAACACGTCAGGCCCGACGTGACGCATCCGTCCGGGCCCTGCGGCCCCACCGGACACCGATGCCAGGACGGCGAAGGCCACGGCGGCGGCGATCCCGCCTCCGCAACCGCGGAGCCCAGCGTCCAGCCAAGTCGGAGCGGGGTGCCGTCGCTGGAACCTCATGGTTGCTGCCGCGGCGGTCACCGGGGGCAGCCACACCATTGCGGAGAGCCAGGGGGCGGGCACGCCGGCATCCGGCAGGGCGGACAGCAAGGCGAACAGCGGGAGTGCCCCCAGCACCACTGCGTCGGGTGAGACCAGGGTGTTGCCACCGACTGCGAAGCCGGGACCCAGCAGGAAGGACCCGGAGAAGAGAGTCGCATTGGGCACGAAGGCGGCGTTGGTCAACGCATAGACCGTGCCTTCCGCCGCGCTCAGGTGCAGCTGGCCCACCATGGTCGCCGCCTCGCCCACACCGACGGCGAGGGAGACGAGGAACACCAGGGTGGCCAGGGCCAGGAGCGCCGTCAGGATCGCGCGTGCGGTCGCAGCGCCCTGTCGCACCACGACAGGCACGAAGGTTGCCCAGATCGCCGCGCGACCCGAGCCGATGGCGATCGCGGGCGCTGCGAACAGCAGCGACATCGCCAGGATCCACAGGACGACCGGAGGGACGCTGGGCGCGGTCGCGACCGTGGACGCCAACGCGGCGGTCACCACCGCCACGACGGCGTACCCGAGGAAGAACGTGCCGGCCGCCATGGGTACCGTCAGGTCGCGCTCGCCGTCGGAGATCCGGTCGGCGTCCGGTCCGTGACCGGACAGCGCGTCACCCACGCGGTGAGCCACCCGCCACATCGACCACGCGCAGATCGCCGTGAGCCCCAGGGGAACGACGCCGACCGCCACTCCCTGCACGGTGGTGCCCGATCCGTGAGCCATCAGCCATGCCAGGGCGCCCATGCGCATGCCGTCGCGGGGAGCGCCGTGCGCGCCGGCGTCGGAGGCGAACCAGCCGACGACGCCCACGGCGATGCACACCAGCAAGGGGGCGAGGGCAGCCACGGCCCCGCCCAGCGTGGCGATCAGCACCAGGGGTCGTTGGGCGGCTGCAGGGGCACCCGTGCGGTCACGGCGGTCGACGAGCAGTGAGGTCATGGCCCCGCCATCATGACGCGGGCACGGATGGTGTTCGGGTTCCCACGCCGGGTACGCCGCAGAGGCAGCGCCTCCCTCCGGCGCAGAGCCAGAGCCGGGGTGTGCGCGGGCTGCGGCGGATCACGTACCGTGGAAAGGTCATGAGGAGCCCAGAGACGTTCGACGCGTTCTACGCCGAGACCCGCGACCGCCTCCTGCACGAGGCGTACGCGTTGACGGGTGATCTGTCGGCCTCCAGGGTCGCGGTGCGTGATGCCTTTTCCGTCGCCTGGCACCACTGGCGCAAGGTCTCGCGGCTCGAGGATCGCGAGGCCTTCGTCCGACCGCTGGCGCACCGGCGGGCCCAACGGCGGCACGCGGCGCGTCCGTGGCACCGCGACAAGGGCATCGACGACGACGTCCGGGCCACCCTGGATGCGCTGTCCAAGCTCAGCGCGCAGGAGCGCAGGACGCTGGTGCTGAGCACCCTCTCCCCGATGACCCTCGGAGAGATCGCGCGCGAGGTCGGTCTCCCCCGGTCGGACGCGGAGCGAGTGCTCCAGACCTCGACCTCTCGTTTCTCCATCGCGCGTGATGCGGCGAGCACCGACGTACGCCCTCTTCTCGAGGCCTTGCTCGAACCCATCGCCGACACCAGGTGGCCCCGCAGCACGATCGTGCGTCGTTCGGGCACCGCCCGCCGTCGCACGCACACGCTGATGGGCTCCGCCGCGGTGGTGGCGGCGCTCCTCATCTCCGGCACCGTCGTCGCCTCGGACGGCGTCGAGCCGAGCAGCCTGGACCAGGAGCGCGCTCTGCCGAGCGCGTCCCTGCGTCAGAGCCGACCCACCGCACCCCCGTCGCTCGCTGCCGAGTCCCTGCTGCAGGTCGACCAGGTCTCCCGGTTCGATCCCAGCATGACGTGGCGCCTCAGTGAGACGTCCGACAACCTGGCGGGTGACGGCTTGGTGATGCCGTGCCAGCAGACCCGCTTCGCCGACCCGAAGACCGAGGACGACTTCCTCACCAACGCCAAGACCGATGGCGCCGGCGCCCTGATGCGGTCGTTCATCGGCAAGACCAGCGCCGCGTCGACCGCCGGTGGCAGCGGCAGTGGCAGCCGCAGTGGCAGCGGCAGCGGCAGTGACAAGACGAAGAGGGACGGCACGTCCAGCAGCCGCCGGGACACTCGCGAGCGGGCCACTGCCGTCGAGTTCGTCGAGATGTCGGCCGACGCGAAGGCCGCGCAGACAGCCTTCACGACCGCACAAGGCTGGTACGCCGGTTGCCTCGACTCACGAGCCCAGCTCCTCTCGACCCACACGATCGGTCGGGTGGGCGACGAGGCGACGGTGCTGAACCTGCGCACCTGGAACAGGACTCCCGCCCAGATCGCCGTGGGCATTGCCCGCACCGGGCGGCTCACCGTCATCACCCTCGTCAGCACCTCCGGAAGGCCGGTGCCCGTGCAGGCGACGGCCGCCGGGGTGGCTGCTGCGGTCAACGCCGCGTGCGGGAAGGTTGGGGCCGGCGCCTGTGCCGGACCGCCCAAGGTGCGGCCCAGCGATCCCATCGCCGTGGGCAGGCCACCCGGGTTGCTCAGCGCGGTCGACCTGCCACCGGTGGCCGGTGCTGTCGGTCCCTGGGTCGGCACTGACCCCCAGCGCGCCCGGGCCAACGCCGCGTCCACCTACTGCGACAACACGCAGTTCACCGGCAAGGGCGTCAAGCGCCCGCTGACGCGCACCTTCCTGTTCCTGGCCCAGAAGAAGATCGACACCTTCGGGCTCACCCAGACCGTCGCAACCATGCAGGACGGGCAGGCGGCGAGCTTCGTCAAGGAGGTCCGCAGCCGCATCCGCCGGTGCGCCGAGGTCGACCTCGGCACAGAGGTCGACACCTTGGTCGACCGCTCGGGCAAGCGGACACAGCTGACCGTGTGGGACCTGGAGATCGAGATCTCGGACGAGAGGACCATGCAGTTCTGGATGGCGATCATGCGCGACGGCAACGCCGTCTCCCAGGTCGGCTTCACCCCCTCGGAGGGCAAGACGCTCCAGCGCGACGCCTTCGTCGCCATCGCCGAGCGGGCGCTGGAGCGCCTCAGCGACCTGCCCGGCGCCTAGGCTGCGGTCTCATGACGAGAGTCATCACCACCCTGCTCGCCCTTGCTCTCCTCGTCCCGGCTTCTCCTGCCACCGCGACGACCACCGCGACGCCGACGCCGATTCCCGACGACTTCCCGCTCGCCCTGCGGATCTCGGTCGACGACTCCACCGGTGAGCAGCCCGTCCCGGCACCCGACGCGAAGGCCATCGGCCGGATCGGTGCGTGCGGCGAGCGGTGGTGGCCCTTGGCTCCGGCACTTGTGGAGGACAGGCAGGCGGTGCGAGCGACCGGTCCGGAATACCTCGACGCCCGTGAGCTCGTCTCGATGCGTCGTGCCCGGGTGGCGGTCCGAGCTCTGGCCCGCATCCGCACGGCACTCACCGCCTGCACCGAGCCCGTCCGAGGATCAGTCTGGACTGTGCACGACGCCGACACCGGCTACGACGCCGTCATCTTCACGCAGAGCTGGACCCGAGGTCTGGGACTCTCGACCTTCCAGGTGATCCGGGTCGGCAAGGGCGTGCTGATCACCCACACGTACGGCGAAGGAGGGCTCTCGGAGAGCCGGGTGCAGATCCGGAGGCAGACCCGGCTCGGCCGCGACCTCGCGATCGAGATGTGCGTCTTCGCCCGCGCCGGCTGCTGAAATCGACACGAGCCCCGGTCGCCGCAGCGAACGGGGCTCGTGCCTGGGACTCACATGCCCTGGAGGATCTCCCGCATCAGCGCGGCGGTCTCCGACGGCGTCTTGCCGACCTTGACCCCGGCAGCCTCGAGGGCCTCCTTCTTGGCCTGCGCCGTGCCCGACGAGCCCGACACGATGGCGCCGGCGTGGCCCATGGTCTTGCCTTCGGGAGCGGTGAAGCCTGCGACGTACCCGACGACCGGCTTGGTGACGTGGTCCTTGATGTAGGCCGCGGCCCGCTCCTCGGCGTCGCCGCCGATCTCGCCGATCATCACGATCGCCTTGGTGTCGGGGTCGTTCTCGAACGCCTCGAGGGCATCGATGTGGGTGGTGCCCACGATCGGGTCACCACCGATGCCGATCGCCGTGGTGAAGCCGAAGTCACGCAGCTCGTACATCATCTGGTAGGTCAGGGTGCCCGACTTGGACACGAGGCCCACCGGACCCTTGCCCGCGATGGTGTGCGGCGTGATGCCGGCCAGTGACTCCTCCGGCGTGATGATGCCGGGGCAGTTCGGGCCGATCATCCGGGTGGACTTGCCCTCGAGGTAGGCGACGACCGAGGCAGTGTCCTGCACCGGGACGCCCTCGGTGATCACGACGAGGAGCGGGATCTCGGCGTCGATCGCCTCGATGCAGGCGTCCTTGGTGAACGCCGGCGGCACGAAGGCGACCGACACGTCGGCGCCCGTCTCCTTCATGGCCTCGGCGACGCTGCCGAAGACGGGCAGCTCCTTGCCGCCGAGCTCGACAGTGGTGCCGGCCTTGCGGGCGTTGACACCGCCGACGATGTCGGCGCCGGACTCGACCATCAGGGTGGTGTGCTTGGCACCCATCCCGCCGGTCATGCCCTGGACGATGATCTTGGAGTCCTTGTTCAGGTAGATGCTCATGGTTTTCTCTCCGTCCTCAGGCGTTCGCGAGCTCGGCGGCCTTGTCGGCCGCTCCGTCCATCGTGTCGACCTGGGTCACCAACGGGTGGTTGAGCTCGTCCAGGATGGCGCGGCCGGCGTCGACGTTGTTGCCGTCGAGCCGGACCACGAGGGGCTTGGTCGCTGCGTCACCGAGGATCTCGAGCGCGCCCTTGATGCCGTTGGCCACCTCGTCGCACGCGGTGATCCCGCCGAAGACGTTGACGAACACGCTCTTGACCTGCTCGTCGTTGAGGATGACGTCGAGGCCGTCGGCCATCACTTGGGCGTTGGCGCCGCCGCCGATGTCCAGGAAGTTGGCGGGCTTCACGCCGCCGTGCTTCTCGCCGGCGTAGGCGACCACGTCGAGGGTCGACATGACCAGGCCCGCGCCGTTGCCGATGATGCCGACCGCGCCGTCGAGCTTGACGTAGTTGAGGCCCTTGTCCTTGGCCTTCGCCTCGAGCGGGTCCTCCTCGTCGCGGATCTCGAAGGAGGCGTGCTCGGGGTGACGGAACTCGGCGTTCTCGTCGAGGGAGACCTTGCCGTCGAGGGCCTCGAGCTTGTCACCGGTCAGCCGCGCCAGCGGGTTGACCTCGACGAGGGTCGCGTCCTCCTCGACGAAGACGGTCCACAGCTGCTGGACCATCTGGATCGCCTGGTCGCGCAGCTCGGCGGGGAAACCGGCCTCATCAACGATGGCGATCGCCTTGGCCTCGTCGACACCGGTGCCGGCGTCGATCGGGATCTTCTTGACCGCATCGGGGTTGGTCTTGGCGACCTCTTCGATCTCCACGCCACCCTCGACGCTGGCGATGCAGAGGTAGGAGCGGTTGGACCGGTCGAGCAGGAAGGAGAAGTAGTACTCCTCCTCGATCGAGGCTCCGGGGACCACGAGGACGCGGTTGACCGGGAGACCCTTGATCTCCAGCTCGAGGATCGCGCGAGCGGCCTCCTCGGCCTCCTCGGGCGTCTTCGCGACCTTGACGCCGCCGGCCTTGCCGCGACCGCCGGCCTTGGCCTGCGCCTTGACGACGACGACGCCACCGATCTCCTCCGCGGCCGCGCGAGCGTCCTCGGGAGTCGTGACGGTCTTGCCGAGCGCTCCGGCCACTCCATACTTCGCGAAGAGTTCCTTCGCCTGGTACTCCATCAAGTCCACGACGTACCCAGTCCTTTTCGTTTGTGCGTAACCACTCCGGCAATGCTCCTTGGCACCCTAGACCTGTCAGGCGCGTCACATCGAGGTCGGGGCCAGTCGCTCTGATCACACCGTCGGTACCGTGAAGTGCATGTCTTCTGGGTCCTCGGTCATGTGGTTCCGTCGCGACCTGCGCGTCCGGGACAACCCCGCGCTCCTGTCCGCGCTGGCCCACGGACCCGTGACCGGGCTCTTCGTCATCGACCCCGTGCTGTGGTCGGCAGCAGGTCCGGCGCGTCGGGCGTGGCTGGCGGCCAACGTGCTGGCTCTCGCCCAGGACCTTCCCCTGACGATCCGGTACGGCGACCCGGTCGACGTCGTCCCGGCAGTGGCGGACGGCGGTGTCGTCCATGTCGCTGCCGAGACGACGCCCTACGGTCGCCGGCGCGACCAGGCGGTCGGCGAGATGGTCGAGCTGGTGGGCACGGGCTCGCCGTACGCCATCGGTCCCGGTCAGGTGACCAACGGGACCGGTGACCCCTACCAGGTGTTCAGTGCCTTCGCGCGGTCGTGGCGGGCGCACGGCTGGGCGGCCCCGGCCGAGCGCCCGCAGTCGCCCGACCTCGTGCCGGCCGAGTCGGACGAGCGGGCCGTCGGGATGCTCGAGCAGGCAGTCGCCGCCGCTCCGTTCAAGCTCCCGGGGGCCGGGGAGGAAGCGGCCTGGCGCCGCTGGCAGGACTTCCGCGACAACGATCTGGCGGACTACCCGGTCGAGCGGGACCGACCCGACCACGACGGCACGTCCCGGCTCTCGCCGTACCTCCACCTCGGCGTGCTGCACCCGCGCTCCCTGCTCGCAGACCTGGACCCGACGTCCGCCTTCGCCACCGAGCTCGCCTGGCGCGAGTTCTACGCCGACGTGCTGTGGCACGCCCCCGCCTCGGCCTGGTCGGACCTCAAGCCGGCGCTGTCGGGCATGACGTACGACGACCAGGACGCCGTCGAGGCCTGGCGCACCGGCACCACCGGCTATCCGATCGTGGACGCCGGCATGCGCCAGCTGCGGGAGATCGGCTGGATGCACAACCGGGTGCGCATGATCACCGCCTCCTTCCTGACCAAGGACCTGCACGTCTACTGGACGGTGGGTGCGCGGCACTTCCTGTCGTCGCTCATCGACGGTGACGTCGCGTCCAACAACCACGGGTGGCAGTGGGTGGCCGGGACCGGCACCGACGCGTCGCCGTACTTCCGGGTCTTCAACCCCGTCACCCAGGGCAAGACGTTCGACCCGGACGGTGCCTATGTACGCCGCTGGGTGCCCGAGCTGGCACACCTGAGCGGCGCCACCGCACACGAGCCCTGGAAGTCCGACGTGGGCTACGAGGGGGGCTATCCGTTGCGCATCGTGGACCACGCCGACGAGCGCGCGGAGGCGTTGCGTCGCTACCAGGCTTCGCGGGCCTGAGGTTCAACCGGTGATGGGATCCTGGGCGAAGTGCTCCGCCACCCAGCGGGTGATCTCGTCGCTGCCCACAAGGACCTCGATGTCGTCGACCCCGCGCGCCTCGAGGAGCCCGACCAACGTGGCGCGGAGCCCCGGGTCTGCGCCCTCAGTTGCGAGGCCGATCAGGTCCGCATCCTCCTGGATCGAGGCCTCGACGACTTGGTCGGGGCTCTGGAGCGGCCCGGTGTGGACGACCTCGTGTCCCGCGTCTCGCAGGGCACAGGCGATGCGGGCGCCGCGACCGCCCTCCCCGTCGGCCGCGCACTCGGCGACCACGACGCGGAGGCCACTGTGGGGCGTGCCGGACGTCATGGCCGAAGGCTAGCCAACTCCGACGACGTGGCCCATGTCACGAGCAGGACGGGACGCAACTTCGGCGAACGGCTGCAGACCCCGGTGACGTCCTCCACAATGGCACCGAGAGAGGATTTCAATCACTGTGACCTATCCGTTACAGTCTGCGACGCCTCACTGTCACTCCCCGCATTTCAGCCGGACGAAGGATTTCTGTATATGGGCAACCACCGAGCGCACCGCGGCTCAGGCCGCGACCACTCGGCAGCACCCGTCGCCGGTCGACGCAAGGCAGAGAAGCAGCCTGCCCTGCACCCCGTCCTTCGCGCCCTGCCGTCCGCCCCGATCATCGCTGGGGTCGCCGCCCTCGCGATCTCGGCGTACGGCGCCGTCACCGCGGCTGACACCGATCTTGTCCGCACCGCCAGCTCGCAGCCCGGCGCCATCGCCGCTGCCGGCAGCACCAGCTTCGCCAGCGTCTCCCCCCTCCGCAACCGCGAGGTCATCGTGTCGCGCGACTCGCGTCGCGATGCCATGGCTGACGCCGCCAACGAGGACCTCGTCGCCCAGGCGGAGGCCCAGGCCGAGCAGCAGCACGCCGCCCTCCAACAGTTCGCCAAGGCCGCGGAGAAGCAGGCCGCGAAGATCAAGGAGAACCAGTGGGTCCTCCCCCTGGCCTCCTACCGCATCTCGGCCCCCTTCGGCGCGTCCAGCTATCTGTGGTCCAGTGTCCACACCGGCCTCGACTTCTCCGCCCCCATCGGCTCCACGATCCGATCCGTCGCCAACGGTGTCGTGACCGAGACCGGCTATGACGGCTCGTACGGCAACAAGACCGTCGTCACCCTCGATGACGGCACCGAGATCTGGTACTGCCACCAGACCTCGTTCCTGGTCAGCGTGGGCGATGTCGTCCGCGGGGGCGAGGCCATCGGCACAGTGGGATCCACCGGCAACTCGACCGGCCCGCACCTCCACCTCGAGGTGCGGCCCGGCGCCGGAGACCCGGTCGACCCGTTCACCGCACTGCTCGAGCACGGCATCCAACCCTGAGCCTCGCAGCCTGACCGCCCGGCCGACGTCGAGCGGGTGCGACACCCACCTTCTCGGCTCGCAGAAGGTGGCATACGCACCTGCCACCCGCTCCAGTGACCGGCCTGCCCCGTCGGCGGTGCCACACCCACCTTCTGGCTCGCAGAAGATGGCACACGCACCGCTCGACGCCGCGCTGCGCCGTGGCGCGCTTCAGCTACAGCTTCTCCACCGGCGCGTAGCGCAGCAGCAGCCGCTTGACGCCGTCGGACCCGAAGTCGATCGAGGCCACCGACTTCTCCCCGGCTCCCTCGAGGGCCACGACCGTGCCCATCCCGAACGAGTCGTGCACCACCCGGTCGCCCGGCTCCAGCGACGGGATCTGCCGCGCCGGCTTCGCCTTGGCGGCGACATCGGCACGCGCGGCGGCCGATGAGAAGTTGCGTCGACCGGCGTCGGTCGGCACGCCGAGTCGGGCGGGCGAGCCCGCCGCGAGGTCGGGCCGGCCCCAGCGGGTCTGGGCCTGAGCTGTACGGCGCCAGTCGATCAGGTCCACCGGCAGCTCGTCGATGAAGCGCGAGGCCGGGTTGTGCGAGGGCGCGCCCCACGCCGAGCGCACCATCGCCCGGGAGACGTAGAGGCGTTCGCGGGCCCTGGTCACGCCGACATAGGCGAGCCGCCGCTCCTCCTCGAGCTCGGTCTGGTCGCCCAGCGACCGCTGGTGCGGGAACACGCCGTCCTCGAGACCGGTCAGGAAGACCACCGGAAACTCCAGTCCCTTGGCGGTGTGCAGCGTCATCAGGGTGACCACGCCTGCGCCCTCCCCGTCGGGGGCGTCGGGAATCTGGTCGGAGTCGGCCACGAGCGCCACCCGCTCGAGGAAGTCACCGAGTCCGGGGACGACTGATCCCGACACGGTGTCGTCAGGATCGCTCGGGTCTGCGGAGGGACCGGGTTGGGGGTCGTCGGAGAACTCGCGAGCCACGGCGACAAGCTCGGCGAGGTTCTCGACGCGCGTGGCGTCCTGCGGGTCGTCGCTGGCCTCGAGCTCGGCGAGGTAGCCCGAGCGCTCCAGCACGGACTCGAGGATCACGTCGGCACGCTCGTCGGCGGCGACCATCGACTGGAGCTCCTGGATCAACGCGACGAAGCCCTGGATGTTCTTGAGCGAGCGGGTAGCCAGCCCCGGCGCCTGGTCGGCCATGAGGAGCGCCTCCCAGAAGGTGATCCGCTCGCGCTCGGCGAGCGCCTGGACGCAGGCCTCCGCGCGGTCGCCGATCCCGCGCTTGGGGGTGTTGAGGACGCGGCGCAGCGAGATCTCGTCGGCCGGGTTGACCAGCATGCGGAGGTAGGCGAGTGCGTCGCGGACCTCCCGCCGCTCGTAGAAGCGGACGCCCCCGACGACCTTGTAGGGCTGACCGGTGCGGATGAAGACCTCTTCGAAGACCCGGGACTGGGCGTTGGTGCGGTAGAACACAGCGACGTCGGCGGCCTTGAGCCGGCCGGTGTCGACGAGCTTGTCGATCTCCTCGGAGACGAACCTGGCCTCGTCGTGCTCGTCGTCGGCGACGTACCCCACGATCCGCTCGCCGTCGCCCGCGTCCGACCACAACCGCTTGTCGAGCCGCCCGGCATTGTTCTTGATCACCGAGTTGGCCGCCGTCAGGATCGTCTGGCTCGAGCGGTAGTTCTGCTCGAGCAGGATCGACGTGGCGTCCGGGAAGTCCTTCTCGAAGTCGAGGATGTTGCGGATGTTGGCGCCGCGGAACGCGTAGATGGACTGGTCCGCGTCGCCCACCACCATCAGCTCGCTGGGCGTGTCGTCGACCGGTCGGTCCTGCTCGAGGTCCTGGCCGCAGAGCTGGTGGATCAGCGCATACTGCGCGTGGTTGGTGTCCTGGTATTCGTCCACCAGGACGTGGCGGAACCGGCGGCGGTAGTTCTCGCGGACGTCGGGCAGCCTCTGGAACAGCCGCACCGCGGTCATGATCAGGTCGTCGAAGTCGAGGGCGTTGGCCTCGCGCAGGCGGCGCTGATAGTTCGTGTATGCCGCCGCGTAGGCCTCCTCGAAGCCGTTGTGTGCGTCCTTGACGGCGTCCTCGGGGTCGCGCAGCTCGTTCTTCTGGTCGCTCACCCAGTGGAGCACCGCACCGGGCTGGTAGCGCTTCGGATCGAGGTCGAGACCCTTGAGGACCAGCGTCATCAGGCGCTTGGAGTCGGCAGCGTCGTAGATCGAGAAGTTGGACTTGTAGGTCGTCCCGCCCAGGTCGAGGGCGGTGATCTCCTTGCGGAGGATGCGCACGCAGGCGGAGTGGAACGTCGAGACCCACATGATGCGGGCGCGCTTGCCGACGAGGTCCTCGACGCGGTCCTTCATCTCGGCCGCGGCCTTGTTGGTGAAGGTGATCGCCAGGATCGAGCCCGGGTGCGCCCTGCGCTCGGTGATCAGCCACGCGATGCGTCGGGTGAGCACACGCGTCTTGCCCGAACCGGCGCCGGCCACCACGAGCAGCGGCGCCCCGACGTGGACCACCGCGGCACGTTGCGGCTCGTTGAGCCCCTCGAGCAGCTCGTCGGGGGTCGGTCCACTGCGGGTGGTGCGAGGCTCCGAAGGGGCGGTGTCGTGCTCGAGGCCGGGGATCAGGTGGGGGCTACTCATCTCCCCACCAGCCTACGGGCTGGGACCGACGCCGCTCAGGCCGCGTGAGCCGGTGACCAGAAGAGAGCGACGGCGACATTGGCCACGCTCAGCAGGAGAAGTCCGGCCCAGAGCCCCTGCGGGATCGTGGGCTTCCGGACGTTCGCCATCACCAGCACCAGCAGCACCAGCCCGATGACGAACTTGACCCCGATCTTGGCGTGGTTGACCTCGGCGTCGCCGGCCTCGAGCACCCCCACGAGCAGGAGCCCGGCCAGGAACGCGGTCCCGACGCCGTCACGCATGGCCGCGTTGACCGACTTGTCCGACTCCCTCGCCTGCACCACGAGCCCACCGAAGAGTGCAGCGAAGCCGAGAAGGTGCAGGAACAACAGGACGAGGCGCAGGATCTCCATGGGCGAAGACTAGCGGCGTGACCGGATCAGGACTGCTTGGCCTTCTTGGGGCGCGGCTTGGGACGTACGACGAGCACCGGGCACGGCGCATAGTGCTGGACCCGCTGGGCAGTGCTGCCCACCAGCACACTCTCGCTCAGGCCGCGACCGCCCGCTGCGACGACGACGAGCCCGGCGTCGTACTGCTTGGCGGCCTTGATGATCTCGTTGGCCGGCGAGCCCGAGCGCACCCGCTGGTGCACCTTGGGTCCCCATCCGTCGAACGTGGCTGCGATCATGGCGACGGCATTCTCGGCGGCCTCCCGGAACGACAGGGAGTCCCACGAGGCCTGGTGCTCGGCTTCGGAGAGCTCGTCGGCGAAGGCCACCGCCGCCAGGGGCCGGATCACGGCGATCACGGAGACCTCGGTGATCTTCGCCGGGTCGGCGAAAGCCTTGAGGTGCTTGGCGGCAGCCAGTGACTGCTTCGAACCGTCGGTGGCGACGATGACATGCATGTCAGACCTCCCGGTCTTCGCGGTCCAGTGGACCAGCGGTCGACTCCGTGCCACGGCTGCCGAAGAGCTTCTCTGCGAGGTAGAGCACGCCACCGACCGCAAGCAGGCCGGCGCACCAGAGCAGCGAGCCGGGGTCGTCGTAGATGACCCAGTAGAGGATGGCGAGGTTGCCGACGAGCCCCACGACGAGCAGGGGTGTGTTGGCCCGGAACGCCCGCTCGTCCTCGTCCTGCCCGCGCAGCTTCAGGCAGGTGATGATGACGAGGGCGTAGATCGCGAGGAGGAACACCACCGTCACCAGGGCAAGGCGCTCGACGACGTCGAGCTTGCCGCCCGCCTCGGTGATCAGCGTGCCGATGATCAGCAGGGCGCCCACGACCAGGCCGCTGAAGAGCAGGCCGACCCACGGGCTGCGCCGAGTGGGGTGGATCTTGGCGAAGACGCCCGGGACGACGTCCTCGCGCGCCATGCCGTAGAGGATGCGCGGCTGGGTGACCAGGGTGACCAGGGTGGTGTTGGTGATCGCCACGAGGGCGATGACCGTGAAGATGGTGACCATCAGGTCGGTGGAGAACGGCAGGATGCCCTGCTTGACGACCTCGAGGAGGGCGACCTCCGACTTGGCCAGCTCGTCGGTGGGCACGGTGAGGGCCGCTGCCATCGAGACCAGCACGTAGACCGTGCCGGCCACGATCATGCCGCCGACGAGGGAGCGTGGGAACGCCTTGTGCGGGTCGATGGTCTCCTCGGCGACATTGGCGGTGTTCTCGAAGCCCGTCATGGCGAAGAAGGACAGCGCCACCCCGGCCAGGACCGCCAGGGCCGGGTTGCCCGAGACGCTGATGTCGGTGAGCGTCTCGAAGTCGGCGTCGCCCCGACCGATGTGGATGGCCGCGATGATCAGCACGATGATGAGCCCGCTGAGCTCGACGAAGGTCATCACCATGTTCGTCACCACCGACTCGCTGATGCCGATGTAGTTGATGAGGACCAGAAGGGCGACGAAGACCAGCGCGACCAGCAGAGCGGGCGGACCCGCCCACAGCTCGGAGAAGTACGACGCGAAGCCGGCCGCCAGCG
Organism: Nocardioides sp.; assembly: GCF_025964975.1. Taxonomy (GTDB): domain Bacteria; phylum Actinomycetota; class Actinomycetes; order Propionibacteriales; family Nocardioidaceae; genus Nocardioides. The sequence continues at coordinate 40,139 of NZ_JAOPXV010000149.1, forward strand.
AGCCCGAGGCGGCGAAGCTCGCGGCGAGGAACGACACGGTCACCAGGAAGGTGAGGGCCTTGTTGCCGAAGGCCTTCTGGACGTACAGCGACGACCCGGCCGCCTGGGGATACTTGGTCACCAGCTCGGCGTACGCCGTCCCGGTGATGGCGGCGACGGAGACGCCGACCGCGAAGGCAATCCAGAACGCCCCGCCGACCGCAGCGGCGACGAGGCCGATGAGGACGTAGATCCCCGAGCCCAGGACGTCTCCGAGGGTGTAGAAGAACAGCTGCTTGCCCGTGATCGACCTCTTGAGGCCGGTGCCGTCGTCATGCTCGGCGACGGACACATCGCTGGTGTGGGCCACGGCTCTGCCTCGATCCGAGAGGAAATGGGTGGGCCGAGCCCACCGGTTCCGCGGGCTGTTGTCAATCGCCCCCCACCCCCAGGAGCGTGCTAGAGGAGCCGGCGGTCGGAGGCCCAGCGGGTGAGCTCGTGCCGGCTGGAGAGCTGGAGCTTGCGCAGGGTCGAGGACATGTGGGTCTCGACCGTCTTCACCGAGATGAAGAGCTCCTTGGCGACCTCCTTGTAGGCGTAGCCGCGCGCGATCAGGCGCATCACCTCGCGCTCGCGCTCGGTGAGCCGGTCGAGGTCCTCGTCGACGGCCGCGACGTCGATGGACCCGGCGAAGGCGTCGAGCACGAAGCCGGCCAGTCGGGGCGAGAACACCGCGTCGCCCCCTGCCACGCGGGCGATCGCATCGACGAGCTCCGGTCCGGTGATCGTCTTGGTGACGTATCCCCTGGCCCCGCCCCGGATGGTGCCGATGACGTCCTCGGCGGCGTCACTCACTGACAACGCCAGATAGCGCGCGTCGGGTGCCGGCATCCGTCGCATCACCTCGGCACCCCCGCCGCCGGGGAGGTGGACGTCCAGCAGCACGACGTGCGGCTGCTGCTCGCGGATGACGGCGACCGCGGAGTCGACGTCAGCGGCCTCCGCGACGATGTCCACCACCCCCGCGCCCACCGTGGTGAGCTCGGAACGTACCCCGGCGCGGAACATCGCGTGGTCGTCGACGATCACGATCCGGACAGGACGGGGGGTCCCGGTGGCACTGGTCGCGTTGTTCATGGTGATTCCTCATTCATCAGGGGCAGGTGGAGCCGCACCTCGGTGCCGTCGCCGGGCGCGGAGCGCACCTCGCCGGTCCCGCCGTGGCGGGCCATCCGGTCGATGATGCTGCCACGGACGCCTTGGCGGTCGCCCGCGATGGCCGTGGTGTCGAAGCCCGCGCCGCGGTCGCGGACGAACACATCGACGGCGGTGGCCGACACTTCGGCGTACACATCGATGTGCTTGACCCCGGCGTGCTTGGCAGCGTTGGCGAGGGCCTCGCGGGCGGCATCGGTGATGGGCTTGAGCGCCTCGGTCATGTCTACGTCGCCGACCGCCACGACGTCGACGACCACGGAGTAGGTGTCCTCCACGATGGCTGCGATGGCGCGGAGCTCGCCGGCCAGGGTGACGTCGGTGCCCACCGACTCGAAGAGCCAGGAGCGCAGGTCGCGCTCCTGCGAGCGGGCGAGCCGGGCCACCATCGCGGCGTCGCCGGAGTTCTTCTGGATGAGGGCGAGGGTCTGGAGCACGGAGTCGTGCAGGTGGGCGGCCATGTCTGCGCGCTCCTGGCTGCGGACCCGCTCGGCCCGCTCCGCGCCGAGGTCGTGGACCAGGCGGACCGCCCAGGGACCGACGACGATCGCGAGTCCGAGCACACCGAGCAGGCCCGCGATGACGACCGGCACGGCGAAGGCGAACGTCCCGGTCCAGACGGCGAACATGATCAGCGCGCCGACGACCAGCGAGAGGCCGGCGAACACGCGGAAGTAGGAGGCCCAGCCGCCGACGCCGAAGACGGCACGGAAGGGATCGATGCGCCCGGTCGAGTCCAGCCAGCGCTCACGCTGCGCCTCGTCCGCCTGGCGCCACAGCAGCCCGATGCCGGCCACCGCGATCACGACCGGCCAGAAGAGTGCCCCCTGGCCGAAGGCGGCCTCGAACGCGAGGACCGCCCCGAAGAGCAGCGCACCGATGGCGATGGCAGGGCCTGCGTCCCGCAGTCGAGAGACGCGCCGAGGCCGTTTGCCGGTGCGGGTGGCGCTCTCCAGCCCCGGGGCCGATTGGTCGAACCGGGAGTCGGTGGGCAGGAACATCCACAGACCGGCGTAGAGCATCAGCCCGACACCGTCCAGCACTGTGAGCACGACGAAGGCGACCCGCACCCACAGGACGGGCACGCCGAAGTGCGCCGCCAACCCGCCGGACACGCCGCCCGCAATGGGTGACTCGGTGTCGCGGGTGGCGCGGCGGAAGGGAGGGGCCACGGGTGGGGGCCCGGACGGAGGGTGGGGGGAAGCGAGGCTCATCGTGTGTCCATCGTCGCAGGCAGGGCGCGTGCCCACCATGAGGATCGACCCCGAACGAACCCTGAGGTGACCGTCCGACCGACGCGGGTCGATGATCAGGGACGTCCCCGATGGTGCCGGCCGGCCGCTGGGCGTTGACTGGAGCCATGACGAACCCCTCTCCACCGCCGGCCGCCGAGCCCCGGCCTGCTGCCGACCGGCCCGACCAGCAGAGCCCGCGACCCACTCGCAACGACGTCCTCGACCTCGGCCGGCTCCGCCGCAGCAACCTCGACCGTCGTATCGCCGGCGTCTCGGCCGGCCTGGCGCGCCACCTCGACATCGATCCGATCATCGTCCGCGTCACGCTCGTGGTGCTGGTGTTCTTCGGCGGTGCCGGCCTCGTGGTGTACGGCGCAGCCTGGCTGCTCGTCCCGGAGGAGGGATCGACCGCGCAGCCGCTCGGGCTCGACGACCGCAACCGCGGAATCGCCCTCCTCATCGCCGGCATCGTGGCGGCGCTGGCCGCAGTTGGTGACTCGGCAGGAGCGTTCTGGTTCCCCTGGCCGCTCGTCATCGTGGCGTTGGGCATCGTGTGGTTCCTCAACCGCAAGGACCAGGGACCTCGTCCCTACGTGCCGGCGGTGACCGGCTACGCCGCCCCGGTGACCGGAGCCTCCCCCCCCTCGTCACCCGCCTCGCCCACCACCACGACGCCGACCGCCGCGCCGGAGCAACCGATCTGGGATTCGCAGACGGCGGCGGTGCCGCGCAGTCATTACCAGCCGTACCAGCAGCCGTACCAGACCTACGACCGGGCGAGCTACTCCCGGCCGCGCAACCCGCGCAAGAAGGGCCCGATCCTCTTCTGGTTCACGCTCGCGCTGATCGCGACCGGGGTCGGCACGCTGGGCATCATCGACGTCTCCGGCACCGACGTCCCCGACGCGGCGTACCCCGCCCTGAGCCTCGCCCTGACCGGCGCGATGCTGGTCCTGGGAGCCTTCTGGGGACGCGCCGGCGGCCTGATCCTCATCGGCCTCGTGCTGAGCGCCGTGACGCTCATCGCCACCGCCACGTCCAACTACGTGGACACCACGCTCGCCTACACCCCGACGACCTCCGAGGACGTCCGTGGGTTCTACACCCTCGACGGGGGTGAGCTCACGCTTGACCTCTCTGCCGTCGACGACGTCGACGGGCTCGACGGCCACGAGATCACGGTCGAGGGCGGTGTCGGGGAGATCGAGGTCATCGTCCCGCGCGGTATGGACGTCCAGGCGGCCGCTACGACCGGTGTCGGCGACGTCGACGTCTTCGACCAGCACAACGACGGCTTCGACGTCACGGTCGAGAACCTCCTCGACGGCGGCAACGAGGTTCCCGACCTGCGCATCTACGTCGACCTCGGCGTCGGCGAGGTCACCATCCGCGAGTCCCGAGAGCAGTGAGGTCCCCCATGAGCCACCCCTCCCCCGATGACGCCATCCAGTCCGAGGTCGAAGCGGACGCGTCGGGACGGCACCCGGTCAGCGTTGCCCACCTCGTGATGGGCGTGGCCTTCCTCGGCCTGACTTTCATCTGGCTCCTGCTGGAGACCAGCGCGATCGGGCGCGGCGACCTGCGATGGCTGATGCCGCTGCCCTGGCTCGCCGCCGGGCTCGCCGGCCTCCTCGCCGTCGCACTGACCGGGCGACGGTCGAAGGACCACGTGCCCGCAGGGCCGGCCTACGTGCAGCCCGAGCCCGCGTGGTCCGAGCCGGAGCCGGAGTCCGGGTCCGAGTCCGGGTCCGGGTCCGAGGACACCACGCGCCTCAGCTGACGAGCTCCCGGACAGCGCTCACGGCGAGGTCCGGGTGGTCGGTGATGACGCCGTCGGCACCGACGTCGAGGAGCGCCCGGACCTCACCGGCCATGTCGCCGTACGCATCAAGGTCGAGCCCGCGTCGCAGGTTGCTGGGCAGGAAACGGTTCTCGGCGCGCACGGTCCACACGTGCACGGTCAGCCAGAGACGATGGGCGTCCCGCACCAGCGTGGACGGGTCACCGATGGCACCGGACGCATCACGAGGCAGGACCAGGCTCTTGTGCGGGCCGATGCCGTCGGCGTACTCGTCGATCCTGGCCAGTCCCGCCGGGGTGCACAGCACGGCGTGCGAGTCACCGACCGCGAGCAGCTGGATGATCGGCAGCCGGGTCCGCAGGGCCAGCCGCTGGAGGATCTGCGGTTCGAAGGCCATCAGGCTGATGCGGGCCATGGGCCCGTCGAGGTCGTGGCGACGGAGCGCAGCAAGGAGGGGTACGTCGAGGGGCAGGCCGATGGAGTCGAAGTACGCCGCGTGCTTGAGCTCGATCATCACTCCCACGCTGCGACGCCGACGCATGGACTCGGCGTGCACCATCGTCAGGATCTCGGTGAGCGTGGCGATGCCCTCACGTCCGTCGTGGGCAGCGCTGGCCGGACGCATGGCCGGCCGCCGCTCGCGGGCCGTGAGCGTCTTGATCTCGGCCAGGGTGAAGTCCTCGGCGAACCACCCGGTGACCACGCGGCGCTCGATCGTCTTCGTCCCCCTCCGGTCCGCGAGCTCGAGGTGCTCCGCGACATCGGTGGTGCCGCTCAGCTCGGGCTCGTGGCGCGCGACCAGCACCCCGTCCCGGGTGCTGACCAGGTCGATCTCGATGTCGTCGACGCCCATGCGGATCGCGGCCCGGTAGGCCGACAGCGTGTGCTCCGGACGGTGTCCGCTGGCGCCGCGATGGGCGACGATCGCCGGGGTGATGACGAGGCTGGGGGTCCGGTCGAGGGCCGGCTGCTGGCAGGTCACGCTCATGGGACCACGGTGAGCCCGGCAGGCATCGGTGCGGCGACAGGCAGGTGAACGTCGCGTGAGGAGCGAGCGGCAACAAAGGATTCGCTAGGACACCCACCTCCTCCGTAGCCTCGTCAGAGTGCGTCAGCTTCCCGTCCCCGACCCCGGTATCGCGGACCATCGCTCACCCGGACGCTTCCTGTGGTGGCTGGCAATGGGACAGCGGCGCACCCTGCTGGGCGGGATGACCTTCGGGATCCTCTGGATGTCGTGCCAGGCCGTGCTGCCGGCCGTCCTCGGCCGCGCGATCGACCGGGGTGTCGCCGATCGTGACCAGTCGCAGCTGCTGCTCTGGGCCGGGGTGATGCTGCTGATCGGTCTGGTCCAGGCGGTCACCGGGATCATGCGTCACCGGTTCGCGGTGACCAACTGGCTCACCGCGTCCTACCGCGTCGTCCAGCTCATCACCCGACAGTCGGTCCGCCTCGGTGGCTCCTTGCCACGCAAGGTCAGCACCGGCGAGGTGATCGCGATCGGCACCACCGACCTCAACCACATCGGCAACGTGATGGACGTGACCGCGCGTTTCTCGGGTGCCATCGTCTCCTTCCTGCTGGTCTCGACGATCCTGTTGACGACGTCGGTGCAGCTCGGTCTCGTGGTGCTGATCGGCGTGCCCCTGTTGCTGCTCGTGCTCGGCCCGATCCTCAAGCCACTGCAGGTCCGCAGCGCCACCGAACGACAGATGCGCAGCGACCTCTCCAACACCGGCACCGACATCGTGGGCGGGCTGCGCGTCCTGCGCGGGATCGGCGGCGAAGGTGTCTTCCTCGACCGCTACCGGCGCGAGTCCCAGGCCACCCGGGTGGCGGCGGTCAACGTCGCCAAGCTCCAGTCGGTGCTCGACGCCCTGCAGATCTTCCTTCCCGGCGTCTTCGTCGTGCTCGTGGTCTGGCTCGCCGGCCGCGCCGCGGTCGTCGGACAGCTCAGTGCCGGTGAGCTCGTCGCGTTCTACGGCTACTCCGCCTTCCTCCTGATCCCGCTGCGTACGGCGACGGAGTTCGCCAACAAGATGATCCGCGGCCGCGTCGCGGCCGGCCGGGTGTGCCGGGTCCTCGCCCTGGATCCCGACGTCGTCGACCCCGCCTCCCCCTCCCCAGCCCCTCCTGCCGACAGCGACCTCCTCGACGTGCGCTCGGGCCTGCGAGTCCGTCCCGGCACGCTCGTCGCCATCGTGTCCGAGCAGCCGGACGACTCCGCACTGCTGGCCGACAGGTTGGGCCTGTGCGCGCCCGAGACCGACGACGACGTGTCCCTCGGCGGCGTCCCCCTCACCTCGCTGCCGCATGCAGTGGTCCGCGAGCGGATCGTCGTCTCGGACACCCAGGCCGCGCTCTTCGCGGGTCGCCTGGCCGACCGGATCGACGAGCGCGGCAAGGGCGGCGTCGACGAAGCCCTCGCCACCGCGTCCGCCAAGGACATCCTCGACGCGCTGCCCGACGGCCTCGACACGGTCGTCACGGAGAAGGGGCGCTCTTTCTCCGGCGGTCAGCGGCAGCGGCTCGTCCTCGCGCGGGCCCTGGCAGCGGACCCCGAGATCCTGGTGCTGGTCGAGCCGACGAGTGCCGTCGACGCGCACACCGAGGTCCGTATCGCGTCCCGGTTGAAGGCCCACCGCGCCGGCCGTACGACCGTCGTCACCACGGTCAGCCCGCTCGTCCTGGACGCCGTCGACGAGGTCGCATTCCTCGTGGACGGTGTGGTCGTCGCCGTCGGCACCCATGCCGAGCTCCTGGCCAACCACCCGGCCTACCGGACGGTCGTCGTGCGCGACGTGGTGGTCGCATCGTGAGCGAGCGAGCGAAGTTAGCCATCAGTCGCCGCGCGAGATGTGCCTCATGCGCGCACGGAGCGAAGCGAGTACGCGTATGAGCGTCACCACCCGGCTTCCCATCGCCGACGGCAGGGCCGTCCGCCGCTACGTCGGTCAGGTCGCCCATCGCCACCCCCGGCTGCTGTGGACCGCACTCGCTCTCCACATCGCTGCGGCCCTGTCCGCGCTGGCTGCCCCTCGGCTGCTCGGCGACCTCGTCCAGTCCGTCGAGGACGGCACCACGGCTGCGCGCGTCGACTCGATCGTCCTGTGGCTGGCCTTCTTCCTGGTGCTGCAGTCGGTGCTGACCCGCTTCGCCCGCTACCGCTCGCAGGTGATGGGCGAGCTGGTGCTGGCCGAGCTGCGCGAGGACTTCGTCTCCAACACGTTGGCGCTGCCGATCGGTACGGTCGAGGCCGCCGGCTCCGGCGACCTCCTGACCCGCACCGGCAGCGACATCGACCAGCTCGGCTGGTCGGTGAGGTGGGCGCTGCCCGAGTGGACGATCGCGGTGCTGTCGGCGGCGCTGACGTTCGCCGCCGCGCTCAGCGTCGGCTGGTGGGTGGCGCTGCCGTGCCTGCTCGCCCTGCCGCCCCTGGTGATCGGGCTGCGGTGGTACCTCGCCCGAGCCAAGGACGGCTACCTCGCGGAGACCGCGTCCTACTCCCAGATCAACACCACCCTGTCCGAGACGGTCGAAGGCGCCCGCACCGTCGAGGCACTCGGCCTCGGACCTCAGCGTGTGCGCCTCAGCGACGAGGACTGCGCGGCGTCCTTCAGGGCCGAGCGCTACACCTTGCACCTGCGCACGGTCTTCTTCCCGAGCATGGAGCTGAGCTACCTGCTCCCCGTCGTCGGCACGCTGCTCTTCGGGGGCTGGCTCTACACGCGTGGCGACGTCACGCTGGCCGAGGTGACCACGGCCACGTTGTACGTGCAGATGCTGATCGACCCCGTCGACCGGATCGTCTCGATCCTCGACGAGCTCCAGCTCGGCGCGGCGTCGCTCTCCCGGCTGCTGGGCGTCGCCCAGGTGCCGGACGACCGCTCGGTCACCGGCCGCACGCCGTCCTCGGAGAAGCTCGACGCCGAGGAGGTGCACTTCTCCTACGTGGAGGGACGCGACGTGCTGCACGGGGTGGACCTCGACGTGGGCGTCGGGGAGCGCATCGCCATAGTCGGTCCGTCAGGCGCCGGGAAGTCGACCCTGGGTCGCCTGCTCGCCGGCATCCACCCGCCGAGGACCGGGTCCGTCACCGTCGGCGACGTCGGTCTCGTCGAGCTCCCGCTCGGTGACCTCCGCGGTCACGTCGCACTCGTCACCCAGGAGCACCACGTCTTCGTCGGGACGATCCGGGAGAACCTCATCCTGGCCCGACCGTCCGCGTCCGACAGCGAGGTCCACGAAGCACTGGCCGCGGTGGACGCCAGCGAGTGGGTCGCCGCGCTGCCTTCCGGGCTGGACACTGTCGTCGGCTCGGGCGGTCGTGCGCTCACCGCGGCCCAGGCCCAGCAGATCGCGCTCGCCCGGCTCGTCCTCGCCGACCCGCACACGCTGGTGCTGGACGAGGCCACCTCCCTGATCGACCCGAGAGCGGCGCGCCACCTGGAACGGTCGCTGGCCGCCGTACTCGAAGGTCGCACGGTCATCGCGATCGCGCACCGGCTCTTCTCCGCCCACGACGCCGACCGGGTCGCGGTCGTCGAGGACGGCGTGATCTCGGAGTTCGGGTCGCACGACGAGCTCGTCGCCGCCGGTGGGTCGTACGCCGCACTGTGGGAGTCCTGGCACGGGACGGCCGACCATGGAGCCTGAGGCGATCACGCCGCTCGCACCGCGCACCTTTGCGACGACCGTCTTCACCCAGCGCTGGGAGGACCTGGCCTTCCTCCACTGGGCGGTCGAGCCCGAACGCATCCAGCCCTACCTCCCAGCGGGGACGCGGCCCGACACGTTCGAGGGCATGACCCATGTGGGACTCATCCCCTTCTGGATGAAGGGCATCGGGTTCCGGGGAAGCCCAGGGCTCCCCTACGTCGGGTCGTTCCACGAGACCAACGTGCGGCTCTACTCCGTCGACGACCAGGGGCGCCGCGGCGTGGTCTTCCTCAGCCTCGACGCCTCCCGGCTGGCGCCGGTCCTCGCCGCTCGCCAGGGCCCGCAGCTGCCCTACCTCTGGTCACGCATGGCCCGCACGCGCGACGGGAGCCGAGTCACCTACACCTGCCGGCGCCGCTGGCCCGGACCACGCGGCACTCGCTCGCGGATCTCGGTGAGCGTCGGCGAGCCCCTCGAAGCGGGTCCGCTCGAGCTGTTCCTCACGGCCCGGTGGGGGCTGCACCTGGCGGACCGGCGCGGCCGCACCCGCTACTGGCCCAACGCGCACCCCACCTGGCCGCTGCACCACGCCGTGCTGGACGAGCTGGACGACGAGCTGCTGGCCGTGCACGGGTTCGGCGACCTGGCTGCCCGCCCACCGGACCACGTGATGTTCTCGCCCGGGGTGGACGTCACCTTCGGCTCGCGCCTGCCGGCCTGAGCGGCCGCGCTACCGCCATACCTCGCCGCCCACACCCCGGGCGGTGGCACAGCCACATTCTCGGCGACGGAAATATGGGTGCCGCACCCCCGTGTGCTGAGTCGTCCCCGACGCGCCAGCGGGGGGTCACACACCCACATTCTCGAGCCGGGCAATGTGGGTCACGCACCCCCGTCCGGGAGTCGCGCCCGGGACGCACGCCTCGCGCGCTCGCCGCCGAGCCGGCCAGGCCCTCCGCTGAGACACCCTCCTTGCGACGATGACAGTGGTGGTGTCACAGTTGCAGGCATGAAGCTCTCGATGCCGCTGATGTACTCCGGCAACCCCCGCGACGCCGCCGACCAGGTCAGCCAGCTCGAGAAGGCGGGCCTCGACACCGTCTGGGTGGCCGAGGCGTACGGCTTCGACTCGCCCACGCTGATGGGCTACCTCGCGGCGAAGACCGAGACGATCGAGATCGGCGCCGCGATCCTCAACATCTACTCCCGCACCCCTGGCGCACTGCTGCAGACTGTCGCGGGTCTCGACAACGTCTCCGGCGGGCGCGCGATCCTGGGGCTGGGCGCGAGCGGACCCCAGGTGATCGAGGGCTTCCACGGGGTGCCCTACTCGAAGCCACTGGCTCGTACGGCCGAGGTGATCGACCTCGTCCGGCGCGGCCTCAAGCGCGAGAAGCTCGAGAGCGACGGGATCTTCAAGCTGCCCCTGAGCAAGGACGACGGCGCCGTCACCGGGCTCGGCAAGGCGCTGAAGATCCTCACCCACCCCGAGCGCGACGCCGTGCCCATCTACATCGCCGGCCTGGGTCCGAAGTCGGTCGAGCAGGCGGCCGAGATCGCCGACGGCTGGATCCCCCACCTGTTCCACCCCGAGAAGGCCCACCTGGTCTGGAGCGACGCTCTCGAGGCGGGCGCTGCGAAGCGGTCGTCGAGCCTGGCTCCGCTCGAGATCACCGCCGGCGGCATGGTCGCGATCGGCGAGGGCCCCGAGACCAAGGCCCTGCTCGACTTCGCCCGGCCGGTCTTCGCCCTCTACGTCGGCGGCATGGGTGCGAAGGGCAAGAACTTCTACAACGACGTCGCGGCGGCCTACGGCTACGAGGCGGAGGCGGCCGAGATCCAGGACCTCTACCTCGCGGGCAAGAAGAAGGAGGCCGAGGCACTGATCCCGACCGACTGGCTGGAAGCGGCCAACCTCGTCGGACCCGCCTCCTACGTCCGCGAGCGGATCGAGGCGTTCCGCGAGGCGGGCGTCACCAACCTGTCCCTGACGCCGGCGAGCGAGGACCCCGCGGCAACGATCGCGCAGGTCAAGGCATGGGTGTCCTGACGCGCGTCCCCGGGCTGGCTGCGGGCGCGCTGCCCGGGGTTGCCCTCGGCGTCGCTGCACTCGTCGCGGGCCTGGCCCGACGCGACAAGGCGTTGCACCCGATCGGCCGCCAGGGCACGGGAGACCTCACCGTGACCGACCCGGTGCCGGGCCTCGGCGTCGACCCGCTGGCCCGGGTGGGCACCCACCCGTGCACCCTGCGGTGGTCGCGCTCGATGGGCCTGCCGGAGGGCTGGCCCGACATCGAGGGGATGGCGCTGCGGCTGCCGACCGGCGGCCCCGACGGCGGTGTCGCCGACGTGCTCCTCGCCAGCACCGGGACCCACGGCCCGTCCCGCTACCTCCTGCTCCTGCGCGGCCCGGGCCGGTTCGGCCACCAGACGTCGCTGTTGCCCGTCCGTACGCCGGCAGGCCCGGCGACCTTCATGATCGCCCCGGACGCGGAGCCGGTCGACGGGTCGCCGCCTGCGGCGTACACGCTGCACGTTGCGCTGGGCGCGGGCGACTGGGTCCGCGTCGGACGCATCGAGATCACGTGGTCCGAGCAGGACACGTCTCAGCGGTTCGACCCGGTGGCCAACCCTCTGGCCGGGACCGAGCAGTACCCGTTCGTGCAGGCCCTGCGGGAGCCGCCCTACGTCGCCGCGCGGCTCGTCACAAGCGTCGGTCGAGCAGGCCGGCAGCGCCGCGCTGCTGCTCGCCGAGCTGGGCGTCGAGGACCAGCAGTGAGCCAGTGAGCGCCGGAGTGGTCCACTGCAGCCAGGCCAGCTTCCGCCGCGCCCGGTCCGCCGCCTCGGGATCCTCCGCGTGACCGTCCTCGCCGGAGGCCTTGCCGAGCCGTTCGCCGTACACATAGGCAGCCGCGCTCGAGGCGATGGCGGCGCCGGTCAGCGCGGTCTTCGCCGCGACCGCGACCGTCGTCGGCGGGTGCGCCACGACGCGGTTCCTGTTGTCGGCGAGGATCGCCACGCCGCTCAGGAGGTGCAGCGCGATCGAGCCGCCCTGCACCGGACCCCATCGCTCCCAGCCCGTCCCGGAGACCTCGATCCGCTCGCGCTGGGTGTCGGGTCGCCGGGCCGCCGGGTTGAGCCCGACCGCTCCCATCAGCGACCCGCCGAACCACGCGGCGTTCGTCACCAGATGGGTCGCGCGGACGGCTGTGCTCACAAGGCTCATGCGGCCAACCTAGGCGCGTCGACACGGCGTCGCCTCACCCCGGCGGAGAGTGCCTCCGGCCCCACCCAGAAGGAGCACCATGCCTGAACGTCCCTCGATCCTCGAGCAGGAGCACGAGGACTTCCGTGCGACGGCGCGGGCGTTCTTCGAGCGCTCCGTGGTCCCCCACCACGCGCAGTGGGAGGCCGACGGCGTGGTGTCGCGCGAGGTGTGGCTGGAGGCCGGGCGGGCCGGCCTCCTCTGCTTCGACGTGGAGGAGGAGTACGGCGGGGCCGGGATCACCGACTTCCGCTACAACATGGTCCTGGCGGAGGAGGCGACGCGTGCCGGCGCCTCGGGACCGGGGTTCGCGGTCCACACCGACATCATCGTCCCCTACATCTCTTCTCTCGGGACACCGTCGCAGAAGGCTCGCTGGCTTCCTGGGCTCGTGTCGGGAGAGCTGATCTCCGCGATCGCGATGACCGAGCCCGGTGCCGGGTCGGACCTGCAGGGCATCCGCACCACCGCGGTCGACGCCGGTGACCACTACGTGCTGAACGGGTCGAAGACCTTCATCAGCAACGGCATCCTCTCCGACCTGGTGGTCGTCGTCGCCCGCACCGACCCCGACGCGGGGCACCAGGGGATCTCGCTGCTGGTCGTCGAGCGCGGGATGCCGGGCTTCGAGCGGGGGCGCAACCTGGACAAGATGGGGCTGCACGCCCAGGACACCGCCGAGCTGTCCTTCACCGACGTACGCGTGCCGAAGGACAATCTCCTCGGCCCCGAGGGGTCCGGCTTCGTCTCCCTGATGCAGAACCTGCCGCAGGAGCGCATCTCGATCGCCTGCATCGCCGTCGCCGCCGTCGAGCACGTCCTCGGTCTCTGCCTCGACTACGCGAAGTCGCGCGAGGCCTTCGGGAAGCCGATCGGGAAGTTCCAGCACAACAGGTTCGTGCTCGCCGAGATGGCGACCGAGGCCCACATCGCGCGAGTGTTCGTCAACGACTGCGTGCTGCGCCTCAACGCCGGGACGGTCGACACCTCGCTCGCCTCGATGGCCAAGTGGTGGACGACCGAGCTCCAGAAGAGGACCGTGGACGCGGGCGTGCAGCTGCACGGAGGCTACGGCTACATGTCGGAGTACCCGATCTCCAAGGCCTACACCGACTCGCGCATCCAGACGATCTACGGCGGGACGACCGAGATCCAGAAGGAGATCATCGGCCGGATGCTGGGGCTCTAGCGGGCCTTGTGCACGTAGACCTGGGCCGGCACGGACTGTCCGTCCGGGCGCCGGGCCTGCACGGTCACGCGCTCGTAGTCCACACCCTCGAACTCGTCGAGACGCGCCCAGTGCTCGGGCAGGTGGTCGGAGGTGAAGAGTTGGCCGTCCACCACCGGACCGTCCGGGGACAGGACGATGGCCGGGTAGCCCTCGTCGAACGCCCAGCCCTCGTCGACGAACGCGCCCGTGACCGAGGCCGGCTCCCACGTCCCGTCGACGTCGGCCAGGATGTGCTCGTTCGACCGCGCCGGGGCCAGGCTGCCGTAGACGAAGAGACGCTCGGTCACGAGGGCTGGTCAGGGATGATCGACTCGACGCTCATGTTGCCGGCGTCGCGTCCCACGACGAGCCGGTGCCCGTCGAGGGCGGTCAGCGCCTCGCGGACAGTCGCAAGGTCGAGGTGGGTGTCGATGGCGATGTCGGCATCCTTGATCGGGACCGTCGGCCCCCACTCCTCCGGCGGCACCTGGAAGGGATCGAAGTCCGTCTGGGCCGCCGCCCAGAGCTGCAGGGCTGACTGTTGGACGATGTCGTGGGGCGAGAGCTCGTCGGCCATGGCGTCGACCGTACCGGTCCGAACCGTCACCATTGCTCCATGCAGCTGAGGATGGAGCGCGCCGACTTCGACGACCCTCGTTTCGCTGCCTTCCTCCAGGCGCACCTCGACGAGACCGAGCCGACCGCTCCCGTCGAGAGCCGGCACGCCCTCGACCTGACCGATCTCCGCGCCACCCACATCCGGGTCTGGGTCGCCCTCGACGGGGACGACCTGGTCGGCAGCTGTGCGCTCGCGGGCGTGGAGGAGGGGCATGAGGAGCTCAAGTCGATGCGCACCGATCCCGCTCGTCGCGGGCAGGGCGTCGGGACCTACGTGCTGGAGCACCTGGTCGAGGACGCTCGCAGCCGTGGCGTCACCCGGGTGTCGTTGGAGACGGGAAGCATGGAGTTCTTCGCTCCGGCGCGCTCGTTCTACGCCCGGGCGGGCTTCGTCCCGTGCGGTCCCTTCGGGGCGTACGTCGAGGACCCGTACAGCGTCTTCATGACCAGGTCGCTGGTCAGCTGAGCCGCTCGACCAGCGCACGACCCAGGTCGCGGCCCGACCGCCACGCGGTCTCCACCTTCGGCGAAGGGCCCCATCCGTCGCCGCACACGCCGAGCAGTCCGTGCGGCCCCGCCTCCAGGGCGTACGGCGCCTCGCGCTCACCCACGGGCCGCGCCAGCGACCAGCGGTGCACGTGAACCTCCACCGGCTCGGACAGACCCATCACCTCGCGCAGTGCCCGCACCATCTCCGGGCCAGCCGCCTCAGGATCGTCGAGGTGGAGCCGAGCGAAGTCGGGGGTGGAGTGTGCGACCAGCACCGGCGCGTCGTCGCCGCGTCGTCGTCCGTCGTCGGCGACCCAACCCAGCACGTGGTCGGTGTTGACGAAGCCCCCGTCGAACCGGCCGGTGGGGCTGACGTCGTCCCAGGTGCGCTCGCGCCAGCGGGCCGCCAGCGCGATCACGGGCTCGAACTCGCGGTCCAGGCGTGCCGTCATCGGGTGGGCGGGGTCGATCA